>JADHRU010000027.1 GCA_016777265.1 Synechococcus sp. BS30m-G31
AACATCGACTTGAAATGGTTATTGCTGAAAATGGCTTGGAGTTAGAACTCATTGAAGAGACATTGTCCTCTGACTATGAGTACCATGAGACTTGGAACTCTATTCATGGTTGGAGTGGAGATAGTCAGTAATGCTGTCTAAAGCTTCTGAATCTCCTTAGGAAATGCAGAAATGTATGAAGCCTATTCGCTGTAGGAACTGATGAAATTTATCCCCAGGTGGGAGTGTTATCTATGCGCACGCCAGCATTGAATTCTACTGCGCAACACTATTTATTGTTTTGCTCTTAGATCTGCCTTTAATCTCATGCAATCTGTTGGTTGAACAAAGCGAAATGAGGTGCGCAAGTGTTGGTGGAGATAGGTGTCCATGACGTCTTGTTGCTCCGGTGCATGGAACGACCGTGCCCTATCAAGGTTTTGCTTAAGAACCCCATGGGCGACATATCGATCGCGTAGTGATTGGATCAATGGTAATGGCAGGTCATTTTCAACGATGTGAAGCATGGTTTAGATCAATCTTGCTGCTTTAGATTGCAGGTGATTGAGGTATTGAAAGGCTTCGCTTTCTGTGTTTTGAGCTACCTTTTTTAATCCAAAATAGTCACCACTATTTATGCCATGATCAATGGTTGTGGTGGTGATATCGCTCGTACCTGGAGCGTGAATCAAGGCTGGCTGGAATGTCGAATTAGATCCCTCAAGAAGATGCAGAATGGTGGGAATAGCGATCTCTGGGAGAGGCCAATGACGTTTCGGATGTTGTTCGAAAAAGGGATTGTCAAAGTAATGATTGTAAATCACTCCAAAAGCTTTGAATCGATCCCATGGCATAAAGGCACCGGAAACTCGACCAATCCGAAGTGAACTGGCGTCTCCATCAAGCATTTCTTCAGTCAAGCGTCTGACTCGTGGATCTTTCTGAGCTTTTTTGACCCATTTCCATCTACCACTTTTCGCGCGAAATGGTTTGTTGCCACAACCAATGGCATGCTTCTTTAAATGACGCCTGACTTTTCTTGTAAAAAGTAGATCTGTGTCGGTATGTATTAAAACTTTGTCATGTTTTGTGCCATCCTTAAGTGCCGTTTTAATTAATTCGCAAAGAGCGTTTGCTGTGCAAGGTCGCCAGGTTGGTCGTGATTTTTTGGTGATCACAATGTCGTGACCTTCTTGTTCAGCAAATGCCATGAGATTTGCTTTTAATTCCGGACTGCTTTCAAGCGAAATATGCAAGTAATGACGGAGCTGGAAAGGGGCAAGAAAAGCCCGGTAATTATCCAGTTGTCGGGCAATGTGATCAATCGATGTGCCATGGACTGGCGAGAGCAGCGCTAGACGCATGGATGTGCTCAGGGCATCGGATGTATGTGATGAACCCTAGGAAGCCATCCGGTTTGAATTCATCGTTAGGCGCGGTGGTATGGACGTCCCTGCACGATTGACTGGGCACGAAACAGTTGTTCCACCAGCATCAGTCGAGCCAATTCATGGGGGAAGGTCAGTGGCGACAAGCTGAGTTGCCAGTTGGCCTGCAACTTGAGCTCGGCGGTGAGTCCGTCGGCACCACCAATCACAAAAACAAGTCGTTCGTTCTCGAACTGCTCTAAGCGCTTTGCAAAGGGAATCGAGCCCAAGCACTCCCCTTGTTCCATCAGGGCAATCAAGGTTTCATCCGCACGTAATGCCGCACGGATGCTGTCTGCTTCTTTTTCGGGTGAGCTGTCCCGTAGCTCGGTAACGCTGAGCCCTGGCAGGCGCTTCAAGTACAAGTCAATTCCCTTTTGAATCCAATCGCGGCGGACTTTGCCCACGGCCAAAATTCGGCAGCGTGAGGGATTCAATCGCTGGTCTCGTCGTCCTCGAGCAGCAATTGGCTGAAGGCCACATAAAGGGTTTCTTCCTCGCTGCCTGCGGACACATTGGGGCGTTTGGGTCGGGTTGTCTTGCCTTGTCCGGTTTGGGTTTTGGGAAGTGGAGGCAAGTTCGCTGCATCTGCGGACGCAGCGTGGGAGCTGCGTGTTTGAGGCGAGCGCTGCTCTTCGAGTTGCTTGAGACGAGCCATCAAGTGCTCTGGCACTTGCCCGTCACGGCTCACTTGCATTAACTCCCGAAACAGGGCGTCGGGATCTTGCTCTGTTTCAACTTTGTGGCGCACTTGACTCGCTTTGGGCGAGACCGAAGGCTTGGGTTCAGGAAGCCGTTGCGGCAAGCTCCTGCCCAGTTCACGCAAGCGATCCAAGCTGCGGGAATCGAAACTCATTGTTCAGCTGCAGCCAAGGCTTTCGCGGGTGCTCCGGCCGGTGACGGGGTTGGTGCCGTCGGCCACAACACAAAGACTTTTCAACTGATCAGCGCGCATGGGGACATCGGTGAAGTCAGCCCCTGTAATCACCACATCTTTAAAACGGGTGTTGAAGGCAAAGGCACCTTCCATCACTGCATTGCTGAGATTGGTTCCAGTCATTACTGCCGAATCCAACGTGGCTTCACGAAGATCGGTGTTGCTGAGGTCGGCATCCTGCAGCTTGGCCCCGTACAAACTGGCTCCACGGAGATCGGAGCCTGAGAGATCGGCTTCTCGAAGATTGCTGAGGTTAAAGGTGGCCCCGGCGAGATCTTTGTTTGCGTAATCAGCGCCAATTAAGACTTGTTTGGCGACATCCACCGCTGCGATAACTGGCGCTGCGATAACTGGCGCTGCGATAACTGGCGCTGAGGAGCAGAGCAGAGGTGTTAACAGAAGAAGCAATGCAGCTAGAAAAGCCAACGGTCGGCGACGCATTGGTTCCATCCCTTGATGACTTAATCCTAGGGCGACTCTGAATGCACCGACTCAGTCAGCACAGATGCGGACAGAGACGAGACGTGACGTCCTGGGAATTGAGGGGAATGTCTCGGGCATCACGATTTGACCAAGCAACAGATACGGGGAGATCGAGCGGAAGAGATCGTTTTCCAGCTCTTGCAAACCAAGGGGTGGGTGTTGCTCGATCGGAACTGGTCTTGCCGTTGGGGAGAACTCGATTTGGTGCTGCAAAGAGATCAACGCCTGTTGGTCGTGGAGGTGAAAGGTCGGACGGCTCCACGGCATGACCGTGGTGGTTTGGATGCTTTTCACAGTCGTAAGCGTCGCCGGTTAGCGCGGGCGATTAATTGTTGGAGATCCGACCATCCAGGCGCTGATCACCAGCTCCTTCAGGTGGTGTTAGCCCTTGTCGACCTGTCCTGCTCCGTGACACGGGTGCGTTGGTATGCCATTCATCAATTGAGTTGAACGGTGCAGGTACGGGGGCTCACTAGCTCGTTCCGGCTTAGGGCACAGTGAAGGGATCCAGAAACCGAGATGTCTTTTTCAGGCCATACCGCCCGTAAGCGCTTTGGTCAGCACTGGCTGCATGATGTGCGGGTGCTGGATCAGATTGTTGAAGCCGCCCGTCTTCAACAAGACGACCGCGTGCTGGAGGTGGGTCCTGGTCGTGGTGCTTTAACGGAGCGTTTGCTGGCCTCACCAGCGGCCCAAGTGCATGCAATCGAACTGGACCGCGACTTGGTGCAGGGTCTGCACGATCGCTTTGGAACCGACACCAGGTTCAGCCTGCGCGGGGGCGATGTCTTGGAGGCACCGCTGCAGCTGGGGGATGGCGGATTCGCCAATAAAGTTGTTGCCAACATCCCGTACAACATCACAGGGCCTTTGCTGGGGCGTCTGGTCGGCCATCTCGATCGTCCAGTTGAGCCCACTTATGACTGTCTTGTGCTGCTTGTACAGAAGGAAGTGGCCGAAAGGATTCGCGCCAAACCAGGGCGGAGCAGCTTCAGTGCTTTGAGTGTTCGGATGCAGCTTCTAGCGGATTGCTCCTTGGTCTGCCCCGTGCCTCCCCGATGTTTTCAGCCACCACCGAAGGTGCAGTCCGAAGTGATCCTGCTCAAGCCATTCCCCCCTGAGAGGCGCCTTGCTCTCGACCTTGCGAGTCGCGTCGAGGCCTTGCTGAAGCGGGCCTTTCAGGCGCGGCGAAAGATGTTGCGCAACACCCTGGGCAGCGTGATTGATCCTCAGGTTTTGGAACCTTTGGCGGCCTCGGTGGGGATCAGCCTCCAGCAGCGTCCTCAAGAGGTGGCCGCTGAGTCCTGGGTTGCCCTCGCCAGGGGTTTGAATCAAGACGTTTGAATCGCCTTCCGATCGCCATGCTCACTGTGACGGCACCGGCCAAGGTGAATTTGCACTTGGAGGTGTTGGGACTGCGTTCTGATGGCTTTCATGAGTTGGCGATGGTGATGCAAAGCATCGACTTGGCGGATTGCCTCCAGTTCACCAACACTGCAGACGCACAAATCACGCTGACCTGTGACGATCCCAGCCTGAGCACTGGTGCCGACAACTTGGTGTTGAAAGCGGCCGAGCTGCTGCGGGCCCGGTCGGGCTTCGGCGAGCTGGGGGTCTCGATGCATCTGGAGAAGCGAATTCCCATTGGCGCAGGTTTGGCAGGTGGTTCGAGTGATGGTGCGGCGGCGCTGGTGGGATTGAATGCCTTGTGGGGGCTTGGTCATACCCCAGCAGCTCTCGAGTCCATGGCTGCTGAACTCGGCTCGGATATGCCCTTTTGTGTGGCTGGTGGAACTCAGCTTTGCTTTGGTCGTGGTGAGTTATTGGAGCCAGTGGCTCCAATAACTGAGGGATTGGCTGTGCTCTTGGTCAAGGATCCCTTGGTGAGTGTGTCCACCCCCTGGGCCTATCAACGCTGTAAGGAGATCAGTGGAACGAATTACCTGCAGGGCGAGATGGCGTTTGAGCAGCGCCGACAGGCCTTGCGGGAGGCCCCATGGCTTCAGCCACTACGGGCTGGGTGCCCACCGCCTCTCCGCAATGATTTACAGGTGGTAGTGGCACCGGAAACGAAGGCGGTGCAGGCGTCGATTCAGCTGCTACAAGAGCTCCCCAATGCTCTTGCGGTTGCCATGAGCGGTTCGGGCCCCAGTTGTTTTGCCCTGTTTCGCGATCAAGACCAATGTGATCAGGCTGCTGCCGATCTGGCTCCAAAGCTCAAGACAGCTGGCTTGAGCGCTTGGGCTTGTTCGTTGCGAAGCGATGGCGTGAGGATTGCGTCATGACCGACCCCACGCCATCCGATTCAGTTGAAGAACCGCGGGACCCGAGAAAGGGGCCTCTGAGCTTCTTTTCAGGGGCCGTTACGGCCGGCTTCCTGGCCTGGCTTGCCCTTGGTTTGAGTCGGCGGATGGTGATGTATTTCGCTACGCACCCCCCGCACTACAACTCACCAATTGCCCAAAACATCGCTGTCACATTCAAGACGCTGCTGGTGGGGTTGTCGTTTATCGCCACCTTCAGCACAAGCTTTGTCGCCCTTGGTTTGACGTTGGTGTTCCTTCGCAGTCTTTTTACGAGCAGGGATCAGAACCCTGCCTAGCGTCAGCTCAACTTGCAATGGTTGGATGACGCCCCATGACCTCGGTCAACTGGTGCTGCTGTTGTCACCAGCCATGCTGCTGTCCGTTTTGTTGCTCTTCACCTTCGCAGCGGGCGGTTGAGCTTGCACAGGCTGAGATAGCTTGGCTTCATTCCCCGGATTAGCCGGGATCACAGTGAAGCCGTGGCAGGAACACTTCTCTTCAACGCACTGCGCGAAGCCATCGATGAGGAGATGGCCCGCGATCCCTACGTTTGTGTGATGGGCGAGGACGTCGGCCAATACGGCGGCAGCTACAAGGTCACCAAAGACCTCTACGAGAAATATGGCGAACTAAGGGTTCTCGATACCCCAATCGCTGAGAACGGTTTCACAGGTATGGCTGTGGGTGCTGCCATGACTGGTTTGCGGCCGATTGTAGAAGGCATGAATATGGGTTTTCTGCTGCTCGCCTTCAACCAAATCTCCAACAACATGGGGATGTTGAGGTACACGAGTGGCGGCAATTACACGATTCCAACTGTGGTGCGTGGCCCGGGAGGTGTGGGCCGACAGCTTGGTGCTGAGCACAGCCAAAGGCTTGAGGCTTACTTCCATGCTGTACCTGGCATCAAAATCGTGGCTTGTAGTACGCCTACGAATGCCAAAGGCCTGATGAAGGCGGCAATCCGCGACAACAATCCCGTGCTCTTTTTTGAGCATGTGCTGCTTTATAACCTCACCGAAGAGCTGCCCGAGGGCGACTACACCTGTGCACTCGACCAGGCTGATCTCGTTCAGGAAGGCAGTGATGTCACGATCATCACCTACTCAAGAATGCGGTATCACTGCCTGAAGGCTGTTGAACAGTTAGAAGCCGATGGCGTGAGTGTTGAGCTGATTGATCTGATCAGCCTGAAGCCTTTGGATATGGACACGATTAGTCGATCGATTCGGAAGACTCATCGCGTGATTGTGGTGGAAGAGTGCATGAAAACTGGCGGAATTGGTGCTGAGCTGCTTGCCCTGATCACGGAGCACTGTTTCGACGACCTCGATGCCCGTCCCATTCGTTTGTCGAGTCAAGACATTCCAACGCCCTACAACGGCTCCCTCGAAAATCTCACCATCATTCAGCCCCATCAAATCGTTGAGGCGGCGAAAGAGATGGTGTCAAAGGGGATCTGACGTTGATGGCGCGTTATCAGGGTTGGTTTGCGTTTGTTCTTGCCTTAGCCATTGCGGCTGGAATGTTCTTGCTTCGAACTCCGTTGGAGTTAGGTCTTGATTTGCGCGGAGGCAGTCAGCTCACCGTGCAGGTGCAGCCGGCTGGAGAGATTACGCGTGTTGGCTCCGAAGAAATGGAGGCGGTGAAAGCGGTGCTGGAGCGTCGTGTCAATGGCCTTGGGGTGGCCGAGTCGACCCTTCAGACCGTTGGTGACACCCAGTTGGTGCTTCAGCTCCCAGGTGAGCAGGATCCAACCCGAGCTGCAAGGGTGCTTGGCAGTACGGCAATGCTGGAGTTTCGTGCGCAAAAGCCAGGTGCGGAGGGAGATCTCAGAAGCTTGCGTCAGTTGCGATCGCAAGTCCGCGCCATTTTGCGTTTACGAGATGAACAAGCCCTTAATGGCGATTCAGACAACAACGACGGGATCGATCTCGACCAGTTGGCTGAGGCGCAGAAGCTGTTTGGTCTCGATGGTGAGGCCACCAGCGAAACCGATCAGTTGCAACAGCTGCTCGCGAAAGTGAACGAGGAGATTGTTCAACAGTTCGAGCCCGCTGCTCTCACGGGAAAGGATTTAGTGACGGCAGGTCGTCAGCCGTTGCAAAACAATCCCAACAGTTGGGAGGTCACCCTGTCGTTCAACAGTGATGGGGCCGAAGCGTTTGCTGAGCTCACGAAATCCATCGCCGGTACCGACCGTCTCCTTGGCATCGTTCTCGATGGTCAAGCGATCAGCGAAGCCAGTGTTGGACCCCAATTTGAAGCTGCCGGCATCTCCGGTGGTTCCGCCAGCATCAGTGGGAACTTCACCGCTGAAGAAGCTCGAGAGTTGGAGGTGCAGCTTCGTGGTGGGTCGCTTCCCCTGCCGGTTGAAATCATTGAAGTTCGCACCATCGGTCCAACCCTTGGTGCAGAAAACATTCGTCGAAGCTTGGTAGCGGCCTTGTCTGGTCTGGCTTTTGTGGCGGTCTTTATGGTTATTGCCTATCGGCTACCGGGGGCCGTAGCGGTTGTTGCTTTGAGCTTGTACGCCCTCTTTAATTTGGCAATGTATGCCTTGATTCCTGTCACCCTCACGCTACCGGGGATTGCAGGTTTCATTCTCAGTATTGGCATGGCAGTGGATGCCAACGTGTTGATCTTTGAGCGGATAAAAGATGAATTGCGTCGTGGTAACACGTTGATTCGCTCCATTGATACAGGCTTTTCTGAAGCATTTTCATCCATTGTTGATGGTCATCTCACAACGCTGATCAGCTGCGCAGCCTTGTTTTTCCTTGGCACTGGTTTGGTAAAGGGTTTCGCTGCAACGTTGGGGATTGGCGTTTTGCTCAGCCTGTTTACGGCACTCACTTGCACCCGCACCCTGTTGCGATTCCTGATGGGTTATTCGGGTCTTCGTTCTCCGAATAATTTCTTGCCCAATAGTCAGCTCCCTACCCCCTCCGCCTGATCCATGGTTGACGCGTCTTCCACCGCGACGGCCGCTGTCCGTCAGTTGCGCTGGTCTTTGAGCTCGATGCGACGACGCGTCTGGTTGATTTCAGCTGCGGTTGTTGTGGTGAGCCTGATTGGTTTGTTGTTGAGTTGGCTGGATCCAGCGATTCGAGCCCCGCTGCGTCCTGGCCTTGATTTCACGGGCGGCACACAAATCCAGCTGGAGCGCCAATGTGATCCGGCCTGCGCCGATCTCAAAGCCATTGCCGTTTCGGATGTCATTCGCGACTTAACTCTTCCCAAAGAGGGCAATGCTCCGCTGCCCCAACTCAATGCACCTCGCGTGCAGTTGCTCGACGCTGGCCAATCACTGGTGTTGCGGCTCCCCACCCTGTCTGCCGCCCAGGGCCAAACGGTCATTCAGGCCGTTGAACCGGTCGCTGGTCCGTTCAAGGATGGTGGTCAATCGGTCGACACGATTGGGCCCAGCCTGGGTCGTCAGTTGCTGCAAAGCAGCTTGGTGTCGTTGCTGGTCGCGTTTGCGGGGATCGCTGTTTATATCTCCTTCCGCTACGACCGGCGATATGCCTTGTTGGCCTTAGTCGCCTTGGCCCATGACGTTGTCATCGTTTGCGGGATTTTCGCTTGGCTCGGCTTGTTCTTCCAGCTGGAAGTCGACAGTCTCTTTGCGGTGGCATTGCTCACCATTGCCGGCTACTCCGTCAACGACACGGTCGTGGTGTTTGATCGCATTCGCGAGCGCACCCAACAAGGCTCTGATTTGCCGTTGAGTCTCCAGGTGGATCAGGCCGTGTCTGCCACCCTGACCCGCACGCTGTACACCAGTGGAACCACCTTGATGCCCTTGCTGGCCTTGGTGTTCTTTGGTGGTGCCACCTTGTATTGGTTTGCGATTGCCCTTGCTATTGGCGTCGTGGTCGGTAGCTGGTCAAGTATTGCTCTCGCTCCATCCCTGCTCACATTGTGGGAACCGCAGGGTGACTAACCAGCCGACGAAATCCAGGCGACCATCGCTGCAGCGCCGATCGGCTCAATGGTTCCCTCTCCTGCTGATCGTGCTGGCCTTTGGCGATTTGCGCACGGAACTCATTCTTCTTGCGGATCACTTCACGCTGACGGGGCTGTCCTATGCAATCCGAGATCATCAACTTGCGATCGTCATTTTGCTGAGTTCAATCTCATTGTGGCGACGTTATCGCTGAAGGTCCTTGCTACCAAATTCGTTCCAGAGTGAAGTCCAGGTTCGTTCTTTGATGGCCTCATTCCATTCACCCTGACTGTTGTTGGATGACCACCATGATTCGAAGAGATCATGGGCTTCCTCGCGCAGAAGCTCGGGATCAAAGTTGTCGCGCACGAGTTGCTGCACGGCTTCTCTTAGCTCCTCGTAACGGGCAAAATTAAAAATGACGTCCAACTGGATCGTTTGAGGGAGATTGCAATCCACCGTATGGGAGCGCCGGCCCTATGCCCAACGATCCATGATTTGCTGCACAACAACCCGTTGCATTAGCACCTGCAGCACAACAACCAGTGGAAGAGCTAAAAGCACACCTGGTAATCCAAGCAAGGCTCCCAGGCTGAATTGCGCCATCAACGCCACCGTTGGCAGCAAATTGACCGTTTTCCGAAGCAACAGTGGTGTGAGCAGGAACGCTTCGAGGTTCTGGAGGATGAGACGGAACACCACGACAGACACCATCAATTGCGGTGATTGCAGAAGCGCTAGCCCTGTTGGTAGAAGTGTGGCTGCCGTTGGCCCAATGGTGGGAACAAATGTGAGGAGGCCACAAATCAAAGCACTCAAGAGCGCAAGCGGTGCTTTGAGAACGAGTAATCCTCCCCATGTCAGTAGAAACACCGTCGTGGCTGACAGGGTCATTCCGCTGAGCCAGCCCCCAAGGGCATGCCTGCATTCGTCCAGGAGCTGGTCCAACTGCTGCCTTGCCGGTCGTGGGCAAGCGGCCAGCAGCATGCGTCGGTGCGACGTGGGATCCAGTGCAAGCAGAATCGCCAGCAGAACCATGAGGAAGAGCTGGATCAAGGTGTTAGCAGCACCTCCTGCAAAGCCCAGTAAGGGTTGAAGTCCCTTGAGATTGATGGCTGAGCCAATCGACTCGTCGAATTGCTCTAAACGGGGATCGCTGCTGAGTAGGTCGGACAACTTTCCAACCAATTGGGGTAGGTCTCGCCCCAATTGACGGAACTGATCGAGCAATTCCGGTAGAAGCAGCTGACCAAGAAATGCGCCCGCTAAGAGCAAGAGGCCAAGTACGACGGCGAGAGCGGCTGGACGCTCCAGCTTTGTGCGTTGTTGAAGGCTTTGGATCAGCACATCCAGGGCTACCGCCATCACAACGGCGCCAAATAACACCAACAACACCCAGCGCAAGTTCCATGCCAACAACGTCAGCACCACGAGGCTCAGCGCTACTAAGACGCTTCTTGCCGTCATGTCGTCGCTCCGGAGTTGTTCCAGTGATCCAAAACATCGTGGATCAAGACTTCACGAATCACCACTTGAAGTACAACCGCTAACGGCAATGCCAAGAGCAATCCCAGCGGTCCAAACAGCAATGTGAACACAAACTGTGCGGTCAAAGTCAAGCCTGGAAGCAATTTCACTTGGTGATGCATCACCGATGGGGTTATCACATAACTCTCTAAGTTTTGAATCACCACATAGCTTCCGAGAACTGCGATCGATTTCCAGGGAGCATCGAGCACAGCAACCGACATTGGAAACACGGTGCTCATCGTTGGCCCCACATTGGGAATGATGTTCAAGAGTCCAGCCAGTAGGGCGTTGGCGAGCACTAATTTCACACCCAATAGTGACAATGCGATGCCGCAAAGTGCTGAAACAGCGAGTGAACTGATCAACACGCCCACCATCCAACTGCTCAGCGCTTGTCCACAGAGATCAAAAACCTGTGCGGCTCGACGTCGGTAAAACGACGGAATCAGTTGAAGGCTTACGCCGCGATAGGCCTGTGGCTGCACACTCACCATGAGGGCCACTGCCACCACAAAGAGCAGGCGCAACAGGACGTTGCCTAAATTACCGGCCAGACCAAGCAGGCCGAGAACGCCGCTACCAAGACCCGCAGCAATGGACTGACCATCGGGGACCAGTTTGCTTGGGTCTGAGAAGCCAAGCTCGTCAAGATTGGGAAGAGAATCAACACCGTAGATCGCCTGGCTGATGCCATCGATCCAGTTCATCGATAACCCCAGCAGTGTTTGTGCTGCTTTCGGAAGTTGCTGCAAGAGCACTGCAAATTCCTCCAAAAAAGGGGGGATCACCACCGTGAGAATCACGGTGGAAATCGTCAAAAGACCGCCTAAGCAGAGCAAGAGTGCGAGCGAACGATCCATGGGACGTCGTTCCCGCAAGATGCCCACCAACGTGCAAAGGGCCATCGCTATGACAACCCCCGCAAACAGCAACAGCAGGACCTCACGCAGAGACCAAATCAGCACCGCTGCTGCAATCAAGGCTGTGAGCGACAGCCAGTGAGGCAATTTCAAGCTTGCTCTTCAGTTGAAGCGTCCCCTTGATCAGATTTTTGATTTTGTGAGTAGCCAAGGCCGTTGGAATCGGCGTAACGCTGGGCGAAGCGCATAAACCGCTCAAAATCTTCTTCCGTCTTCCAGGTGTAAGTGGCTTCGAGGGCGCTGGGAATGCCGTTCACGAATTTTCCGTTCACCTCACGGGTGACCATTTCACCCTCTTCATCCACCAGCCACATGCCGCCGATGTTTCCGAAGGTTTCAGGGGCCAGGGCTTGGGGTTGCTCAAACACGAACGTGGCCTGCCCAGTTCTCCCATCACGGCTGCGGGTGAGACGAATGTCGGGGACGACAGGCTCATCGACACCCCGGAAAAATTGAATCGATGCCGTTCCTTTTGCCTCGGCCATAGGCCCCCTTTCTTGAAGCGGGATCTTAGGCGGAAAGTTGCACAAGTTTTGCCTTGAGCAGCGTCTCTGCGGCCATCGCCGCGGTTTGCCCGGTTAAATCAATGCTGTTTCGATCGGGACAGCGTGCCAGTTCATGGTCGTAGCAGCGGTCGTAGTAATCGAGTGTGGCGCGACAGGCTGTCGCCCAGTCTTGTTCAGCAATCGCCTCCAAAGCCTGCTGGGTGCGTTGGGGACCCAGTCGACGACTGATCCTGTTCGTTGCATCCGCCAACGCTTCCGAGCCCTGTTGTCCATAGACCCCCACGAGCTGCTCAACGCGTTCCTCGAGGCTGCGCTGGATTTCAAGAACAGGTGCTGTACGCATTTGATCAAAAAGGCCTTTTGGGATGCGACAGCGTCCCACTTGAATGCTTTCAGCTTCTAACCAGATCGAACCCGCAGCCTGTCGCTGATGCTGATCAAGAACTTCAGCGAGAAGATTCTCATAGTGCTCTGTACTGGGTTGAGCCGGTAGTCCAAGGCCTCCGAAACTGCTCCCGCGGTGGTTGGCCAGACCCTCAAGATCGAGAACGGCTACACCTTTGTTTTGCAGAGCAAGCAGCAGATCGGTTTTTCCTGTACCGGTGCGACCGCCCATGATCCGCAGGGGCCAATCCTGATCAAAACTCTTTTGAGCCCAATGGCGATAGGCCTTATATCCCCCTTGAAGCAGCAGTGGATTGAGGTCAATTTGCTGTGCAAGCCAGGCCATGCTGGCGGAGCGCATGCCGCCTCGCCAGCAATACAGCCTTAGTTGATCTGCCCCTCTGAATTGGTCAAGCTGTTCGGCTAGAGCAGCCATTTTCGGTCCAGTGATCCGCAGGCCTAGGTGAATGGCCTTGAGTCGACCGTCTTGCTTGTAACTCGTACCAACGGCGGCGCGTTCGTCGTCACTAAACAAAGGGAGGTTGATGGCTCCTGGCCAGTGCCCCTTGTCGAATTCCGAGGGACTTCTGACATCGATCAGGGGACTACGGAGTTTCCGCAGCTGGTCGATGGAACTGAAATAGTCGTCTCCCATGCCTGACATAGTGGGATAACGCCGTGCCTGACGAAGCCGGTTGCGAAAAATGCTTTCCGGTTCTTCCCCCACCACATCCCTCAGCGTTGAGTCGCTCATTGAGCGCTTCGCTGCTGGTAACCCACGTCAGCGCCGCTCGCTGATCAAGACCATTGAATCTCGGGTCGATGACCTGGTGACCTTGGATGTTTCCAATTTGCTCCCCTTTGATCCAAAGGGTGATGATTGGGCGCCTGGGTGGATCCTTCAGGTCATCCAGCGTCACCACCCTGCGGTCTTATCGGAGCTTTTGAAGGGGTCCATCGACGGCTGGTTGCATGTGGAATCAGCCATGGGCCTCGATTTTGTCGCGTTACAGCGCGATCTTTTGCATCAAGACTTCGAAGCCGCAGATCGTCTAACGAGCAGCATGTTGCGTCAACTGGCGGGTGATGCTGCTGTTCAGCGTGGTTACGTCTATTTCAGTGAAGTGCCTGCGATAGAGGCTGTCGATCTCGTCAGCCTCGACCGCCTTTGGACGGTGTATTCCCAGGGCCGATTTGGCTTTACGAGCCAGGCACGTTTGTTAAAGACTTTGGGGGGGCGTTATGACCAACTTTGGCCGCGAATTGGCTGGAAATGCGAGGGTGTTTGGACGCGATACCCAGGTTCATTCACGTGGTCGTTGGAGGCACCAGAAGGCCATATGCCTTTGATGAATCAACTGAGGGGTGTGCGATTGATGGATGCAGTCCTGAACCATCCAGCTTTGATGGCACGTCGGGGCTGAGTGACCCTGTCATTGGGGGCTGAACCAGGTAGGTTCAAAAGAGGACGTTGCCACCGGGCGAATCGTGCCGTTTTATCGATTTCGCTGGGCAGACTTTGTTTTGCCGTCCACCCTTCAGCTTTCTCCGTTGTTGGAGCTTCTTGTTGAACCTGTCGGCTGTGAAATGACCAGTCAGAAGGTTGAGCTCGGCTTACACGAGGCGTTGGTCAATGCCGTGCGTCATGGCAACTCTGAAAATCCCCAGAAACAGCTGCGCGTGCGGCGGATTCTTACGCCTCATTGGTTGATTTGGCAGGTTCAGGATGAGGGCTGTGGATTCCCCTCGACGGCTCGTGCCGCCGAGCTGCCTCGATCTGTGGATGCACAGCATGGCCGTGGCTTGTTCCTGATTCATCAGTGTTTTGATGATGTTCGTTGGAGCCGTCGTGGAAATCGTCTTCAACTGGCCTGTCGCCGTCCCGTTTAGTGGCGAGGACAGCCGGGATCCTTGAGTTCCCCTTTGATCCATCCCAGCGCTTGGTTGGTGAGGGCCGCTACATCATCAGTGTTGCCTTCTTGAATCAAATGAACCAGTGCTGCTGCCAACAATTCGGCAGCGCGCCGGTTCGATTGTGACTTCAACCGGTGCCAATCACGATCACCAATTTTCAAGAGGCTGTGAAGCTCAGTCGATTTGGCCTGGGTTTGCTCCGGCCAGATCGAATCTGGTTTGGCCATGGCAATGCGATCAAGTGGATCTATTTTCGGTATTGAAGGAGGTGAGTGGATGCCACCACACGTCGGTCGTCGTGAACAGCGACAGTTGAAATGGCTTCATGGCGTCTCCCGATTGATTCAACAGGGAGAGTGTCAACACCAGCCAGGTTTAGGCGCTCAGGCGAGGCGTTGGAAGCAGCGACGCCTCTTTGCTCAACAGTTGTTAGATCACGATTTCAAAGGATGGCTTCATCCTGAGCATTCCGGATCACGCTTCTGGAAAGGGCTGCGTTGGGGAGGCGCAGGGTTTGTATTGGCTTGGATTTTGGCCAATCTCTAAACCAGCTCAGGCCACCAATTGCCGATGCCCTGCACCCACCACTACGAGTGAAACCGGAAGACTTGCTTCGGAATCAGAGTTTGAAAAACGCGACTCCTGATTGGTGGCAATGGAATCTTGGCCACGCAGCCAGGCCTGACGCATGGCTCTGCGACGACGATCTTCATCTAACACCAATCGATCTGCCGCCGATTGGGGTGCTTCCTGAGGAAGCACCGGAGTGCGCAGGGTGATGCCGAAGCCTTGCGCTTCAACTTGAACATGACCTTCCATCAGGACCACTTGAAAGGTCCAACCTTCTAACCAACGCAACCGAAAGGGATTTGTCATGAATTCCCTTGGGATTGTGCTCACCCTATGGCCCCCAGCCTTGTCGGCACAGGGCATGTCAGCGAATCCGTTCAGGCGTGGTTTGAGGCGGGCTTCCTCGCAGACCAAATCCTTGTCATGAAGTGGGACTCAGCAGTGACTCCCTCAAATCCAGCTGTGACGAGTCGAGTCTCAATGTCATCACCGATGTAGTCGCGGTAGTAGGGCTCATGAAAGAACTTGCGGAAGTTATCCATCACCACGCTTAATTCCGGTGTGTCCGCCAGTTGAATCGAATCGGCTAAAACTAGAACCCCTCCTGGTTCCAGCACCCTCCAGGCTTCGTTAACAACGTTCTGACGCGCTTCTCCAGGAAGCTCATGCAGCAAGAAAACACAGGTCACTCCTTGGAGACATCGATCAGCCAGGGGCAGTGACTCTCCGTTGGCTCGTATGAGTTGTACGAGAGACGTCTGGGCGGTGTTCAACCAACGATTGGCTTGCCTCAGATAGGCGTCAGATAAATCCGTTCCGAGGAGTTCGGCGTGGGGAAGAGCGGCTCGAATCTGGTGGAGGGTTCGTCCTGTTCCAGTTGCTACATCGAGAATGCGTAAGGAGGCCGGACTGCGATCTGTGAAGTGCTTAAGACCACGTTTGAGCGGAGTAATAACGCGGCGGCGCATTGCATCGGCGGTGCCGTTGAACAGGATTTCTACCTGTAAGTCGTACAAACCAGCTGAATGATCGCTGAGGTAGCCGTCGGTTTGGTGATGAAAATTCTGAAGGTAGTAATCAGGAAAAAGAGAAGGGTCGGTGCCTTTGGGGAGATCCCGCACGTTGCGTTCTTTTCTCCGATTCCAG
>JADHRU010000028.1 GCA_016777265.1 Synechococcus sp. BS30m-G31
AATCTTGAAACCCTTCTGCATCAATCCAGTTTTGGGAATCGCTCAGAGATTTTATTCCCCGTAAATGTTGCCACCCAACCAACGGAGTTGTTGAACCAGCGCACAGCACAGAAGGCTGGTTCGCTTCCCATGTCAAACCAATGTTTTGTTCCAGCTGGAACCCGGATCAAATCCCCTCGTTCACACAGGGTGAGCAGCACCTCTGCGCCGATGTGCAGGCAGAACAAACCACGACCCTCCACAAAAAATCGCACCTCATCTTCTGCATGGATGTGTTCAGCGAGGAATTTGCTGCGTAGGGCACCCCGCTCGGGATGGTCCGGGGTCATCCGAATCGCATCGACAGTGGCGTAGTCCCCGTCACTCTTCACACGGGCAATGTCGTTGGCATAGGCCTTCAGAATCCACGCCTGATCTGCTTCAGACGGCAACTCCTCGACCGCAGGCCACTGCTCGAAGCCGATCCCACGCCGGGCGAGTTCGGTCTGAATCTCCACAGGCGTTTCCGACACCAGCAGCGGCGTTGGCGAGCTCTGGTCCATCGACGTCCAACCGTCTGGAAAGATGCTGAGACGACTCATCGCCTGGCTCCCGGGCGTTCCACTGCTGACCATCATCGATCCCAAGCCACCAGGGAAGCTGACGCTTGTGGCGGTTGGCCCCGGCGATCCATCCCTGTTGACGCTCGCTGCAGTGCATGCCATCGAAACCAGCGAGGTAATCGCTTACCCCGTGGCTCGCCCAGAGGCTCAAAGCATGGCAGCCCGCATTGCCAGCCAGTGGATCCGCGACGACCACACCTGTCTGCCCCTTCTCTTCCCGATGGTGGATGGGGCTGAACCCAGGCGGGCGGCATGGCACGCCGCGGCCGACACCCTGCAAAACGTTGTTGCTGAAGGGAAACGAGTTGTTTTGCTTTGCGAGGGAGATGCCTCCCTCTTTGCCACATGCAGCTACGTGCTGATGGCCTTGCAAGACAAATGGCCTAACTGTCCCTGCGATGTGATCCCTGGCATCTCGTCGGTTTCAGCCGCGGCAGCCGCTGGGCTTTGGCCACTGGCATTACAGCAGGACCAACTGCTGCTGCGCCCTTGTCCGGAGAGTCCCGCCGAATTAAAGCGGGAGCTGGATGAGGCGCAGGACAGGGGGCGTGTCTTGGCCTTGCTCAAATTGGGCCATCGCTGGGAGTGGGTCCAACCGTTGCTGGAGGAACGCAATTTGCTTGCGAAAGCTTTGTTCGCCGAAAAAGTGGGATGGCCGGACCAGCAGATCCAATCTGCCGACACCGTCGCTGCCAGCCAGCGACCTTACTTTTCCCTGCTGTTGATTCGTCAGGCTTGGCCTGATGTTCTCCCCTAAGCCATCAGGCCAATTGACGGCTGCGCTCCGCTGCCGCCATCACCGCCTCAATCAACGCGGAGCGCAACCCCGCTTGCTCCAACTTGCGAATGCCAGCAATGGTGGTGCCACCGGGGGACGTCACCATGTCTTTGAGCTCGCCCGGATGTAACGCCCGTTGATCCAGCAGCGCCGCTGTTCCCGCCAGGGTGCGATGGGCTAGGCGATGGGCCAAATCCCTCGGCAAACCCGCCAAAACAGCACCATCGGCCATCGCTTCCGCCACCAAGGCAATGAATGCGGGTCCGGATGAAGTGAGCGCAAGAAAAGCATCGAGCTTGGGCTCTGGAAGTTCAAGAACTTCACCCACATCGCCAAACAATTCATTCACCCGGAGCCGCTGCTCCTCATTCACCGCGTCTCCCCAAGCCAGAGCCGTCAAGCCAGCTCCCACCAAGGCTGGCGTATTGGGCACAGCACGCACACAGCAATGCCCTGGGAACAAACGTTGCAGACGGTCGAGCGGCACGCCTGCCAAAACTGAAATTAAGAGGGGCCGACCCTGAACCGGTGCCCTGGTTTGCGCCACAGCATCGAGCTGCTGAGGCTTTATGGCCAGCAGCTGCAACGGTGCCCTCCAGACATCTACAGCGAGTGAATCCGCTGCAGCAACGACATGAACGCCTTGCGGCAGCTCAGCCCGACGCAGGGCTGCCGACGCTTCTGACCCCACTACAGCCAAGAGCTGCTGAGGATCGACATGCCCCTTGGCCAGAAGCGGAGCGACGAGAGCTTGGGCCATACGACCCAGACCGATCACCCCAAATTCAGGCTGAATGTTGTTGGTCGACACGGGAGAACTCAGAGAGCTGCGGTGCCCCAGGCAGGGGAGGGTGCCGAAGCGGACTCCGACGGCTCTGCCACATCAATCTCACGACTCACCACCGTGGGAGATGACCTTTCGTCCTGGCTGGCATTGGTCACCGTGACGCAGCTCGGTGCAAAGAGAAAAATGCTCTCACCAACGCGTTCTTGATGGCCATCGATGGCGAATGTGCCACCAGCCACGAAATCAACGGCCCGCTGGGCTTGGTCCGGCTCCATCATCGTGAGATTCAGGATCACTGTTTTGCGCTCCCGCAACGCTTGAATCGCCCGCGGCATCTCATCGAAACTGCGGGGCTCCATCACGTTCACTTCCGCGGCCGCGGTACTGATACCCGGCATGCCGATCACGTTGGACCCTGGCAGGTCTCCACCAAAGTCAAAGGGGTTGCCGTCGCCAAGGGTGGCCAACACACCGCCGTCGGCCTGAGTGGCACGTTGATCCTGATCCTGTTGCTCATCATCGTAGGCGAAATCATCGAGTTCACCATCGAGATAGTCGTCACCGGCGACAACGGCACGTAAGCGTGAGATCAGCGACACCTTAAAAATCCTCTCAAGCTGAAATGTGGTTGAACAACCATGTCCCTGGATACCGTTTCAGCCGCTACCGGGCAAGTCAGCCCGCACCATGTTTTGGCACATCCCGTTGGCCAAACACAGCAGATCCAACACGCAACCAGGTACTACCGGCCGCAACGGCCTCCGTCCAATCCCCCGACATCCCCATGGAGCACTCCGGCAATCCCAATTGATCGGCTAGAGATCGGCACTCGATAAACAAGGCTTGACGCTCGTCTCCCTCCAAGCCGAGCGGAGCCATGGTCATCAACCCCGTGATCCGCAACGACGGCAATGCTGAGAACTGGGGCCAAGCCGAAAGGATATCGGCCGGTTCCATTCCCCCCTTGGTTGGATCCTCACGGAACCTCACCTGGAGCAACACTTCAGGACAGCAGCTCTCTTCGCCAGCAATACGCGACACCCGCTCCGCAAGCGCGAAGGAGTCCACCGAATGGATTACAGAAAACGCCTTCACGACACCACGCACCTTGTTGCGTTGCAATCGGCCAATGAAATGCCACTGCAGGGA
This sequence comes from Synechococcus sp. BS30m-G31, assembly GCA_016777265.1. Classification (GTDB taxonomy): domain Bacteria; phylum Cyanobacteriota; class Cyanobacteriia; order PCC-6307; family Cyanobiaceae; genus Parasynechococcus. Next base: position 3,317 of record JADHRU010000028.1, read on the forward strand.
CAAGTCCGACAGCAACGCCTGCTTCTCGACAGCTTCCTGCAACCGGCTTTCGCCAAAGGCCTCTTGCCCTAACGAGGCCACAGCACGAATCGACGCTGCAGGGTGGCCCTTACTCACCGCCAGCAAACGGCCCCTGGCGGGCAGCTTCCCCGTCAAAGTCGTCCAGCGTTCAGCTAAGGAATCGGTCAATGGATCAGATGAACGTTTGATCAAAGAGTTGGCGCCAACTTGCCAAATCGTCCGAGCCATCACGCCGACATCGGCTGATATTCACCTCGGCGTGATGACGGGCATCCCCGTAAGGGATCACTTCGAACTGCGCTCCACGCGGTTGCAGCGTGACTAGAAAAAACATCCGCTGGGCATACAACGTGGCATACACATCACGCCCTTCTCCTGCCGGAGCGACCCGATAAAGCATCCCAAAAGTTGGATGGTTGAGGTAGCGCTCGGAAGTCATCGCTACAAACCAGAGTTAAAGAGCACCGTACTGACCACGCAGACCCACGACCAACATCAAGCCCAGAAGAGCGAGGGCATTGAGTAGAGGCGAAGGCCGTTCGGCAGGCAAGCGAAACCGCGATGGAGCCAAAATCCGCCCACCTCTGGCCACCAAAGCATCAGCACCTTGCTCCGCACGCAACAAAATATTGGCGAGCAGGCGTTCGCCCACAGCAAGCACAATCCCAAAGCCGGCCTTGAATCCCAGAGTACGCAAATTCACAGCTCGGCTTGCCATGGAGCGAAGCAGGTTTTGAAACTCCTCCTGAACGAGAGGCAAAAAGCGCAGCGCTAACAACAACTGAAATCCCAACCTCTCAACAGGGAGCCCAAAGACTGCAAACGGTGATAAATACCAGCTCAAACCCCAGACAAGATCTTCTGGAGTGGTGGTGATGAGCACAAGGTTGACGCTCTGGATCACTGTGAAAATCAAGGTCGACGTCCGCAAACCCAGCAGAGCTGAGGCGCGATCCACCACAAGCGGACCAAGACTGAAGCTGCCCCATTGAAGCGGCCCAAGCCTGATCAAATCCCAAGTTGGCCCGTCTGTCGCGGCATTGGGAAGTTCTGCAGGGTTGCGCAGGGAAAAGGCCGCTGGGGGATCCACCGCGGGGAGCAGCATGGACAGCAAACCAACTGCAACGGCCAGAAGCACCAGCACCATCAGTGATCGCCACCAGAGCTTGCGCGGCAAGCCGCTGAGGGCTGTCAGCACAAACAAACTGAGCACCAAGCCGACACGCCACAAAGGACCGGCCAAGACCGGAGTCAACAGAAACATCAAGGACCAGGCCAGCTTCAGACGGGGGTCGAGACGCCGAAGCCAGCCTTCAGAGCCATCGACGTACTGCCCCATGGGGATCTGACGCAACCAGTCCATCGCTCACCTCTTGCGGTTTTGTTGACGGGATAACTCTTTTTCGGCGTCGCGTTGCTGTTTTCCTCGCCAAAACAATTTCACCGGTGTTCCGTCAAAGCCCAGACCTTCGCGAATGTGCCGTTCCACATAACGGCGGTAGGTGTCCCCAAATAGTTTTGGATCGTTCACGAACAAGGTGAAGCTGGGAGGCCGACTGGCCACCTGGGTGCCGTAATACAGCTTTCCTTGCCTGCCCCCGCGAGTGGTGGGTGGTGAGCGCCAACTCAAGGCTTCTTTCAGCACCTCATTCACCACAGAGGTGGTGACGCGGCGGCGATGCTGCTCCACCGCTAAGGCAGCAAGCGCAAAGATGCTCTCCACCCGTTGTCCAGTGAGAGCAGAGGTGAAGAGCATCGGAGCCCAATCGAGGAAATAAAGCTTGGCCCTCAACTCTTTTTCCGTCGCCGACATGGTGTGGCTGTCTTTTTCCACGGCATCCCACTTATTGACCACAACAACACAAGCCCGACCGTCTTCTTCAATCCGTCCGGCCAGTCGTTGATCTTGTTCCGTCACCCCATCAAGGGCATCGATCACCAATACACACACATCACTGCGTTCAATCGCCTTAAAGCTGCGATTAATTCCAAAATATTCAGGTCCATAATTCACACTGCGGCGGCGGCGAATTCCCGCAGTATCAACAAGTCGCCACGGGCGATTTTCTCGAACGATATTGGTATCGATTGTGTCGCGAGTTGTGCCTCGGATCGGGCTCACGATGGCGCGCTGCTCTCCACAAATGGCATTCAGAAGGCTGGATTTACCAACGTTCGGACGCCCAATAATCGACATCTGAATCGGCTCTTCTTCATCACCTTCCTGATCCTTAGGCGGCAAAAATGTGAGGACTTGATCCAAGATCTCAGCGGTGCCTGCCCCATGAATTGCTGAAATTGGATAGGGCTCTCCAAGCCCTAGCGACCAAAACTCAGCGGCCATGGCCAAGCCCTGTTCGACGGACTCACACTTATTGACCGCCAGCAATGTGGGACAGCGCTGCTGTCGCAAAAATTCCGCAATGGATTCATCGGCCGCAGTGAGTCCTTGCTTTCCATCAACAATCACCAAGGCGACGCTGGCCTCATCCAAGGCCAATGCAGCTTGCTCACGAATCTCAGGCAGGAATTCGCTGTCGTCGTCAAACACCAACCCACCGGTGTCCACCACCTTGAACTCACGGTCACCCCAGTAACCGTTCTGATATGTGCGATCCCTTGTTACCCCAGGCTGGTCGTGCACAATGGCCTCACGACTTCGGCAGAGCCTGTTCACCAGGGTGGACTTGCCAACGTTGGGGCGTCCAATAATTGCGACGACAGGACGCGCCAAGGAGCTTGATTCGAATCAATCTTCGACCCTACAGACCCATCGAATCGATGTTCTGTAGCGGTTTTGATCTCATGAAATCGGGAGATCTCCCGGATGCCCCCTCACTGGATCACTGGGAATCGGCATCTCGGGGGCCAGAAGACCATGATCTGGCAGAGGCTCATCCCGCTGGGCGAGCCATGCCAACAACCAACTCACCGCGGTTGCACGACGGGTGCGACGGGGGTACAAGCCACCGATTTTGTATCCAGCGAAACCCAGCTGTTCTTTAAGAAGCTGTTTGAGAGGCTTGGGAATCGAGCGGGTTAAACGGACAGAGGCTGGACGCTGAGCAATCAATTCAGGGCCAAGCGGGAACGCATCAGACCAATCCTTCGATGTGGTGGGACCGGCATGCCATTGATCACCCTTGGGGACATACCCCAGCCGCGCCCAAATGCATTCGCAGACGAAGCGATCGGTGCAACGGTCCTCAAGAATCTGCTGCAATAGAGCACGACTAACAGGCCAAAGATCACCCATTGCGGACGAAACTGAGCGAAGTGTTCTTCATCATCCCCAAGCCCATAACAGGGCACACCCAACAAAGCTTCAATGATGCTGAAAGCTCTGAACCACGGCCTGCAAACTCCCATTCATCTTCCCGGCAATGGCACCTGCCGTCAGCTTCATTCAAGGGTGCTGCAATCACCCTTAGCTGGTGTTACCGACAAGATTTTTCGTGGGTTAGTGCGGCGATGGTCGCGGGATTCCCTTCTGTTCACTGAAATGGTAAACGCCACAAGCCTGGAGCTCGGCCACGACTACGGAAAGATGGACGACCTCAAGGCCGAGCATGGCCCCATCGCCGTACAACTCTTCGATCACCGACCTCAGGCGATGGCCGATGCAGCACGGCGCGCAGAACAGGCCGGGGCTTTTTTAATCGACATCAACATGGGATGTCCTGTCCGAAAGATCGCGAAGAAAGGCGGCGGCTCAGGACTGATCCGTGACCCGGATCTCGCCACTCAGATCGTGGAGGCTGTCGTTAAAGCGGTGTCGATTCCCGTCACCGTCAAAACCCGCTTGGGTTGGTGTGGAACCAGTTCAGACCCAATCACTTGGTGCCAACAACTTCAAGATGCAGGCGCCCAAATGTTGACGCTGCATGGGCGAACCCGCGAACAGGGTTTCAAAGGCCACGCGAATTGGAACGCCATCGCGGAGGTCAAACAAGCCTTAACGATTCCAGTGATTGCCAATGGTGATATCAACAACCCGACAGATGCGCTCCATTGCTTAAACGTCACGAAGGCCGATGGCGTGATGGTGGGTCGCGGAACGATGGGTGCACCCTGGCTTGTGGGACAGATTGAAGCCGCATTTATGAATCGTGCAATTCCTGAAACACCAGATAGTGGCGCCAAACTTCACTTAGCCAAAGAACAACTGCATGATTTAGTGATGTCCAGGGGATCCCACGGCCTCCTGATTGCTCGAAAACACATGAGCTGGACATGCACCGGTTTCCCTGGCGCCTCACAACTCCGCCATGCCTTAATGCGCGCACCGACTCCAGACGATGCCTACAGGCTAATTGACAACGCCATCGACGATTTAAGCCAAGTTAGATCACTTTAAATTCACAACCGCAGCCTTAAGCTCAGACCGACGTCGAGCAACAACAAGTCGAGCAAAACAAACAGAAGCCAATCAAAGACTCAACAAGCGCTAATCAAGCAGAGCAATCATCTGTCTATGCGCGTCAATCACATGGTTGTTTCGATCGGATACCGAGAATTGGTTTCACGATCTGATCACTCTTTGTGCTCAGCGCTTGCGAATTCAGAACTCGATCGTGGTCTTGCCTAATGGAATCAATCGCCCCAGCAACCGATCGCGACCCCCCACATATTCAGTGCTATTCACTTTTAAGTTCATGCGGGAAATCAAAGAACGTTTCTTACCTGTTTGCAAGTCGGTTTGACTAGGAGCAGTCCCAGGCCCATGGTGCCCAGCCAACGTCGTTCCGATCGGTCGCTCACCCAAGCTCTTCGACAAGTTGTTGAGCAGGGCTTTGGCTTGGAAAGCTTGCAGCCCAAGTTGGCGGAGCGAAATCCAGGTTTGCCAGTGGCATTCCTCGATCCTCGTCTCATCCCCATTCCTCTTCTGGTCACTCCCCAGAGCTGGACACCACGAGATAGCGGAATCGATGAAGAGGCACTGGGGCGAGCCCATCCAGAGCTAGTCACAGCGAAAGATCTTGTGAGCTCTGGGCGACTCACCCAGATCATCCGTGGGGAAGCACCGCTCTATATGGATCTACCCCCCATTCACTTGGAGGCCTATCTCGACGGTCTCCGTCCAGGCGCCAAAAAAGAACTTCACCGCCAGCACTCTTCCGCACTGGAACACTTGGCCACGTTCGGCTGGAAACGGTTCCGCCAGGGACGTGCACTCGGAAAAGACCTCGACCGCTACCAACCGGAACCGGATGAGACCGTTGAGGCCGTCCTTCAAACCGTCACCCCACCACACAATCCATTGCCACTGGTTTTGGTGGTTTTACAAACGGAGCCTTATCCAGCCGACAACAGAGCGACAACCACAACCGTTGGCGAGAACACTTTTCGCGAAAATACTTTGGGCTGGAACCAGATCATCCACGGCCTCCTAGGGGATCTCGATTCGGTGTGGTCGGCACTGCCTTCAGCCAACGAGGCTCTGGTGAGTTTTTGCCACAGCGACGACCGCTTGGCACCACAAGCGCCACAACTGCTGACTCAAGCCGCCGAAGCTTCACCCACCGCTGCGTTATTCAGCTCTGATGAAACGTTGCAGTGGAGCTCCGAGCCAGCACAGCGCCCTGGCAACCGCCAAAACCGTGTAGCGGTTGTGCCTTGGCGTTTGCTCACCCGAGGATGCATCGGTGGTCTGGTGACCATTCGACTGAGCCGATTGCGCCAATTAGAACTCCCTAAGCATCGGTTATGTGTTCACAATCTGGTTCTTGATCTCGGCCTGCAAGTCAGTACACAAAGCCAGACGTGTGAGCACTTAATACAAGATTTACTCAGCCGAAAGATCACAACGAATCCAGCCATTCCAGATGTAGCGTCCCCCAGAGATCGACGGGTTTTCAGTGCATCGCAATCCCAGGAAGCCCTCAGTATCTGTCGAGAGCGCGGGACCTATTTTCTAACGACCGGAGGAGGGATTAGCGCCCATCCAAGCTGGCCTGGATGCCATCAAGTGCATTGGACCCCCCCAAAGAACACACTTGTTTCAATTCTGATTCCCTTTCGCGATAGCGCATCACTCACCAAAGTTTGCGTGGAATCAATTCGACGTTGTGCTGGAGACGTTCCCTTTGAACTGATCTTGATTGATAACGGCAGCACAAATTCAGAAACTTTGGCTTGGCTCAATGAGCAGCGAGTTAAAAACGATGTGACGGTAGTACGTATAGATTGCGACTTCAATTACGCACAAATTCATAATTTTGCACGCCCTTACTGCCAAGGAACACACCTCTTACTTCTCAACAATGACATCGAAATCCGCTCTGATGATGTTCTTCAAAAGCTCCTCGATCCATTCGCCATTCGCCACACAATGGCCGTCGGCGCCCGCTTGCGTTACCCCAGCGACAGCATCCAACATCATGGGGTTGTGCTCATCAAGGGAGAACGACGCTGTGTCTTGGAACCCGGCAAACACCTAACCGAACCAAATGTCATCAAACTGTTCACTCCCTTGGGAGTTCAGGAAGAGTGGATTGCTGCCACTGCTGCATGCTTGATGCTGCGAACCACTGATTTTGACAAAGTTGGTGGATTCGACGAACAACTCGCCGTTGTCTTCAATGATGTAGATCTTTGCCTGCGATTACGTCAATTAGAAGGCTCTATTGTTGTCACACCCTTTGTTGACATCATTCACCATGAGTCGGTGAGTCGCGGCAAAGACCAATCAGGAGAAGCACTGGCCCGACATCAACGTGAGTCGGGTTATTTGAGGCGCAAACACGCAGGACTTTTCGAAACAGGCGATCCACTCTTTAGCCAGCGCCTCCATCCCCATAGCAACCGCTTCCAGCCCAAAGACCCTGCACCCCATTCATTGGGTCCCGTCAAGTCTCAGCGGATCAGCCAATGGAAACAACAGGGCTGGCAAGCGAACAACAGCAGGCCCTTAATTGTTGTGGCTCATTTTGATCCTTCCAACCACTTACGCCCAGATCTTTTCAATCTTTTGGAGAGTTACGATCAATTCGGAGATGTCGTCTTGGTCTCAGCTTCGCCAGGCCTTCGATGGCATTGGAACACCATGCGAAAGCTCAAACGATGCTGCCGTGCAATTTTGATTCGCCGCAATGAAGGCTATGACTTTGGCAGCTGGATGGCAGCCCTAGATTGGCTTGAGAAAGATCTAAAACATATCAATCAACTCATTCTCACAAACGACAGTTTCTGGGGCCCCATCACACCCCTTGATGATTTATTTGAACAGCTAAAATCAAGCGACGCTGATGTCATTGGACTTACGGACGATCAGATGTACACACCGCATCTTCAATCAGCTTTTCTCGCTTTTCAAAAACCAGTTATTCAAAGTGCCGCCTTCAAGAATTTTTGGAACCAGATAGAATCATGGCCTAGAAAACGTGATCTGATCAAGAAATACGAGGTTGGGTTGTCAATACTCCTTCAAAAAGCCGGATTCAAAAATGAGAGCTTATACACAAAATATGCCAATGGAAATATTTTGCATACAGCCTGGCGAGAGTTGATTGAAACAAAAAACTTTCCTTTTTTGAAAGTTTCGCTGCTACGGGACAATCCCACACATCAAGACATTGATGCTTGGGCGCATGTGATCTCTGAGCGGAATCCCATTTTGGCCGCTCAAATCAGATCACAACTTCAGAAACCCAAGACCTGAACGGGATACGACGCGACCGCAGCCTCCAGCACTCTTTTTAAGGGATCAAACGATCGCTCATGCTGTAATGAACCGAGACTGGGACTAGCGACAACGGGATGGGAACGGCACCGAAACGCAAGGGAATCATCCTGGCCGGTGGCAGCGGCACGCGCCTCCATCCCATCACCCAAGCAGTGAGCAAACAACTCCTGCCCGTCTACGACAAACCAATGATTTATTACCCCCTCAGCACCCTGATGCTGGCGGGAATCAGGGATGTTCTGATCATCACAACGCCCCATGATCGCGATGCGTTCGAGCGGTTGCTTGGTGATGGCTCTGCCTGGGGCATGAAAATCCAATACGCCACTCAAGCCAGTCCAGACGGGCTCGCTCAGGCCTTTCTGATCGGAGCCGACTTCCTCGATGGCGCACCCGCCGCTCTTGTCTTAGGAGACAACCTTTTCCATGGGCATGACCTCATCCCCCAGCTGATGAACAGCACTGAACAACAGAAGGGAGCCACGGTGTTTGCCTACCCCGTACGCGATCCCGAGCGTTATGGAGTGGCTGAATTTGATGCCAAGGGGAAGGTCTTAAGCCTGGAGGAAAAGCCCAAACATCCAAAAAGTCGTTATGCCGTTACAGGGCTCTACTTCTATGACGAAACAGTGGTGGAGCGTGCCCGCCAAGTCGAGCCCTCCCCCCGCGGAGAGCTCGAGATCACCGATCTCAATGCGATGTACCTGAAAGAAGGACAACTTCGGGTTGAACTGATGGGACGTGGCATGGCCTGGCTCGATACAGGAACGTGCGACTCGCTCAACGATGCGGCCAGCTACATCCGCACCCTCGAACATCGACAAGGGTTGAAAGTGGGCTGTCCTGAAGAAGTGGCTTGGAGACAAGGCTGGATTGACAGCGAGCAGCTCAATCGGCTCGCACAACCGCTGCAAAAAAGCGGCTATGGAACTTATCTCCTGCAAATGCTCGAAGAAAATGTGAGCGACCATGCTGCTCTGCAAACCAGCCTGGAGGTGAGCGCATGAATGTTGAAGCCCTACAAACAGTGCGGGGAAACACCATTGATGGCCCGCTCTTGATTACACCCCGGGCCTTTGGCGACGACCGTGGCTGGTTTTTTGAAAGCTGGAACCAAACCCGCTTCAACGACGCCGTGGGACAAACAGTGGAATTCTCCCAGGACAACCACTCACAATCGATTCAAGGGGTTTTAAGAGGCTTGCACTATCAATTAGCCCCAGAACCTCAAGCCAAGCTTGTACGGTCCAGTGTGGGATCTATTTTTGATGTAGCGATCGATATTCGACAAACGTCGCCAACGTTTGGTCAATGGGTTGGTGCCGTCTTAAGCGCTGAAAACAAAGCACAGTTATGGGTCCCAGAGGGTTTTGCCCATGGTTTCCTCACCTTGAGTGCCGTCGCAGAAGTGCAGTACAAAGCTCGTGGTTTTTGGAATAAAGCCTGTGAACGTGCCATTCGATGGGACGACCCAAGCTTGGCCATTGATTGGCCGCAAGCCGAATTAGATGGAAATACCATCAGCCTGTCTGACAAAGACGCTGAGGCCCCTGACTTCCTTGCGGCAAAGGCATCAGGAGATCTTTTCCCATGAAGGTTTTGCTCACTGGAGCCGGAGGGCAGCTGGGCCAGGCGTTACTGGATGCAGCGCCTGACACCGTTGAACTCATCTCCACAACCCGTCAGGAGCTTGATCTCTCCGATAGCGAAGCCTGCCGAATCGCTGTTCAGAAGTACCAACCTGATTGGGTTCTCAACGCCGGCGCTTACACAGCTGTCGATCAAGCGGAGTCCGAACCAGAGTTGGCCCACGCCATCAATGCCGGAGCGCCGGAAGCCTTTGCGCAAGAGCTCAATCGCCGAGGGGGCCGACTTCTACAAGTGAGCACCGATTTTGTCTTTGATGGCCAACAGGGTTCTCCTTACCGAGTCGATCAACCCACCACACCTCTTGGTGTGTATGGGGGAAGTAAGGCCGCCGGAGAACAATCAATCCAGAGGGTGTTTGGTCACAACAACCCTCAAGGGATCATCCTTCGCACGAGTTGGGTTATGGGACCAGTCGGTCGCAATTTTGCACTCACGATGCTGCGTCTTCACCGCGAACGTGACCAACTGGGTGTGGTTGCTGATCAAGTGGGATGCCCTAGCAGCACCTTGAATTTGGCCACTGCATGTTGGAAAACGATTACTCAGGGGTCGCACACAACCCTGCCACCGATCCTGCATTGGAGTGATGCAGGAGCCGGAAGCTGGTACGACGTGGCTGTGGCCATCGGTGAACTCGGCCACTCCCTTGGCTTGGTGGACGCACCGGCCAAGGTGAATCCGATCACGACCGCAGACTATCCAACACCTGCCTCGCGTCCGAACTATTCCCTCCTGGATTGCACCACCACACGATCGGCATTGCAGCTTGATGGACAACATTGGCAAGAAGCCTTGAAACAGCTTCTGCTTCGGATCCAAGCTGACTGAAGCCGATTGAGCCCAGTCAATCTTTTTTTAACCGCTGATTTAATCCTGATTCAATGGCCAAGTCCATGCCGTCCACCGCAGAACTGCTCGGAAAGCGCCAACGCATCTTGGTCACTGGCGGTGCAGGCTTTATCGGCGGTGCAGTCGTTCGGCGGCTCTTGCGGGAGAGCAACGCCATTGTTTTCAACCTCGACAAGATGGGGTATGCCAGCGACCTCACATCAATCAACGAGGTGATCCAAGAGCTTGGGGTTGAGCATCAAAATCGGCATCAATTACAAGCGATTAATCTCTGCGACGCGAAAGCCGTTCAACAAGCCGTCAAGGACGCTGATCCAGACCTTGTCATGCACTTGGCGGCAGAAAGCCATGTGGACCGCTCCATTTCTGGACCTGGTGTTTTTGTTGAAAGCAATGTGACCGGCACATACAACCTTCTTCAAGCCGTGCGATCACATTTTGAACAGCTTTCACCACAGCGGCGCGAGCAATTTAGATTGCATCACATCAGCACAGATGAAGTCTTTGGCTCCCTGGGTTCTGAAGGTCGATTCTCAGAAACAACGCCTTACGACCCACGCAGTCCCTATTCCGCCAGCAAAGCAGCCAGCGACCATCTAGTGCAAGCGTGGCACCACACCTTCGGACTGCCCGTCGTTCTAACGAACTGCTCAAATAATTATGGACCGTGGCAATTCCCAGAAAAGTTAATTCCTGTGGTCACGCTTAAAGCAGCCGCGGGAGAATCCATTCCCCTTTATGGAGATGGATTAAACATCCGTGACTGGCTCTTTGTTGAAGATCATGTAGACGCATTGCTACTAGCAGCCTGTCAAGGAACACCTGGACGCAGCTATTGCGTTGGTGGCCATGGTGAAAAAACCAATCAAGAGGTGGTGAATGCCATCTGTCATCAACTGGATCAAGAACGGCCAGACGCGGCGCCACACATCAACCTGATTCAACGCGTCACCGATCGCCCAGGACACGATCGTCGCTATGCCATTGACCCTTCAAGAATCAGCACCGAACTGGGATGGAAACCACGCCATAACGTCGAGGAAGGTTTGGCTGAAACAGTCGCCTGGTACTTATCGCATCACGATTGGTGCCAAACAGTCCGTGAAAAGGCTGGTTATGACGGTGGACGACTTGGCATCAATCAAACGAAAAAGAATTGATTTGATTTAAAAACTATGGCCAATGCATCCAAAAAAAATCAATTTAAGCCATCAATCTCTTCAGGGCGCCAACTTCTACGCTCAACGGCACGCCGACTGAGCCAACAAAGGATCATTCCAAGGTTTATTCGTCAACGACTACAACGCACATCGAATCAAGACTCCCAAATTCCGGACAATCGACGCCAAAAAACCACTCCCGAACTCCAAGCTTATATCCAAGGAATTGACGAGAACCAAGTTAAAAAGCCTGAGCGTCGTGCCATACGAGAATTAGCGCATTATGCCTATGCATTTGACATCGACTTTTACAAGAGTCAACTACCAAGAGAAGAGTCAGAAAAGATTAACAACCTAGGAAATTGTCTTGAGCATTACTGCACGACAGGGTGGCAATTAGGAATCGACCCCAGTCCTCTATTCGAAACCAATAATTACTTCAGTAAATATCCAGACATCAAAGAAAGTGGTATCAACCCAATGGTCCACTTCTTTAAATTTGGCATTCGAGAAGGTCGATATTCGATGGATGACATCCATTTCATGAGAAAGACTGCCAATATAAAAAAAGCTTCTTCCATAGGCGAAGACAAGCTAGATTCAAGCGTCAAAAAGAAGAAAATTGGAGTATTTTTGCATATATTTTACCCAGAACTTGCCCCAACGATTGCAGACTATCTTGGAAAAATCCCCACAAATATTGACATCTATATATCCACAAATCAAGACTCTATTGATAAACTCAAGGAGGTATTCAGTGGCCTAGACAATTCCAAAAAGGTGCAAGTCAAATCCTTTCCAAACATTGGCAGAGATGTTGCACCATTTATTGTTGGCTTTGGAGAAGAGATTACTCAATACGACCTTATCCTCAAACTCCACTCCAAGAAAAGTCCCCATAGCAATGCTTTAAGTGGATGGTTTGAGCACTGCTTAGACAATCTAATCGGCAGCATCGATGTGTTCTACACAAACATGCTGGAACTAAATAAAGATGATGTGGCTATTATTTATCCAGTCGAAAATTACGCCCTTAGCCTGGGGATTAAGCACGATTCTTGCTGGGGCCATGAAGATGGAAACTACGACAAAGCAAAGCCACTACTTAACAAGCTAAGCCTTCACCAGATTGACCGAAATAGTGAATTTATATTCCCAACCGGCAATATGTTTTGGTGCAAACCAGCTGTTTTAAAACCAATTCTAGATTGGGGTCTCAAATTTGAGGATTTTGATAACGAAGGAGGACAAATTGATGGAACATTGGCCCACAGCATTGAACGATTAATTGGTCTTTGCTGCACTCACTATGCCCACAAAACAATTATCACAAGCT
>JADHRU010000029.1 GCA_016777265.1 Synechococcus sp. BS30m-G31
TAATCAGTGAGTTGTGGGGGGAAGAGAAAGCCAACCAGTTGGTGTGGGTGGGGTTACTGCTCAATGGCTGGGTGGTGTTCATCCTCTGGCTTGGAGGCTTACTGCCGGGCTTACCAGGCAGCGACGACAGCACCTTTCGCACTATTCAAGAACTCAGCTTTGGGGCAATCGGGGCCTCCATGGCGGCCTACCTCACAGCCCAATTCATTGATGTGCGCCTGTTCCATTTTTGGAAACACCTCACCAATGGCAAAGCCCTTTGGCTCCGCAACAACGGGTCCACGCTGGTCAGTCAACTCGTGGATACAACAGCTGTGGTTTTAATCAGCCATTACGGCGCCCACATACTGCCCATCAACACGGATCATCCACTCGTTCCACAACTGGGCAGCTTCATCGTGGGCGGATATTTATTCAAGGTGTTGGCGGCCCTTGCCGACACCTTGCCATTCATCTGGCTCACGGGATGGCTGCGTCGCTGGCTCGACATCCCTGGAGACGGAGTCGAGCTATCCACGCCATCCGTCAATGATCGGCAAGTCACCACGGAAGCGCAGTGAACTCCTGCAGTGCCACCACTGAAGCGCCAAGCTGTTTGTAATAGAACAAGACCACCATGGATGCCGCTCTTTCCGGCTTCAATCTCGGAACAGTGCTCGTGGCCAGCATTGTGCTGTTCCCATTGGCCTGCCTGTTCTTCGGCACCAAAGGTGGTTACTACAACACTGATAAGTACGACGGCAATGGCACCGCCCACTAGCTGCACTCAGGGTTGAACCACCCGACCGATCAACACGTCCCCGCCCTTTGAGATGCCTGTCGTGCTTCCCAACCCAGCTGACAGCACGGAAGACATTCGCCTAGCACTGCGAAGTTGGCCTGAAGTGGAAACATATCTCCAATCCTGCAAAGGCGTGATCATTCCGCTGGGATCCACAGAGCAACACGGCCCAACGGGAGCCATCGGCACCGATGCTCTTACGGCTGAAGCCATTGCCCTCGAGGTCGGCCGTCGCACAGGTGTCCTGGTGACACCCGCCCAAGCTTTTGGTATGGCAGAACATCACCTGGGCTTTGCCGGAACGATGAGCCTGCAACCCGCCACCCTGCTGGCGGTGATGCAAGACCTCATCTTGTCGTTAGCGCGCCATGGCTTTGAACGGGTGTTCGTGATTAATGGCCACGGTGGAAACATCGCGACGACCAAAGCCGCCTTTGCCCAAGCCCACGGAACGGCTGCAAGCCGTGGCCTCCCTGCTTCTCCTCATCTGCGCTGTCGTCTCTCCAATTGGTTTATGGCGGGCCCAGTGATGCGGCAAGCCCGCGATCTTTATGGCAATAAAGAAGGTCATCACGCCACACCCAGCGAGATCGCCGTCACGCTTCAGATCGAACCCAGCTTGCAAAGCAAACAGCGTGCCTTGGAGGATCCAGCGCCAGCTGGACCCATCCATGGTCCTGATGACTTTCGTCGCCGCCATCCCGATGGCCGCATGGGATCCCATCCATCGTTAGCAACAGCAGACCATGGGGCGGACATCATCGAGACAGCTGCCACCGCGTTGAGCGAAGATCTTCGTAGCTTCCTCAGCGACCCATGAGCCATATCTCCGCCGATGACGTCCGCAAGGTCGCCAAATTGGCTCGCCTCAATCTTCCGGAAGACAAGATCACCACCTACACAGAGCAACTGGAATCGATCCTGGGCTACGTCAGCCAACTCGAGCAGGTCGACACCACAGGAGTACCCGAAACCACACGGGCTGTAGAGGTCACCAATGTGACTCGAAAAGATGGAGTTGATCCAACGCCTGTGCGTGAAGAGATTCTCAACCAGGCACCTCAGAGAGAGGGAGATTTCTTTCGTGTTCCGAAAATCCTGGCAGATTGATTAACTAAAACGATTTCCAGCGTTTTGCTTCAGTTTTGATAGCGATGGTATCGACAAATGTGAGCCAGCCACGCTGCATCCGCCGCGCTGGAAAAACCTTTGCAACCCGACGCATCTTTCCTCGACGACGTTTATGACTTCTGACACCCACCAGGATGTCGTACAAAAAATTATATCCATCACGACGTGTCTCGAAAATACCCAAACGTTGAGGAGAGCCTTTGGAATCGAGAAGTGATTTGGTGGCCTCATAGGCTGGCTTGTATTCAAACCATGGAATAGAGGGCCAAAGATGATGAACAAGATGATAATTCTGTCCCATAATCAACCAATTCATTAATTGACCTGGATAAATCCTCGCATTGGTCCAGCGATTACGAGATGTAAATGGTCGGTGGGGTAAGTAATCAAAGAAAAGCCCAAGAGTGACGCCCACCATTAGTGCTGGAGCAAACCAGCAATTAAAAACAAACGGTAGAAAGTCAAATCGAACTGCAGCTAAAACGATCACTAAAAAGACGCTGCGTTCAAAACCCCACTGCATTAGCTCCCAACGCTTCCAAAGGCGACGCTGAAAAAAGAACCATTCGTGGTAGAAAAAACGAGGTGCAATGAGCCACAGCGGGCCAAAAGTACTAACGATGTGATCTGGATCGTTGTGGGGATCATTCACGTGAGAATGATGCTCAAGATGGACCCTTGTAAAAACAGGGAAACTAAAGCCCAATAACAATGCAGAGCCATGGCCCATAAGTTGGTTAATCCAACGTTTCGGATGGGCAGCGTTGTGACAGGCATCGTGGATCACCGTGCCTTCTAGATGCAGTGCCAAAAATCCAGTACATAGCAATACGGGCAACGGCCAACCCCCTAAAAACCAGCCCCAAACCGTTAGAGCAGCAAGGGCATACCCACCAAAGAACAAACCCACAGTGGGGTTCCAAGCAGAAGGCGGATCAACAAATTCGCGAGGAACAGAGCGATACCCAGCTCCGGCCAGACGATTTGCCTGTTGTTGAGCAGGGGTCTGGGTCATCCGGTCGGCAGGCAACTCATCAAAATTTCCTCCAACACAACGTAGGTAAGAAATGCCCACCGCGAGACTTGAACTCGCACAACCGAAGTCACTGGTACCTAAAACCAGCGCGTCTACCAATTCCGCCAGGTGGGCAATGCACACACTTTAAAGATCGCCGCACAATGGGGGAAGCGATTCTCATCGTCGAACCATGCTCGCAACCCTCAGCGGTGACATTTGCCTGCTGTTCGGCCTCGCCTTGCTCCTACTACCACTGCTCGCTGTCGAGCTAAGTCGTCCTCGAGACGGAGTATGGGGAGCGGTTGTACTGATCCTTGGCCTAGTGCTGGTCACCAGCAGCGACCGGATGCGGGGAGCCCCCATGCTGGCCGTGCTTTGTGGCAGCCTCTTGATCAGCCGCCTCAGTGCCGAAGTAGGCCAAGCCAGGTGGCGGGCTTTGAGTGAAGAAGAACAAAAAAAACTTGGATCGCCAGACCACTGGCTCAACAACCTGCAGCAACTTGGCTCCGCTGTGGCAAGCCTGGGAGAAGGCCTCACAGGAATCGTCAAACAACTCAAACCAGCAGGAAAATCAGGAGTCACCTCAAAAAAGTGGGTTCGTCCCGAGCCAGAACCCTCCAACACTGCTGAATCTGAGCCTGAACTCAGCACGTCCACTGAAGCCAAGCCCGAATCAACTCCTGAAACCACACCGGCCACAAGCGCACCGGAGAGTGAAGGCGAAGCCCGATAATTCCCCAATCAGACCAGAGAGCCTGTGAGTAAGGAAACACGCGGTGCCGCTGAGGAACGTCCCTCGTACAAAAACACTCTCAACTTGCTGCAAACCAGCTTTGGGATGCGTGCCAATGCCGTAACCCGGGAGCCAGAACTCCAAAGCTTTTGGGCGGATCACGGTATTGATTTCAAGCTTGGCTTAACCAACAAAGGACCGACCTTCACCCTCCACGACGGGCCGCCCTATGCCAATGGCGCCTTGCACATGGGCCATGCGCTGAACAAGGTGCTCAAAGACATGGTGAATAAGTACCAAATCTTGAAGGGACGCCGCGTTCGGTTTGTGCCTGGATGGGACTGCCATGGCCTGCCCATCGAACTCAAAGTTCTCCAGTCGATGGATCAGGAGCAGCGCCAGGCACTGACGCCAATCAAGTTGCGCAAGAAGGCTGCTGCCTATGCCCGAAAGCAGGTGGACGGCCAAATGAAAGGCTTCCAGCGCTGGGGTATCTGGGCTGACTGGGATCAGCCCTACCTCAGCCTGCAAAAGGAATACGAAGCAGCTCAGATTCGAGTCTTCGGCGACATGGTGCTGAAAGGCCACATTTATCGCGGCTTAAAACCAGTGCACTGGAGCCCCAGCTCGCGCACCGCCCTCGCCGAGGCTGAACTGGAGTATCCCGATGGCCATGTCAGTCCAAGTGTCTACGCAGCCTTCCCCGTGGTGGAACTTCCCGGAGCACTGCGCGATTGCTTGCAAACAGAAGGCATCGTCCTACCCAGTGAAATGGAGGATCTCGGCAAGGCGGTGCAAGTCGCGATCTGGACCACAACCCCTTGGACCCTCCCCGCCAACCTGGCGGTGTCCGTTAATGAGCGACTCGACTATGCCCTCGCCGATGACGGCAAGGGTCGTCTGCTGCTCGTGGCGGCTGACCTCATCGAATCCCTGAGCACAACCCTCGACCTTCCCTTAAAACGAAAAGCCACGATCAAAGGCTCGCTTTTGGCCGGCCTGATCTACCGCCACCCCCTCCTGGACCGGACAAGCCCAGTGGTGATTGGCGGCGAATACATCACCACCGAATCGGGAACAGGCCTCGTACACACAGCCCCAGGCCATGGGGTCGATGATTTCCATACGGGCCAGAAAAACGGCTTACCCGTGCTTTGTCCTGTCGACGAAGCGGGCACCCTCACCGACGAAGCCGGGCCCTTTGCCGGTCTCAACGTCTTGAAGGATGCCAATCCAGCCATCATCAAAGCCCTCGAACAGGCTGATGCCCTGCTCAAGCATGAGCCGTACGGCCATCGCTACCCCTACGACTGGCGAACCAAAAAACCAACGATCTTTCGCGCCACCGAACAGTGGTTCGCCTCCGTCGATGGTTTCCGTGACCAAGCGCTCGACGCCATCGACAAGGTGAATTGGACCCCGACTTCGGGTCGGAACCGGATCGAATCCATGGTGAAAGAGCGCGGTGACTGGTGCATCTCCCGCCAGCGCACCTGGGGCGTACCGATTCCGGTTTTTTACAACCGCAGCAATGGCGAGGTGTTACTCAATGCCGACACCCTGGAGCACATCCAGGCCCTAATTGCTGAACATGGCGCTGATGTTTGGTGGGAAAAAGACGAAACCGAGCTTCTACCAGCGGCCTACGCCAGCGAAGCCAACCAATGGCGCAAAGGGACAGACACGATGGATGTGTGGTTCGATTCAGGCTCCAGTTGGGCCGCTGTTGCAAGCCAGCGCGACAATCTCAGCTACCCAGCAGATCTCTATTTGGAAGGATCCGACCAGCACCGTGGCTGGTTCCAAAGCTCGTTACTCACCTCAGTGGCCGTCAATGGCCATGCTCCCTACAAACGTGTTCTCACCCATGGCTTTGCTCTGGATGAGAAAGGTCGAAAAATGAGCAAATCATTGGGCAATGTGGTGGACCCGATGGTGATTATTGCTGGGGGTAAAAATCAAAAACAAGACCCTCCCTATGGCGCCGATGTTTTGCGGCTTTGGGTGAGTTCAGTGGATTATTCAGCCGACGTACCCATCGGAGCAGGAATCCTGCGACAGCTGGCTGACGTTTACCGGAAAGTCCGCAATACCAGCCGCTACTTACTCGGCAACCTGCACGATTTCGATCCCAGCCGTGACGCCATTCCGGTGAGTGAGCTGCCCGTACTCGATCGCTGGATGCTGCAACGCTCCGCCGAAGTCATGGACGATATCAATGCAGCATTTGAAAGTTATGAGTTTTATCGCTTCTTTCAGCTTCTGCAGAACTACTGCGTTTCCGATCTATCCAATTTTTATCTCGATATCGCCAAAGACCGGCTCTATGTAAGCGCTCCTGCCGACCGGCGTCGCCGATGCTGTCAAACAGTCATGTCCTTAATTATTGAGCGACTGGCTGGCCTAATCGCTCCCGTCCTTTGCCATATGGCGGAAGACATTTGGCAAAACCTTCCCTATCCCGTTGAACAAACATCCATTTTCCAAAACGGCTGGCCGAGTGTTCCTGCCGAGTGGCGAGATCTCGATGTAACCACTCCAGTTCAACAGCTGCGACAGCTTCGAACAGCGGTCAACAAAGTGCTGGAGGACTGCCGAAACCAACAGGAACTCGGCGCCTCCCTTGAAGCAGCCGTGCGGTTAGAAGCTCGCAGTCCTGAACTCCATACCGCTCTGCAATGGCTCAATGAACATGGTGATCCCGAGGTTGATGGCCTAAGGGATTGGCTCCTCGTCTCCCAACTCCAAATCGGGGGCGAGCCATGGGCAGAACTTTTGGCCAGCCAAGACAACGAGCAGGTTTTGATCGAGGTAGCCCATGCCCGTGGCAGCAAATGCGGTCGCTGCTGGCACTACGAAGCGGACGTGGGACGGCACGATGACCATCCCGATCTGTGTGGGCGTTGCATCGAAGTTCTGGAGAGAAGGACTCACCAATCGGCCTGAGCCAATAAGTCAGCAGGAGGCATCGGTCCTGCCAAGACGCTCTCATCGCCAGGCGTTAAGGGTCCCAGCAGCAGCTCAGCACAACGAAGAACAGTGCCTTTCGGGAGCACCGCAGCATCGGGGTCAAATCGTGTGGGATGGGTTGTACTACTACTAAAACCACGGAAAATCAGCAGTTCAAACGGCTCAACTCCCACGACACCCTGCAGTCGCAACACCCGATCGGCATGGTTCCGGCTGCGCTCCTCTAGCTGAGCAACCAACTCGATATCCGTCATTAAAAATCCCCTGCAACGCGTCCATAACGCGGTAAACGAATCAAGAGCCACTGCAGCAAGCCAGCCAAGTAAGCCACCAAAGCCACATAGCCCACAAAGGCGGCAAACGCTTCAGTCCACTGCCCGCCAAAAATGAAATCAAACACCGTGGCCGCAAGACCATGCAAACCCTGAGGTGCCTCTAGCCAGGCCAAACAGCTTGCGGTTTGCCCCCCTTGAAGACAGCTGAGACCAGTGGTGGTCATCGCCAAGCTGATGACACCAAACCCGCTCAAAGCCCAGCGCCACAATCGAACAGTGAGGGGTAGGGCTTTCCAAGCCGGCTGATCAGCAAGCTCTTCATTGAGATCCACCCAGAACCACACACTCACCACCATCAGCAACGGCGCAACAACAGCTGTGAGGTATCCGAGCGGCCGTTCGTCCACCAGCAGCAACACACTGATTCCCATCAGGCTGGCCACTTTCCAATACAGCCCAAGAAGACGCAAAACCATGGCGTCACGCCGCCATGCAGACCAAATCAACAAAACGAGAGGTAGACCCACCGCAAACGTGGCGGCCAGCCGGTACGTCAGCCACACCAGTGCGCGGTAAGACAGCTCGTTCACAAATGGGTTTCAAGTTGGAGCCATTATCGACGTACCCGGCAGCCCTGCAGGATTGATAAGGTCCAAACCATGCCGACGTTCTCCCCTTTCAGCTGGTTGCAAGGCGCCTCATCAGCGCCCCAATGCCGCACTGGTTTGTCAACCAACCCATCCCTCGATGAGGCGGTTCGTGATGTAGTGAACCAGGTGGGACGCCGCGGAGAGGCTGATCTAGCCCTCGTTTTTGTTTCGACTGGCTATGCCAGCGACTTACCGCGTTTGCTGCCGATGCTTCAAAACGGACTACGCGCCAAACACTGGTTTGGCTGCGCAGGTGGAGGTGTGGTCGGAACAAAAGCGGATGGAAACGCCTCTGAGCTCGAACAGGGGCCGGCCCTCAGCGTCACGCTGATGAGTCTCCCGGGAGCAGACATTCAGACACGTGTTCTCAGCACCGATAAGTTGCCCGACCTCGATGGAGCCTCCATCGACTGGCAGGACTGGGTCGGGATTGATCCCAATGCAAGCCGGAGCCAAATCGTCCTGATCGATCCCACCTGCCGAGGCATCAACGACCTAATCAGTGGCTTGGACTACGCCTACCCAGACGCGGAAAAAATTGGTGGCATCGCAGCACCCCACAACGCCCCCCATGGCTCGCTTCTGGTCGACCAAAAGGTGGTCACGGGGGCAGTGGTCTGCTCGATCGGCGGCGACTGGGTTTTCGACACCGTGGTTGCCCAAGGATGTCGCCCGATTGGGCCGGTCTTCGCCATCGAACAGGTGCAGCGCAACGTTCTGCTCGAGCTCAACGACGGCACCACGACGGCGAGTCCAGTGGCCTGTCTGCAACGGGTTCTTGCCGACTTAAGCGAACCGGAACGGGACTTGGTACGGCACTCGCTATTTCTGGGCATTGAGCGCCGCAACCTCCAACTGCCAACAGCGGGAGTTCAAACAAAAGACAGCGCTTTTTTGATTCGCAACCTGATTGGTGTCGACCCCAGCAATGGCGCTGTAGCTGTAGCCGAACGGGTGCGTGCTGGCCAGAACGTTCAGTTTCATTTGCGGGAAGCCGAAGCCTCTCGGCAAGAAGCCCTTGCCCTCCTGAGCCAACACATGAGTGAGGTGGAGGAACCGATCACGTTCGGACTTCTCATGGCTTGCCTCGGCCGCGGCCAAGGCCTGTTCGGCACACCTGACGGTGATGTAAATCTGGGCCGCAGTGTGTTGCCGGACTTACCGATGGCAGGTGCTTTTTGCAACGGTGAGATCGGCCCCGTTGCAGGAACAACCCACTTGCATGGCTACACCGCCTGCTGGGGACTCCTCCGTTACGCCCCCATCTCAGGCTCGCGCAACTCTTAGGCCCTTGCGACAGCACGTCAATCCCCTCAGTCGTTTTTTTCAGCTGCCCTTGCGGTTGCCCCCACCAAACGACCTTTTCACTCACGCTGAGCAACCCATCCATCTCGACATCGGGTGCGCAAGGGGGCGCTGCATCCTCGGTTTGGCCGACCGTCATCCGAGTTGGAATCACATCGGTGTCGAAATTCGTCGCCCCTTGGTGATCCCTGCCGATCGCGAAGCTCTTCAGAGCCCCCACGGCAACGTGCGGGTGTTGTTCTGTAACGCCAATATCAGCCTGGAAGAGTGGATGGAAACCCTGCCAAAGAATCGTCTGCAGCGGGTATCCATTCAGTTTCCGGACCCTTGGTTCAAGCGACGCCATCGCAAACGGCGGGTCTTGCAACCCGGCTTACTCATGGCGATCGCCTCAGCACTTCAACCCGGAAAAGACTTTTTTATCCAGAGTGATGTGCGCGAGGTCATCGATCCGATGGTGGCTCTTACCGAACTGTCGGCTTGTTTCGACCGTCCTGAAGCTGATGAGACTCCATGGCGCAGCACAAATCCCCTATCGGTGCCAACTGAGCGGGAGCGGTATGTGATGGACCAACAGCTTCCTGTGTATCGCGTGCTCTTCCGTCGAAACCACACCAATCAACCTCCACTCGATGCGTTGGAGCAGCGCTGGCAGGAGATCGATAATCCAAGCAATACTCCAACGCCAGAAGCCTGAAGGATGCCCGCAACGGATGTGTCCAGTCGTTCGGTACCAATGCTGTTGCGCTGGCAGGGTCGCCTAAAGGCAAGCCCCTCCACCTTGCACAGATTGGAGCTGCTAGCCGGCTGCCTTTTGATTGTTCTGCTGGGTGCTCTTCCCCTTTTAACGCGTTCGGGGCTCGCCCTTTTGATGTTGAGCAGCGGGCTTCTTTGGCTGCTGTGGAGCCTCGCCACTCCGTCCGCTCCCATCGACAAAATCACGACGTGGCTTTTGATCATTTTGGGACTTGCCGTTCTGGCCACTGGGGTCTCACCGGTGCCGATCGCAGCCACAAAAGGACTGTTGAAACTGCTGAGCTACCTCGGTGTTTATGCCTTAATCCACAAGCTTTTGATTGATCACAAGCACTGGTGGGACCGCCTTCTCGCCGGCTTGCTCTGCGGCGGATTAGTGAGCAGTGTTCTGGCTCTCAGGCAGCTCTATGCCAGCACCGAAGAACTGGCGAGTTGGGCTGATCCGAACTCCATGAGTGCCGGCACCATCCGGATCTACGGACCGCTGGGCAACCCAAACCTTTTGGCCGGCTATCTACTGCCCTTGCTGCCATTCGCTGCCATAGCCCTGTTGCGCTGGAGGGGCTTTGGTTGTCGGCTCTTTGCCGCTGTCACCTTGGTGCTCACAACAGTCGCCACAATGCTCACCTACAGCCGTGGAGGCTGGTTAGGGCTGATCGCAGGGCTCGCCGTTGTCGTACTTCTGCTCTTGGTACGCAGCACCCAATCGTGGCCTTTGATCTGGCGGCGTTTACTCCCGTTAGCGGTTCTGCTCATCGGTGTTGTTGGTCTCGTTGTGGCCGCCACGCAATTGG
Source organism: Synechococcus sp. BS30m-G31 (assembly GCA_016777265.1). Lineage (GTDB taxonomy): Bacteria > Cyanobacteriota > Cyanobacteriia > PCC-6307 > Cyanobiaceae > Parasynechococcus. The sequence goes on from JADHRU010000029.1 coordinate 10,414, forward strand.
AGCCCATTCGCACAAGGATCAGCAGTCTGGTCGCCGGTCGAGGGGACAGTTCCAACAATTTCCGCATCAATGTTTGGTTTGCTGCCGCTGGAATTGTGCGCGACCACCCCTGGCTGGGCATCGGTCCTGGCAATGCCGCCTTTAACAGTATTTATCCGCTGTATCAACAACCCAAGTTCAACGCCCTCAGCGCCTATTCCGTCCCCCTAGAAATTCTGGTGGAAATGGGCATTTCAGGGCTGATCGCCTGCGTTGGGCTGCTCAATGCTGCGGTGCGCAAAGGTTTGGCAAGCCTTCAGCTCGATCGACCAGAAGCCTTGGCTGGCATCGCTTGCCTGGCTGCCATCAGTGGAATGCTGGTTCAAGGCATTACCGACACGATCTTCTTTCGGCCAGAAGTCCAAATCAGTGGCTGGTTTGCGCTCGCGACCTTATCCAGCCAGTCCGGCCAGTCCAAGGAGGCGTAATGCTGCTCGCAGGATTTGATGCCGGACAAACCAAAACGCGTTGCCGCATCAGTCGATGGCAGGAAAGCCACTGGGAACTGGTCGGTGATGGTTATGGACCCGGCGTTTCTCACCTGGCATCAGCGGATGGTGTGGACCGTTTCCGTGAAGCAATCCGCTGTAGCAGTGCGGAAGCGATGAGACTCCACCCTGAGATAACACTCGATGGTGCTGTTATGGGCGCCAGCGGCATCGAGCAAGGATCCATCGTCCAAGAGCAGGCCACTGATCTACTCTCCGAAACCTTGTCCCTGCCACGGCCTCACGTACTGGCCACTGGTGATGAACGCACGGCGCTTCGCGGAGCTTTTCCAAATCATGCCGGCATCGTTCTCGTCAGTGGAACTGGAATGATCTGCCTAGGGCGGACTGATCAAGGCTTGGAGCATCGCTGCGGAGGATGGGGTTGGCTCTTGGATGGGGCTGGCTCAGCCTTCGACATTGGCCACCAAGGTCTCCAACTGAGCCTCCAGATGGCAGATGGCAGGAAACCAGACCATCCACTACGCAACCAAATCTGGACAGCCCTCGACTGCACAACCAGCGCAGCAGTGAAAGCCAGGGTGGTGCAGCCAAACTTTGGTGCAGCAGGTTTTGCCGCACTGGCACCTCTCGTGGCATCCGCCGCAGAAGCAGAGATGGACGAAGCACGCTGCATCCTTAAGCGATCAGCCCTGGCCTTAGCGACATCCCTCACCACGGTGGCTCAGAAACTGCAGCTCGAGAGTCCAGATCTGGTCGGCCATGGCGGAGCCCTCGAGCATCTCGATGGCTTCAGCCGTTTGGTGAAGACAGCCGTTAAGACCGTTCTCCCATCAAGCCGATGGATTACCGCATCAGGAGATGCATGTCATGGCGCCTTGGTGATGGCCCAAGAACTCATGGTTAAACAGCATTGAGGCATTGATCCACCACAGATGCGAGGTGGTCAGCCCAGTGCGCCACAAGAGAGGCATCAGCAGCCTCCACCATCACTCGCACCAAGGGCTCCGTGCCACTCGCTCGCACGAGAACACGTCCATCTGAGCCCATGCTTTCTTCGGCAGAACCGATCGCAGCCATTAATGGCTCACAACTCGACCACTCCTTACGGCGCGCTTGACTTTGCACCGTGACATTCACCAACTTCTGCGGAAAGGGCTGAAAACTGCGATTCAACCAATCGCCCAGCGTGATCCCCTGGGCATGACACAAGGTGGACAGCTGCAAGGCAGTAAGGACCCCATCCCCACACAAGCCATGGGACGCCGCAAGGATGTGGCCCGATTGCTCTCCGCCAAGGGCTGCACCGCTAGCCACCATCGCGGCATGGACATGCTGATCTCCAACAGGAGTGCGCTCAAGGATGCCGCCGCGCTGCTCCCAGGCGCGTTGAAAACCGAGGTTCGACATCACGGTGGCGACGAGTCGTTGATCGGGAAGGGCTTGTTGTTCCTGAAGCACCGATCCCCAGAGGAACATCACGTGATCGCCATCCACAATCCGGCCTAGGCCATCCACAGCCAACATCCGATCCGCGTCCCCATCAAAAGCAAAGCCCATCACAGCGCCTCGCTCTTTCACGGCTTCTTGCAGCGGGCCTAGGGCTGTTGAGCCACATCCCACATTGATTCGGGAACCATCGGGCTCACCATGCAAAACAGTCAGATCAGCACCGAGGGCTTGAAATGCATCAGCCGCACACGCTGTGGCAGAGCCCCAACAAAGATCCAGCACGATCGGGACACCATCGAGGCGATGGGTGCCGACAGCTGAGAGCAGTAACTCTCGATAATCCGCAAGCAGATCGGAACTCTGCCGCAATCCGCCACAAATCGAGTGGTCATGGTCGGAATGGTCGATCTCGCCACGAAGACCAGCCTCGATCCGTGCCTGGCGCTCGGGGGCCAACTTCGCCCCATTCGCACCAAAGACCTTGATGCCATTGTCCGCTGGTGGATTGTGGCTTGCCGAAACCATCAGGCCGCCTGCTGCTCCGAATTTGCGGATCAACAGCGGTACGGCTGGGGTTGGACACAAACCCAGGTTCCAAACCTCGCGCCCGGCGGCGGTGAGACCAGCCGTTAAAGCTGATGCCACCATGCTGCCGCTGGTGCGTGAATCCATCCCAATCAAGACAGGCCCCTCGACGGCCAACACCCGTCCAACCCAATAACCCACTTGCAAACAAAGGGCTGGTGTCACGACGCTGCCCACTCGACCACGAATGCCATCGGTGCCAAAACCAGGGATGGCATCCCCAAGGGTCGGACCAGCAGGAGAAAACGCCGCTTGAACCATGGGTTTCAATCGTGGGCAAGAGATTACGGAGGACGAATCGGCCTTGATCACCCAAACGTGCCAGGTTCCTCGCCGCCCTCACTCCAAATACTCACTTCAGACACTCACTTCAGACACTGAACGCCAACCCTGTGCGCCTTCGCTGCCAGCAGCCTGGTGGAGAGGATGGCATCACTGAGCTGAGTAGAACCCACAGAATGACAGCACTGTTAGGACGCGCTTGAACCAAGGCCCCCGACTTGGGACCCTTCTCTTGCTTGGGACCGCAGCCCTGACTGGCTTGGCCGCCTGGGGTGGTCAGAGGTTGCTGGTGCATTGGCATCAGCCCTTAACGCCGGATCAATCGGCAGCGCAACTCTGGACGACCTACCGCTGGGCGATCGATCCCCAACAGCGCCGTGAAGCCGCGCTGTTGATGGCTGCACAAACGGGTTCATTCGACGGATTACAGAGCCAGGCTTGGGGAACGAATCCGCTGGGAGCGGTGGTCTTAGAACAAGCGGCGGAGACGGCAACCAGGCGTGGAGAGCAAGGCCATGCCCGCGAGCTCTGGCACGACCTGGTCACACGATTCCCTCACTCAGCTGCATCCGCATCGGCTCGCCGCGTTCTGGGGAACCAAGACCCAGCACTGCATCAAGACTTACTGAAGCAACAGCCCAGCCATCCAGCTGCGCTGAGTGTGGCGGCATCGATGGATCCAAATTCCGATATTGGCCACCAGGGAGCGATTCACCTCGCCCGTTGGGGAGCTCGTTGGCCAGGAGCGTTGAAGCGCATCAGCCAGGCATGCAACGACAACAGTTCGATCGCTCCAAAGACAAAAGAGCGGCAGTGGCTTGCGCGGGGCCTAGCCAGCCTTGGGGATGGCCAAGGGGCACTGCAGTGCCTTGAGCGCCAACCGCCTGGCTCCACGTCGCCAAGTTCAAGTGAACCCTCCACACAACTTGCAATTGGACAAGCTTTACTTCGAGGCGGCCACACCAAAGAGGGCACAGAACTGCTCCTGAGCCTGACCCGTGATCACCCGCAGGCCTCGGCCAGCATTGAGGCCGCTCGCCTGCTAAGCGAACCTCTGCGACCGTCGGAACAGGTGCTCGATGCCATTCCGGTGTCCGTCCAAAAGCGTTCCGCCGCCATCGCGACAGCCCGAGTTCGACTGGCCGACGGTGAAGGTGCCGAGGAGGTTCTTCAGCGCTGGCCGGATGATCCGGACGCGTGGCAACTGCAATGGGACCTCGCCAGAGAGGCCCTGTTATCGGAGAACTGGGAAAAGACCAGAAGCCTCCTCACCCGTGAACCAAGCGCACAAGCCTTGCCAGATCCCTTGGAAACCCGACGGCTGTACTGGCTTGGCTGGAGCGAATCACAGCTGGGAGATCAAAATCGGGCCAGAACGATCTGGCAGCAGCTTGCCAGCCAATTCCCCACTGGCTATTACCACTGGCTCGCGACCGAAGCACTTGGAGACGCCAAACCGCTCAAGTTGTCAGGAGCTGCACCAACCCAAGCGCAGGTGGTGTCCTGGACCCCCTTGAACAGTTCTCAATCCTTCGTCAACACGCTTTGGCGGCTTGGGCTGCAGCGACAAGCCTGGGAAACCTGGCGCAGCGGGATCGATCCCAACACCCCACAAGCCAAGCCAGAACAATTGGTCGAAGGCAGGCTTCGCTTGGCCGTTGGAGACAGTTGGATGGCTCTCGATCAACTGCGCTGGCTCAGCCTGCGCTGGCGTTCAGCCAGCTGCCGTGAACGAATCGACTTACAACACAGCCAGCACCCGCGGCTGTTCGAAGACGCACTCCGTCCAGCGGCGAACGCCCAGCAGCTGCCTCTCGAGCTGCTCTTTGCCGTGAGTAAACAAGAATCTCGATTCGCATCAGGCGTGACCTCCACTGCAGGAGCCATTGGTCTGATGCAATTGATGCCCGCCACCGCCAGAGAACTGGCCAGAGAACTCGCCAGAGAACTCGAAGGAGCTCAGCTGACAGAGGACGAAATCAGAGAGCCGAAGCAAAACGCCGCGCTGGGTGCTGCCTACTTAC
>JADHRU010000030.1 GCA_016777265.1 Synechococcus sp. BS30m-G31
ACCACTTCGATCCATCCCGAACTCGGTTGTGAAACGCATCAGCGGCGACGATATTTGGGGGGTAGCCCCCTGAGAAAATAGCTCAATGCCAGGTAAAACATTCTCTAAAAAAATGATCTGAAGACCATAACGGTCTGATCATTTCACGAAGAAACCACCTCTACGGAGGTGGTTTTTTTGTGCCCTATCTCTTGGGGGTGAGCCATTGATCGACGTCTGCAAGATTGAGGATAACGGGATGTTCCCCTGGCTCTATTTGTGGATTGCCTTCTCGCAAGCTGTAGAGGGTTAAGCAGCCTGCTTCTTTAGCAGCATCACATTCTTCTCGATTGTCGCTTACAAAAAGAATATTTCTGGGTTTGCATGCCATGGCTGATGCGATCGTTGTGTAGCTTTTTTGATTTTTCTTGTTGCCAATGTGGGTGTCAAACCAATGGCTAAATAAATTTTCGATGTCTCCTTTACTTGTGTATTTGTAAAGCAATCGCTGTGCCTCAACGCTTCCAGATGAGTACACCGCAAGTTTGTATCCTTTCGTGTGCCACCTCTTTAAGTTTTCATGGGCGTCTTCAAAAAGCTCGGAAGAGATATGTCCTGTTGTATAACCCGCTCGCCATATTTTCCCTTGAATATCTTTAAGGGCTGTTGATTTTTTGTCTGACGAGATTAAGAGTTGTAGATAGGCTCCAATTTTTAAGTATTTTGGCTGTTTTGATTCTTCTAGTGCGAGTCGCAGGCTGATACTTGCTTTGTCTTTGTCGTCGTTCCACTCGGCCTCTGCATTATTGACGAGTTGGCATATTGATGGATTGTCTTGGTGACGTTCTAGATAATTAGAGAGTTCAGATTTTGCATAAGGGAACAGTATGTCCGTTACAAATGAGACGGGGCAGGTGGTCCCCTCGATGTCCAATAAGAGATGACTAATCATCGAACTGGTGGCAAAAGTTGTTTGTGCCATACAGCTGAGAGCAAGAATTCAAGGATTTCCACGTGCCGTTGGGCTTCTGCTAACGAATCGCCCCAAGCATATAAGCCATGGCCGGCCACAAGGATTCCTGGGATGTTGCTATTGAGATAGGTGTAAACAACCCGGCTGAGTTCTTTCATGTTTTGGTTGTTGGCGACAATCGGAATATCGATACTTGTTTCATGGGTACTTATTCCTTTTATGCCCTTGAGCATTTCCCAGCCTTCTAGTCTGATTGCGGCCTGTTTCTCAAAATGATCTGAAAGTACAGTTGCATAAATGGAGTGCGTATGGAGCACTGCACTGCATTTTAATTTTTTAATGATCTCTATGTGTAGCGTTGTTTCCGCACTGGCGCGTCCTTTGCCGTCAATAACGTTTTGTTGTTCATCGACGATCACTAGCTGCGTCGGAGCGATCTGGCCTTTATTGATGCCACTGGGGGCCATGAGCAGCTGTATCGGTTTTTTTTGCACCACAACACTGAAATTCCCCCCTGTGCCTTCGCACCATCTCCGTTTATGCAGGTCTGCGATGGTTTTGGTCAGTTGTTCGCGGAGCTCCGGGATGGTGTTCACGCTTTTGTAGGGGTGTTGTCTTCTATACAAGTAGAAGCTAAACGTCTGTTTTGACGCTCCCCCCGAGTCTGCACTGGACTGGTGATCATCTTGATTTACTTGATCAGCGTTGCTTGCCCCATACGATTGTTTATCGGAAGCTCACGCGGTGGCATCAAGTAAGCGACGCAATTCGTTCCATGGTTGTGCGTGGTGCCCCTGCGATTGGTGTTGCGGCTGCTTGGGGTGTCGTACTGGCGGCCCGTGCTGGAGATGATCTTGATCAAGCGATTGAAGGGTTACGGGCGTCTCGGCCGACTGCCGTCAATTTGAGTTGGGCTCTCAATCGGATGCAGTCATGCGACGCGGCCATCGCTCCGATCGATGTTGGTCAACTTGAACGTCTCGCCGCTGCCATTGAATCGGACGATCGCGTTCTGACGCAGGCATTGGTCAACCATGGCGTTGGATTACTGCCAAAGGATTGCCGTGTTCTTCACCACTGTCATACCGGTGCCATAGCCACGGCTGGAGTCGGCACGGCCCTTGGTGTGATCGTTGCTGCCCATCAGCAGGGGGTTTTGAAACATGCCTGGTTAGATGAGACTCGCCCGCGTCTGCAAGGGGCGGCTCTGTCCGCCTGGGAGCTCGGCTGCTGTGGTGTTCCATCGACGGTGATTGTTGATGGTGCCAGTGGCCTGTTGATGCGCCGTGGTGAGGTGGATGTTGTTTTGGTTGGTTGTGATCGTGTGGCCGCGAATGGAGACGTGGCCAACAAAATTGGGACCTACAACTTGGCCCTCGCTGCGCGAGCCCATGGGGTTCCTTTTTATGTCTGCGCTCCCAGCAGCAGTATCGACATCACCAGCATTAATGGTGATGCGATCACCATTGAGGAGCGTCCGGAGGACGAAATTACCCATTTCAGGGGTGAACCTGTTTGTGCAGCAGGAGTGCGTGCTTGGAATCCTGCTTTTGACATCACTCCAGCCCATTTAATTACAGGGCTGGTGACTGAATTTGGTGTGATTCGATCTCCCTCGAGAGAGTCTCTTGCTTCGTTGCCTTTGGCGAACTATCGCTGACAGTTTGGACACCAGTGGGTGCTACGGCCCGATAACTTTTCTCGGCTGATGGGCGTTCCGCAGCGTCGGCATGGCTGTCCGCTCCGTCGATACACCCAGGACTGACCGCCGTAGTTTCCATTGACGCCTTCCAAATCTCGAAAGTCGCTGAAGGTTGTTCCTCCAACCCCAATGCTGATGTTCAGCACGTTGATCAGTTCATCCCGAAGGCGAACGAGCTGCTCGATTGAGAGCTTCCCCGATGCTGTGAGCGGTGGAATCCCTGCAGCAAACAAGCTTTCATCGGCATAGATGTTTCCCACTCCGGCAACGAGAGATTGATCCAGCAGGGCGGTTTTGATGGGTCGTGTCGAACCCTTGAGTCGTTGCTTTAGGTAGGCGCCAGTGAATGCGTCGCTGAACGGCTCTGGGCCTAGCCGTTTAAGGCCCGTCATCACGGTGTCGAGATCGTCGTCTTCAGGTATCCACCACATTTCTCCGAAGCTGCGCACGTCGACAAATCGCAGTTCTTCGCTGCTCTGATTCCAAAAACGCACGCGTGTGTGATTGCAAGGCGGCGCTGGTGTGGCATGCCATTGGAATTGGCCTGTCATGCGCAAATGCACGCCCCAGCTGCCTCGATTGGGTTCGAGTTGCGCCATAAGGTATTTGCCTCGGCGAGACCAGGCTCCGACCGTGGCACCCTTTAGTCCCGCCACAAATTGATCGACACCACCGGGGCTTGCGATTGCCCTCGCACGGCAAACTTCAATCTCTTTGATTTCGAAGGAATCGAGACGGTCCGCTAAACCTCGGCGAACCGTCTCAACTTCAGGAAGCTCAGGCAATGGCCTTAAGCGGGCTCGAGTTCTGTCTCGGCGAAGTTGTTGGTGTTGATGCCGCCATCAACGCCTTGCATGCCGCTGTAGTTGACCTTTTCAAAACGCACGACGACCGGATAACGGATTCCGGACGTGTCAATTGTGGCAACAGTGCCAACTTCGTTGAACCAGTAGGACTCGGGACGCTTGATGCGCACCTTGGCTCCGCGGGAGATCGCCATGGCTGGGCATAGGAGAGATGCAATTTTGAGCGTATCTCGCTGGATGCGGCATGAGACCGCTACGTCACAGAATGTCGTCGGTTCTTCCTTGGCGTTGCACTTGACCACATCTGTTGTGCCTGATCAACCCTCATTGCAGCTGGATCTTCCGGATCCAGAAAGCGATGACATCAGCACCATGGAATTCCTGGCTCGCTTAGAGCAGGCCTGGGCTATCTGCGATCGCTTCGATCTACAAACAGAAATTTGGCGCGGCCGCATTCTTGGAGCGGTTCGTGACCGGGAAAAAAGAGGTGGAGAGGGGCGTGGAGCAGGATTCCTTCAATGGCTGCGCGAGAATGAAATCAGCAAAACCCGGGCCTATGGCTTGATTCAGTTAGCTGAATCAGCGGACGCGATGCTCACGGAGGGTGCACTCGAGGAAAGCAGCGTGAATCAGTTCTCGAAACGTGCCTTCATCGAAACGGCCCAGGCGGTTCCAGAAGTGCAGCTGATGATTTCGGAGGCTGCCAATGAAGGGCAAGAGATCACGCGGAAGCAAGTGCGTCGGTTAACCGATGAATTCACAGCGGCGACGAGTCCGCTGCTGCCAGAGGTGATTCGTCAGCGCACCCAGGAGAATCTTCTTCCGCCCAGAGCTGTGGCGCCTCTTGTTAGGGAGCTCGCCAAGTTGCCGGAACCGCAACAGGAGGATTTTCGCAAGGTCCTTCGGGATGAACCCGAGCTCGATCGCATTAAGGACGTCACCAGTACGGCCCGTTGGATCACAAAAGCGAATGAATCCGGTGCTGCTGTTCGGGCTTTTCAACAGGGGGAATTGGATTTAGAAAAAGCAATGCAAGAGGCGCAACGTCTTGACGCACTTGGCCTTCTGGCGGATGCGGTAGGTCAGGCTCAGGCCCTTGAGTCGGCTGTGCTCAAGTTGCACACCTCTTGGAGACGTCTTGGTGGTTTGCAAGAGCGCCTTTGGGTGGAAAGTGGCAGCAGCACTCCCTATTTGCGTGATGTTCTGAATGCCTTGCAGTCTTTGAGTGGGGCCACGATGCGTGTGTCGTTGGGGGAATTGGCAGGTGGAAAGCGTGTACGGCTGCAATTGGTCGAGGAATCCCCCGATCAACTGGATCCACCACCCTTGCCTTAACACCAGATCTTGTGCTCGTTATTCTGGAGGCACTAGATCTGGTGTGTCCTGGATTCCCTTGAAAGCGCTTTACAAACTCATTTTGGGTGGGATCGCTTTCGAGCTGGTCAGCGAGCTGTTGTTGAAGCCGTCTTAGAAGGTCGTGATGCGTTGGCGGTTCTGCCAACGGGAGGAGGGAAGTCCCTTTGTTATCAGCTTCCAGCGTTGGTGCGTGATGGCTTAGTGGTTGTGATTTCGCCGCTCGTGGCCCTCATGGAGGACCAGGTGTTGGCCCTCCAAAAACGTGGGATCACTGCAGCCTGTTTGCATGCCGGACTCGACCTGGGTCGAAGGCAGCAGGCCATGGCGCGCTTGCGAGATGAATCCTTGCGCCTGCTCTACATCGCACCGGAACGGTTGCAGGGAGAGGCCACGCGCCAGATGTTGGAAAACCATGCTTCTGAGGGGCGTCTCGTGGCGTTGGCCGTTGATGAGGCCCATTGCATCAGTGCATGGGGCCATGACTTCCGTCCCGACTACAGACGTCTAGGCATGATTCGCCGCCTCTGCCCTGGCGTCCCGATGCTGGCGTTGAGTGCGACGGCGGCTCCCCGGGTGCGGGCCGACATTCTTCGCTTGCTGGATCTCCGCAGTCCCTTGGTGCAAGTGAGTTCGGCGCGGCGGGCCAATCTGAATTACACGATGCAGCGTCGCCCCCGGGACCCGATGCCACAGGTGCTCGAGGCCCTGGAGCAATCGCGAGGGGCTGCTCTGATCTATGCCCGGACCCGTCGTTCCGTCGCGCTCTGGGCAGAGCGGCTGCGGGAGCACAAGGTGGATGCCACGCCATACCACGCTGGATTGGACCCAGAAACCCGGCGGACGGCCTTGACACGGTTCTTGGAGCAAGAACGTCCCGTGCTTGTGGCAACTGTGGCCTTTGGTATGGGGGTGGACCGTGGAGACGTGGGTCTAGTGCTCCATCTGGATTTGCCTGCGACTCCTGAGGGATATCTGCAGGAATCCGGTCGGGCCGGACGTGACGGACAACCCGCCAGTTGCCGTGTGTTGTTCTCTCCAGGGGATCGCACAACGTTGAGCTGGGCGATGCAGGCTTCCGGGCGTTCCAGTTCCTCGCTAGAGGAGCGACGTCGTCTTGATCTTGCTCAGCAGCAGCTGCGGCGGATGGAGGCTGTTGCTGAAGGCGAAATGTGTCGTGAGCAGGCGTTGCTGCTGGCTGTAGGGGAACTTGTAAGCCCCTGTGGGCATTGCGACCGCTGTAAAACCACTCCGAACCACCGTGATTGGTCCATGCAGGTGCAAACACTGCTAACGCACCTCGCTGAGCAAGAGGGGATGGACCTTCGACGCTTAGGTGAGCACCTTGCCTTGCATGAGCCTGGTCGTGGAGACCGTTGGACTTGGCTGGCACGGCGTCTCGTGCAGGAGGAATTGATCCGTGAGAGCAACGATGGCGCCCAACGGCTTTACCTCCGGGATAGCGCTCGCAGTTTTCTTAAGACTCCATGGCCACTGGATTACGCGGCATAGAGATGGCTATGCCGTGGCCTGACAGCGATCTTTAACCAGCGCTTTCTCAAAGCGGCTTTGGGGGGCGGCCCATAGTTTCCAGCTGCCATCGGCTCCCGTGGCATTGATTTTCTTGGCGGAGCAATTCACTGCCAGATACAACCCTTGGCCTTGGGAATTCAGTGTTGGAGCGACCTGACTGCCCCCCATCGGTTGCCAATTGGCCCAGTCCACCTGAAGTGGGCCATAGGTTCTCCAATCCGCTGACTTCGCCATTTTCGTTTTGGCTGTTGTTGCGGCAGGCTCCACCTTTTTGGCCGTTTTTGGGGTTGTTGCTGTGGTTTTGACGGGCTTGCGGTCGGTCGGTTTGCGCTGGCTTGGCGACGCTTTGGCGGGGACGCTTTGGGTCGCCAAGGCAGTGGTGGGTTGTTTGAGATACAACCTTGTTCCGACCTCCACTTTGTTCGGATTGCTGAGGTCGTTGATGCTGATCAGAGTGGAAATCGGCAAGTTGTAGGCCTTGGCGATTTGGGTAAGGGTTTGCCCCTTTGCCACAGTGTGTTCAGAGGCTCCAGGGATAGGGGTGACGGCCACAGGCTTGAAGCCTGGCTTTGGGAGAACGGCATCACTGGGCAATTTCAGGTTTTGACCGACCTCCACGTGGTTCGCGTTCCGGAGGCCATTGACGGCCATCAGATCTCGGCTGCTCACCTGGTATTGGCTTGCAATCCTGCTGAGGGTTTCTCCCTTTTTCACTCGATGTCTTCCCTTGCCAGCACTCACACTTGGCCCTGGAACTTGAAGCTGACTTCCCGCCTCCAAGTAGTTGCCATTGCTCATGTTGTTGAGCCGCATCAAGGTGCCCACACTCACGCCCGAGCGGTAAGCAATATCTGTGAGCGTTTCACCGGATCGCACCGTAACGGTGGCGGCGGTTGCCGATAGGGGAAGGACGAAGGCCATCAGGGCCAGGACGGCGAAACCAGAGCGGCGCATTCGACTCCTTTTATTTCCCGAACCATACGGTGCCTGAAGCAAAGCGCCAGCCCCCCAGAGCGACTGCTGCAGAAGGGATGTCTCTCTTTGCTCAGCTCATCCAGCGATTCGTCTAAGCACGTTGAGATCCACGCTGTAAGGCGGGTACCGAAGTTTGAAATCAAATCGGAACCCCCGTTTCAGCACGGCTTTGTAGTGGCTGAAGGTTTTAAAACCGTTGTGACCGTGATAGCTGCCCATGCCACTGGCGCCGACGCCTCCGAACGGGAGCTCTGGAATCCCTGCTTGCATGACCACATCGTTCAAGCACACTCCGCCTGAACTGGTGGTGTTCAACACCTCGTGTTGCTGAGCCTCGCTTCCTCCAAATAGGTAGAGGGCTAGCGGTTTGCCTTGTCTTCGGATTGCATGAAGAGCGTCGCTGAGGTTGCCCATGCGCAGCATGGGCAACAGCGGCCCGAAGAGTTCTTCGCTCATCAGTGGGTCCTGGCGATCGTTCACTTCAATCACCGTTGGGGCGATGCGGCGTTGCTCCCTGCTGATTTCGCCGCCAATCAAGATTCGACCATTCGCCCTTGCTGTTTCCAGCAATTTTTCCAGTCGATTGAACTGCTGTTCATTGATGATTTTTCCGAGCTGATCCGATGCCAGTGGCTCCTCCCCGTACATCGCCAAACGTTCGTTGCGCAGCGCACTCACAAGGTCTGCGTAGAGATCTGACTCCACCAGAAGATGGTCTGGGGCAATACAGGTTTGCCCTGCATTGATGCCTTTTCCCCAGATCAGTCGACGGGCACTCACCTCAAGATTGGCGCCTTGAAGCACGAGGGCAGGGCTTTTCCCGCCCAACTCAAGGGTGACGGGCGTGAGGTTCGCGGCCGCTCCGGCCAGGACTTTTCGGCCGATGTTCCCTCCCCCCGTGAAAAAAATGTGGTCAAAGGGCATGCCCACCAGTTGTGCTGCCACGGCACCATCGCCTTGTTCGACCCTGACGACGTCTGGCTCGAAATGTTCCGCGACAAGCTTGGCGATTAAGCCAGCGACAGCTGGGGCGTGCTCGGAGGGCTTCAACACCGCTGTGTTGCCAGCTGCCAGGGCACTGATTAATGGACGAAGTGTGAGCTGGAATGGGTAATTCCAAGGACCAATCACAAGGACGCACCCCAAGGGTTCCGCCATCACCTGGGCCTTCCCAGGGCTAAGGGCAACGGGAACAGGCACCCGTTTGGCACGCATCCAACGACGCAAATTGCGGCGTGTGAATTTCAACTCCTGCCGCAGGGCAACAATCTCAAAGAAAGCTTCGGTTCCTGGTTTTCCGAGATCTGTTTTTAGGGCTTCCAGCACGTCCTGCTCATGCTGCTCGACCAGTGATATCAGCCGTCCCAACTGCTCTTTGCGCCAGGCCAATGGTCGGGTGATCCCCGAGCCAACGCTCTCTTGCATCCTGGTCAATTGTTGGATGGAGAGGGTCACGGGGCTGACGTTCTAGTCAGATGGGTCTAGCAGTGGTGCATCTGCATCCGGGGGATGACCACAGGGCGGCCATGGTGGTCAGGAACGGTTGTTTATCAACTAATCGTTCGTAGCTACTCCGACGGGAACGGCGATGGCATCGGTGATTTCAAAGGTTTGGCAGCGCGTTTGCCATACCTGCGTTGGCTTGGGGTGAAAACTCTTTGGCTTACGCCTGTGTATCCATCTCCACTGCGGGATGGTGGATATGACATCACCGATTTCAAGGGGATTCATCCAGACCTTGGCGATCTCGCGTCGTTTCATCGCTTTCTGACAGCAGCCCATAGCCAGGGGATGCGGGTGATTCTCGACTTGGTTTTGAATCACACCAGTGACTTACACCCCTGGTTTCAGCGGGCCCGATGGGCTCCAAAAGGGAGTTCTGAACGCGGTGTTTACGTCTGGAGTGATGACCCCAAGCAGTACAGCGATGCTCCTGTGCTGTTTCGGCACTTCGAATCATCGAACTGGGAATGGGATCCGGTTGCAGAGCAGTACTACCTGCATCGCTTTCTTCGTCACCAGCCTGATCTCAACTACTCCAATCCCTGGGTCCAAGAGGCGATGTTGGAGGTCGTCGATTTCTGGCTGGAAAGGGGCGTGGATGGCTTTCGGCTCGATGCCGTGCCGTTTCTGTTCGAGGCAGAAGGAACCCGTTGCGAAGGGTTGCCGGAAACCCATGCGTTCTTAAAGCGCCTGCGGAAGCGTGTGGATGCCCATGGCCGCGATGTGTTGTTGCTCGGTGAGGCGATTCAACCAGTGGAGGAGGCGGCGCCTTATCTCGCGGATGATGAGCTTCAGGGAGCCTTCAATTTTGTGCTCACAGCCCATCTGTTTGCCGCCATCGCCAGTGGGACGGCCCAAAAGTTGGGACAGTGTTTGCTGGAAGCGGAGCAGGCTGTGGATGGTCCCCGATGGGCGCTGCCGTTACGCAACCACGATGAGCTTTGGCTCGGGGATGGACACCTCATTGAGGATGAGGTCATTCAATCGGTGAGGGTTGGCTTGCCCCAGGGGCAGGGCCATTGGCTGAACTGGGGGATCAACCGTCGCCTCGCCCCGCTGCTCAACGGTGATCCCCGCTCCAACCGCCTCTTGCACGGTTTGCTGTACAGCTTGCCCGGGATGCCTTGCTTGTATTACGGCGATGAGCTGGGTATGGGGGATTGGCCTGGCTTGAGGGACCGTGATCCCAACCGAACTCCCATGGCTTGGACTCCAGCCCGTAATGGTGGTTTTTCCATGGCTCCCGATCCATTGCTGGTGCTGCCTCCCATTACGGCTCCGGGTTACGACTACCGCGTCGTGAATGTGGAGGTCCAAAAGCAGTTGCCAGGTTCATTGCTGAATTGGCATCGCCGGATGCTCACCTCGCGTCGGTTGTTGCCAGCACTGCAGCATGGGGACTTCACATTGCTTCCCAGTAGTCATCCAGGTGTCTTGGTTTATTTGCGATCCACAGAAGAGATGTCTGTTTTGGTGGCGGCCAATGTGACGGCTGCGGGGGCTTCGTTGAGCTTGGATCTCTCGGCGTGGAAAGGACAACGCACGCGGGAAGTGATGTGGGGGTGTGAATTCCCCATCGCCAACGAAGAGTGGTTTGTGAATTTGCCGCCTTACGGATTCAACTGGTGGCTCATTGGTGAGGTGGAGGTGGCGGCTGAATCGAGGCCGGACTGAGCGAGATGTTTTTCAGTGAGTGGTTCCAGCCGTTGCGCTTCAGCAAAATCCACCATCGCTAAGCGGCACCGGCGGGCAAGAACGTCGGTGCTGCTGCGGGCCTGTTCCACATTGATGGCATGGACAATCTCCGCTTCACAGAGAGGAATCACGTCGCTGAGGGGGGCTCGTTCCTCAAGTGCAGCGGCTGCGATCAGTGGGAGCGCTTGAAGCCCATGGCTGCCCTGGAGATGGGCGATCTGGGCATCGCGTTGGGGAGTGTTGGGTAGAAGATCTTTGAGCTGGTTTTTTTGCTCTTCGAGCTTGTCTCGGGTGGCTGTTGGAGTTGGTCCACTCCCCAGCAGCGCCATGGCTTTGGGGGATGGAAGGGCTTGCCCGAGCTGACGCTCGACAGCTGCCAGGGTGTCGAGTGCCATTGGTCGACAAGTGGTCCATTTGCCGCCCATCACACTCACCAATCCACAAGGCAGCGTTTCGACTTCGTGCTCGCGGACCACTCTGCTGCTGTTCAATCCCTCGCTAGGCGGCTTGAGCAGAGGTCTTCCACCGGCCCAACGGCTGGTGACCTCCGGCTCGGCACAGCCTGGGAACCACTCCCGGACGTAATTCAACAGATAGCTTTCTTCTTCAGCCGTACAGGATGAGGCCAGGCTTGGATCGCAGGTTTCATCGGTGGTTCCCACCAAAGTGCGCCCAAAGAAGGGCAGCATGAATAAAACGCGACCGTCGGCTGTGGAGGGAACGAGGAGTCCCAGACCCTGCGGACAGAGGTTCTGCTTCAGCACGATGTGGCTGCCACGACTTGTGAGCATCCGCGCCGGGGCTTCGGGGTCTGCCATTTGACGGAGGGCATCGGAGCTGAGCCCTGTTGCATTGACAACGACGCGGGCCTTCCACCGTTCTTGCTTCCCGTCTCTGGTTTCGCTGATAGCGGCAGCAAGATGGCCGTCTCCATTGCGTTCAAGTCCAACCACTTTGCAGCGGGTGCGCAGCTGTGCGCCCGCCTGTTGGGCCGTCAACGCCAGAAGCAGGTTGAGTCGCGCGTCATCGAATTGCCCATCCTTGTAGGCCACAGCGCCTTGGCAGCTTTTCAGCTGCGGCAGGGCTTTATTCAATTGATGGCCAGATAGCAATCGACTGGAGCCAATCCCTTGACGCCCGGCAAGGGCGTCATACAGGCCGAGTCCAATGCGGTAGTAAGCCTGGCCACATAGCGTTTCGGTAGGCAGTGCTAACTCGAGGCGACGGGCTAAAAATGGGGCCTGTTCCAACCAATGGCCACGCTCCAGCAGTGCCTCCCGCACAAGATTGAGCTGCGCTAGGTCAAAGGTTTTAAAAGCAAGTTCGAGATACCGCACGCCGCCATGCAGCAATTTTGTGCTGCGGCTGCTGGTGCCACCGCCAATATCCCCCCCCTCTAAGAGGGCAACAGAAAGCCCACGGCGAACCGCTTCATAGGCCACGCTGGCGCCGCTTGCTCCTGCGCCAATGACAACTAAATCAACGCTGTGATCATCCATGCCAGTTCAAGCTGCGGGTCACGGCGTCATCCCATCGTGTTCGCCAAGCCTTGCGCTGAGCTGCATCCAGTTTGGGTTGGAACAATTGGGCTCCATCACGTCGGTGTACGGCAAGGTCGTTTAAGTCGTTGATCACTCCAGCTTGCAAACCAGCCAATAACGCCACTCCTCGTGCTGTGCTTTCCAGGCTGGCGGGTCGCCGCACCGTGAGCCCTGTGCTGTTCGCTTGGGCCTGTAGTAGCGGATCAGAGGCGGCGGCACCCCCATCCACCGCCAACTCCCCTAACCCATGGCCGAGGGCTTGTTCTGCGAGATCCACCAGGGTTGATACAGACAGGGCAATCCCTTCAAGGGCGGCCCGTGCAATGTGACAGCGGTTGCTGTCTCGGGTTAACCCCACAAGGATTCCCCGGGCCTCTGGGTTCCAGTGGGGGGTGCCCCATCCAGTGAAGGCTGGCACCAGCATCACTCCGCCGGAATCGGCAACTTGATTGGCGAGGTCGTTGACCTGTTCGGCGCGCTCAATGATTTGGAGACCGTCGCGCAGCCACTGGATCACGGTGCCGGCATTGAAAAGGCTGCCTTCAAGGCAGTAGATGGGGACTCCGTCTGCATCGGTCCACCCCAAGGTGCTCAGCAGCCCGGCGTCGGACCGACGGATTTGGTTGCCGGTGTTGATCACGAGGAAGGCTCCGGTGCCGTACGTGCATTTGCTTTCTCCGGGTTGCAAGCAGAGTTGTCCGAGGGTGGCGGCCTGTTGATCCCCGAGCATGGCCTGGATCGGCAGCCCTTCAAAGGGCAGGCCTGCGGCAATATGCGCGATGTCTCCTCGGCAGGGCAGCAGATCCGGTAGGGCATTGGCTGGCAATCCGCTGTGGATGCGGAAGTCATCCACCCACTGACGTTGTTCCAGGTCCAGCAGCAGTGTGCGGCTGGCGTTGCTCAGATCACTCCCATGCTGTTTCCCTGCGGTGAGCTGCCACAAGAGCCACGAATCCACTGTGCCAAAGCAGAGGTCATCGGCTGCGGCTGCCGCTGCGGCTTCTCCGTAGTGCTCCAACATCCAGCGGACCTTGCTGGCACTGAAATAGGGATCGAGCAATAACCCTGTGCGTCGGCGCCAGTCCTGTTCCAGACCTTGGCGTTTCCAATCTGCGCAGATGGCTGCGGTCCGACCGTCTTGCCAGACCAGCGCTGGTCCGCAAGGAACGCCGGTGCTGCGTCGCCAAAGCACGGTTGTTTCCCGTTGATTGGTGATGCCACAGCTCACCACCGCTTGTCGCTGGTTGTCACTCAGCTTGCTCTGAAGGTCGCTGAGGGCTTGCCGTTGGCTAGCCCAGATCTCCAGCGGATCCTGCTCGACCCAACCATCGGCGGGGTATTGGATTGGAAGTGGGGCACTTGCGCTGGCGACAAGATCACCCGCCGGATTGAAGACAACAGCTCGAGAGCTGCTTGTGCCCTGGTCCAGGGCCAACAGGAGAGGCTGATGCGCCATGGCAGTGCTGTTTCTTTCCTGCTAGCGAGAGGATCGCAACCTGGAAAGGTTATGGGCTTGCCCACATTGTTTTCCGACCCGCCGGCTTGGGTCACCGAGGCGGTGATTTACCAAGTCTTTCCGGATCGTTTCCGTCGTAGCGCAAGGGTGGAGGCCCAGCAGCATTTGCAGTTCAAACCCTGGGGGGCTGATCCCACTGAGGAGGGGTTTCAAGGGGGAGATCTTTATGGGGTGATCGATGGGTTGGATCACCTTCAGGCGATGGGCATTAACTGCCTGTATCTCACCCCGATCTTTTCCTCGGCGGCGAATCATCGTTATCACGCCTACGACTACTTCCAAGTGGATCCCCTATTAGGGGGGAATGTGGCTTTGGATGCCCTGATTGCTGCACTACATCAACGCGGCATGCGACTGGTGCTTGATGGTGTTTTTAACCATTGCGGCCGCGGCTTTTGGGCCTTCCACCATCTCGCTGAGAACGGGGAGTCATCCCCCTATCGAGATTGGTTTCATGTCCGGAAATGGCCCATTCGGCCTTACCCAGCCCAGGGTGAAGATTGTGGATATGACTGTTGGTGGGCTTTGCCAGATCTGCCCAAGTTCAACCACGCCGATGCCGGTGTGCGTGAGCATTTGCTGGCTGTGGCCCGTTACTGGCTGGAGCGTGGCATTGATGGCTGGCGGCTCGATGTTCCTGCCGAGGTGCCCGAAGACTTCTGGGTGTCTTTTCGACAGGAGGTGCGAAGGGTCAACCCAGAGGCCTGGATTGTTGGAGAGGTGTGGGGAGATGCACGCCGCTGGCTTCAAGGCGAGCATTTTGATGGCGTCATGAATTACCGCCTTGGCTGGAGCAGTTTGTGCTGGGTGGCTGGGGATCAGCTTCGCCAGAGCTATCGCAATCCCGAGTACCCCTTGAACCCTTTAACAACGACGGAGTTGATCGATATTTGGACCACCACGGCGAGCTGGTATCGAGCTGAAGTGAATCGTGCCCAAATGAACCTGCTCGACAGTCACGATGTGCCCAGGGCGTTGCACACGCTGAAGGGTGATGTGGCTGCCTTGAAGTTGTCGTTGCTGTTGCTCTTTCTCCAGCCAGGAGCGCCGTGTATCTATTACGGCACCGAGGTCGGGCTGGCCGGTGGCCCGGATGACGACCGTTCCAGTGGTCCGGAACCTGCCTGTCGCGAGGCCTTCCCTTGGGAACAGCCCTGGACCGCTGATCTTTGCGGCTACGTCTCGCGTTTAAAGGCACTGCGCGATCGTTGGATCAACCTTGGCCAGCCGTTGATCACCTGGAATCCCGTGGGATCGGATGGGCTGACGGCAGCCACGGATACGTGGCGGCTTTGGATCAATCGCAGCCGAAAAACTGATCTGCGTTGTTCAACCCCAGATACAGCCAATGATGTGATCTGTGGCGGTTTCGTTGATGGGACCTTGCGTCCCCAGAGTGCCGTTATCTGTCTCACCCCTGGTGCCAAGGGGTGAGATGTAAGCCCTTGTCGAGACTTGAACTCGAGACCTCTCCCTTACCAAGGGAGTGCTCTACCGCTGAGCTACAAGGGCGTGTGGAAGGTGGGCCGGGTTGGATTTGAACCAACGTAGGCAGAGCCAGTGGATTTACAGTCCACC
>JADHRU010000031.1 GCA_016777265.1 Synechococcus sp. BS30m-G31
CGCGACTGTTCTCCCTGTTCGACTCCCCTGCTGCTGGAGCGATTTGCTACGAAATTGCTGATGGCAGCACCCTGGCGCTGGCTACAGCTGAGGGGGCGGATTGGCTGCTCTCCATCGCCAATCTCGATCCCTACCCCTTACAGCTGCAGCAACAGTTTTTGGCGTTGGCGCAGCTGCGTGCGATCGAATCGGGTCGTGACCTGCTCAGCGTCGCGAATACGGGGCCGACGGCCCTGATTTCTGCCGATGGCCATGTGGAGCGCCTGTTGCCGCCGATGCAGGCGGGACTGGCCACGGTGACGGTCCAGCTCCGTGAAGAGGTCGGCTTTTATCCCTGGCTGGTCTCGACGTTGCGCTGAAGCAATCCACCCCCCAACACCTTGTCCCCCGCATAGAAGACGGCCGCTTGGCCTGGAGCGATGGAAAACTGCTCGTCTTCAAACACCAGATGACAACGATGGGGGCGGTGGCGTTGATGGTCGTCTTCGGTTGCGGGCAAAGGAGATAAGCGTGCGGTGACGGGAGCACTGCGATATCGCACTTGCACCTCTAGGTCCATGGGTTGTTGGGGGGGATCAATCGAAACCCAGTTGATCGCTCCCACAACAGCCTCCTGACGCCCAGCTTCTGCGCGAGGCGCCACCACTACGCGATTCATGGCTGGATCGAGTTTCACAACGTGCAATGGCTCGCGCCAAGCCACGCCAAGCCCCTTGCGCTGGCCGATGGTGAAGTGTTCGATGCCATCGTGCTCACCCACGACAGTTCCGTCCTTCAGCACAATTTCCCCTTGACGTGGCGGCAGGTATGTATCCAGAAAGGCACGCATCGATCCGTGATGGTCTGCCAGGCATAGGTCTTGACTTTCAGGCTTTTCAGCCGTGCGCAGGCCATGACGGCTGGCCTCGATGCGTGTGTCCGGTTTGGTGAGTTCGCCGAGCGGAAACACGATTTTGCCGAGAGCTTCTTGCGGAAGGTCGTAGAGGAAATAGCTCTGGTCTTTGCGGGAATCCAATCCCCGCAACAGCTGATGGCGGCCACGATCACCGCCATGACGGATGCGCGCGTAATGCCCTGTGGCAATTCTTGGAAGATTGCGCTCCCTTGCGGCCCAATCGAGCATGGGACCAAACTTCACTGAACGGTTGCATTGAGAACAAGGCAGCGGGGTGATGCCGTCTTGATAACCATCCACGAGTCGTTGAACGATTTCTTTTTGAAAGGTCTCGCGGGTATCAACCACGTGGTGAGGGATTCCTAGCTGCTCACAGATGCCTGCGGCATCCACAAGCCCTTCAGCGCAGCAGGCCCCTTTCCCGCTCATCAGCCACAACGTCAGTCCCTCGACCTCCCAGCCCGCTTCAACCAAAAGAGCGGCGGTCAAGGAACTATCCACTCCACCCGACAAGCCGACGGCGACGCGATGCTCTCCAGGCCATTGGCGGAGTCGCGTTAGGGCAGCTTCTCCGGCTCCCGTCATGCTTGTTCCAAGGGCCATGGGCGGCGCAGGGAGATCACTCCATAGTGGGCTCCCGGCCACCAGCGACGCCATGGGCTGGTTTCCAGGGGCGCATCACTTCGGCGCCCTTTCCAAAGAGAAGTGCATCGGGATCGTTTGGGACAACCCAGATCCGTGGGTGAAGTGCTGAGTTTGCTGGCGTCGCCGCTTGAGGGAATCGGCTTGGGAGAGGCACGTTGGGTCGCTGGTCTCGCCTTGGTGAAAAAACATTCTTCGAATAGTTCTTTGCTCGGATTCATTGAGACCCCCTGCAGTCGTTGCTTTCTCGTCTGTTTCGACTTCTGTAAATGCTCTTCAAATCAGTTGAATGGCGACTTCTGTTGTTTGAAAACCCTCATATTTAGGTGTCAATTGACTAAGGGTATGGGCGTTGCGTGATGAATCAACTCCTGTTTGAATCTGCCCAGATGAAGCTGTTTTTTTTGAATTAGGGATTATTTGTTAAGGCTAAATGTTTCGATTTCCTGGCCTAAATCTGAAGGGTTGCTGAAAAAGAGAGCTTCTTTTGTTTCTTTGTAAGAAAGTCATCCCACATTCGGGCTGCCTCCATGGTGTCCTCAGCTTCTAAGCCGCTCGAGACCCAGCGTCGCCGTAGTAGCGATCCTGTGAGTTGGTACTTATCAACGATCGGAAGGATCCCCCTGCTGACCCCAGCAGAGGAAATTGAATTGGGCAATCAAGTGCAAGCCATGCAGGCTTTCACGGAAGATGGTTCTAAGGATTTCAAGGTTGAGGATCTAACAACGCAACAGCGACGCATGTTGCGGATTGGTCGTCGTGCCAAAGAAAGAATGATGAAGGCGAACCTTCGTCTTGTTGTCAGCGTCGCCAAGAAATATCAAGGCAAAGGGTTAGAGCTTCTCGATCTGATCCAAGAAGGCTCTTTGGGGCTTGAACGTGCTGTTGAAAAATTTGATCCCACTCGGGGATACAAATTCTCCACTTATGCCTTTTGGTGGATTCGCCAAAGCATGACAAGGGCCATTGCTTGCCAATCCCGCACGATCCGACTCCCTGTTCATCTGAGCGAACGTCTCACCACGATTCGCAAAGTCAGTTTGGATTTGGCCCACAAACTTGGCGCCATGCCCAACCGGCTTGAAATTGCTGAGGAGATGGACATTGGGCTCGAGGAGCTTGATTCCCTTTTGCGTCAGGCCCTGACTACCAGCAGCCTGGATGCCCCTGTCAATGGAGAGGAAGGGCGGAGCTTCCTTGGCGATTTGATTGCCGACTCGTCAGCGGAAGAGCCTCTCGACATCGTCGAGCAGCGCATTCATCACGAACAGCTGGGGCGTTGGCTCAGTCATCTCAGCGAGCAAGAGCAAAACGTGCTGCGGCTTCGTTTTGGCTTGGAAGGCAACGAGAGGCACACGCTCGCAGAAATTGGCCGAATGATGAAAGTGTCTAGAGAACGTGTCCGTCAGGTGGAGCTAAAGGCCCTGCGCAAGTTGCGCAATCTCACCAGACGTCTGCCGAGTGGAATTTGATTAGTTGACCCAGATCTGTTGTGGACCGGCTGGGGTTAATCCTCAGCCCAGATGTATCGGGTTAGCTCTGAGGGATCAGGTTCAGGAGCGGAGAGCGCGAAATCAACGCAATCCGAGATCACAGCATCAATCTCTTTCTCAATTCCACGTAGCTCCTCGCTGCGTACCAACCCCGCTTCGGTCAAGTCGCGCTCGAGCGCTTTGAGGGGATCACGTTTCGCCCAGAACTGTTTTTCCTGTTCGGAGCGCAGTTCGTCGGGATCAGCCAATGAGTGTCCGCGGAATCGGTAAGTGAGGCACTCCAAAACAGTGGGGCCTTCTCCAGCCCTTGCGCGTTCAATGGCCCGTTGGGCGGCAGCACGAACGGCGAGTACATCCATGCCGTCGACTTCCTCCCCCGCCATGCCGAAGGCAGCTGCCTTGCGCCAAATTTCAGGGTCGCTGGTCGCTCTGTCGTGGGCCATCCCGATCGCCCATTTGTTGTTTTCAACGACGAAAAGGATCGGTAATTTCCACAACTGGGCCATGTTCAAGCATTCGAAGAACTGACCGTTATTGCAGGTGCCGTCTCCAAAAAATGCCGCTGTTACCGAATTGCTGGAGGCATCGCCGAGGGCGTCACGTTTGTAGCGGCTGGTGAAGGCTGAGCCGAGGGCAACGGGGATTCCTTCGGCGATAAAAGCAAACCCGCCCAAGAGGTGATGTTCTTTGGAAAAGAGATGCATGGAGCCACCGCGGCCCTTGCTGCATCCAGTTTCTTTACCGAACAGCTCACTCATGACCTCGCGCGCAGGGACCCCTGCACTCAGGGCATGGACGTGATCGCGGTAGGTGCTGCAAAACCAGTCGTGTTGGCGCTTCATCGCGCCGATGACACCAGTGCAAACGGCTTCTTGCCCGTTGTAGAGATGAACGAAGCCAAACATCTTGCCCCGGTAGTACATCTCGGCACATTTGTCCTCAAAGCGCCGACCCAGGGTCATATCCCGGTACAGGTCTAAGCCCGTGTCGCGGTCAACGATGGCGCGTTGAGAGGTCACAAGGTTGGAAAGACGCTCGGCATGGGCACCGGCGGCGGCGATATCGATGGAAGCGGAGTCCACCGCGAGGTCCTGACCCATGACCAGCTCATTCACACCCACCAACTGTAAGGGCCAGCGGATGAGGAATAGGCAAAACACCTGACACTGACTAAAGTTCGCGCCTGCGACGGAAAAAGCTGTTGGATTTGCCCATCGATCATTTCCGACTGCTGGGTGTCAGTCCTTCCGCTGATGCGGCGGCCATCCTTCACCGTTTACAAACCCGCTGTGATGCCCCGCCTGATCAGGGGTTTACCCATGAAGCGCTGCTCAAACGAAACGAACTGCTGAGCCGTTCGGCTGATCTCCTCACCGATCGAGATGACCGTGCCGAATACGAATCAGCTCTGATTCGTTTGAGTGCATCTCACCCCAACGAGACCGTCGGACTCGACCTTCCTGCCAGCAGTGAAGTGGCTGGATTGATTCTTCTTTGGGAGGCCCATGGAGCCCTCGAGGCGTTCCATATGGCCTCGAATGGGCTTGAGCCCCCCCAAGCGCCTGCCCTCGGTAGTGGGCGGGAAGCCGATCTCACTCTGTTGGCCGCTTTGGCGTGTCGTGATGCAGCAGTGGAAGAACAGGGTCAGCGCCGTTATGAATCAGCGGCGCAATTGTTGGTGGAAGGAATCCAACTACAACAGCGCATGGGCAAGCTGCCCGATCAGCAGCGCAGGCTCGAAGGCGACCTAGAAGCTCTTCTGCCTTTCAGAATTCTGGATCTGATCAGTCGAGATCTGAGCGATCAGGCCTCTCACCAACAGGGCTTGACGCTGCTCGATCAGCTCGTCAGTCGCCGAGGTGGGCTGGATGGAACGGATTTTGTGACCTCCGTTGAGGGGTCAGGTGAGGGCTCAGGGTCGATGACCCAAGACGATTTCGAATCGTTCTTTCAACAAATCCGCCGTTTCCTCACGGTGCAAGAACAGATCGATCTCTTCAGTGGTTGGTCGGACGAGGGCGAAGCAGAAGCAGGATTTTTGGCGGTTGTTGCGCTGACGGCTGCAGGTTTTTCCCGGCGTAAGCCTGAATGCCTTGAGCAGGCGCGGGACCGCCTTCAACTCCTGCCGGACTCAGAGCTGGATCCGAAGCCCCTTCTGGGCTGTCTTGATTTGTTGCTTGGCAATGTCCGTGAGGCGGAGCATCACTTTGCCGCGATCAGAGATGCGGAGGTGCAGGCTTGGTTCCTGCAGCATTCCGGCGACGATCTAGCGGCGCAGTGCGAATACTGCAGGGCATGGCTTGGGAGGGATGTTTTGCCGGGCTATCGCGATGTTGATGCCACGGCCATTGATCTTGACGCCTGGTTTGCCGACCGTGATGTGCAGAACTACGTCGAACGACTGGATCGCCAAGCGTCCCGCCAGTCGCTCAACGATGCGTTGCCTTTGCCTTGGGAGACCCCGGTTGCCTCTGGGCTGGGTCTTCAGTCTGGGGAGCCTATTTCGGCTTCCGAGCAGTCTTCGGAGGGTTTGGAAGAGGGTCTGGAAGAACGCGGCATGCGCCTCCCTTCTCTCTCTCTGCCCCAGCTACCCCGGCTTCCCCAACTTCGACTTCCCCAACTTCCAGGACCGCTCATGGTCAAGCTTGCAGTGCTGGTGGCCGTCCTGGCAGCTGTTGGTGGCGGCGTCTCGTTGATGCTGCGTCAGCGCAGCGATGTACTGCCAGTTTCGCCAATGGTGAAGCAGGAACCGGAGTTGCCCGCCCCCGATGATCTTGATGAGACAGCGCTTCCCTTAGCCACGCTCCAACCGGAGCAGCCCTTGGATCGCCCCATTGAGCCATTAACGAATGATGCGCCTTCTGAGCAGCAACTGGAGGATCTCGTCCAGGGCTGGTTGAACGCCAAAGCCAATGCGCTGGCGGGCCAGACCAATGCCGTGCCTGAAGCGGTTTCGAGCCAGATCTCGACCGTCGCGCGCGATCGGTTATTGCGACGGGTGCAAGCTGAGCGCAACGCTGATGCCGCGCTGGGCCGCACAAAAACCATCAAGGCATCAGTCACCAGTGTTGATGTAGTGAGCCGAACACCACGGCGCATCGCTGTGAAGGCTGAGGTGGACTATTCCGATCAGACCATTGACCGCTCTGGAACGGTGGTTGATCAGACGCCTCCAGGAGCATTGACCGTGACCTACGTGCTGGGGAGGGACGGAAAAGAGTGGAAATTGCATGAATACATTTCCGGTTCCTGAGCAATTGGCGAGTCGCTTTTTACGATCACTGCATTGAGCCAGTCATGGTCGCGCAATGTTTGACGAGCTATCAGCCCGTTTTGAAGATGCAGTCAAAGGGCTGAGAGGCCAGGACAAGATCAGCGAAACCAATGTTGATGGGGCTCTGAAGGAGGTTCGTCGCGCGCTGCTAGAAGCCGATGTCAGCCTTCCGGTGGTTAAGGATTTTGTTGCCGAGGTTCGAGACAAGGCCGTCGGCGCTGAGGTGGTGCGTGGGGTGAGCCCCGACCAGAAGTTCATCCAGGTGGTACACGATCAACTGGTGGATGTGATGGGTGGAGACAACGCCCCCCTCGCCCAGGCCTCCGAGTCCCCCACGGTGGTTTTGATGGCCGGCCTTCAGGGGGCCGGTAAAACCACGGCAACGGCCAAGCTTGGCCTGCATCTCAAAGATCAGGGCCGTCGCTCTCTGATGGTGGGTGCTGACGTGTATCGCCCTGCTGCCATCGAGCAGTTGAAAACCCTGGGTAGGCAGATTGGTGTTGATGTGTTCAGTCTGGGAACAGACGCAAAGCCTGAAGAGATCGCTGCGGCCGGTTTGGCGAAGGCGAAGGCTGAGGGGTACGACACCCTTCTTGTCGACACCGCCGGCCGCCTTCAGATCGACACCGAAATGATGGGGGAGATGGTGCGAATTCGCTCCGCTGTGCAGCCCGATGAGGTGCTGCTGGTGGTGGATTCGATGATTGGCCAGGAAGCGGCTGAACTGACCCGTGCTTTCCATGAGCAAGTAGGCATTACCGGGGCGGTGCTGACCAAGCTCGATGGCGATTCCCGCGGTGGTGCGGCGCTGTCCATCCGCAAAGTGAGCGGTCAGCCGATCAAGTTCATCGGTACCGGTGAAAAGGTAGAGGCGTTGCAACCGTTCCATCCAGAGCGGATGGCGAGCCGCATCCTCGGCATGGGGGATGTGCTCACGTTGGTGGAGAAGGCTCAGAAAGAGGTCGAACTTGCCGACGTTGAAAAAATGCAGAAGAAGCTGCAGGAGGCGTCGTTCGATTTCTCGGACTTCCTCCAGCAGATGCGTCTGATCAAGCGGATGGGATCCCTCGGCGGGCTCATGAAAATGATCCCCGGCATGAACAAGATCGACGACGGCATGCTCAAACAGGGAGAGGACCAGCTCAAGCGTGTCGAGGCCATGATCGGCTCAATGACAGAGGGCGAGCGATGTCAGCCGGAGTTGCTGGCCTCTCAGCCGAGCAGGCGTCGTCGTATTGCTGCGGGGAGTGGCCACCAGCCCGCAGATGTGGACAAGGTTTTGGCTGATTTCCAGAAAATGCGGGGTTTCATGCAGCAGATGAGCCGCGGAAACATGCCAGGAATGCCAGGGATGGGTGGTATGCCAGGAATGCCAGGGATGCCTGGCATGGGCGGAATGCCGGGGATGGGTGGAATGCCAGGAATGCCCTCCGGTGCTGGCCGTGGTGGCCCCCCGAAACGTCAACGTCCAACCAAGAAAAAAAAGGGCTTCGGAGAACTCTGAGCGTGAACCGGTATGGTGGTTTTTCGGCGGGCTGAATAGCTCAGCTTGAACCTCCACCACATTTCACACCAGGGCCACGATGATCAAGCTCCGCCTGAAGCGGTTTGGTAAGAAGCGGGAAGCGAGCTTCCGCCTCGTGGCCTGCAACAGCACGTCTCGACGGGACGGTCGCCCACTACAGGAGCTTGGCTTCTACAACCCCAGAACCAAGGAAACTCGCTTGGATACTGAGGCCATTCGCGAGCGTCTGAGTCAGGGTGCCCAGCCAACAGATATTGTTCGCACCCTTCTAGAGCGGGGTGGTTTGATCGAGAAAACGGTGCGCTCTTCCGTCACCGTTGGTCAAGCCAAGCAAACCGCTAAGCGCGAAGCTGCTGCAAAACAGGCAGCAAAGGATGCAGCCGATGCCAAGGCCGCTGCTGCTGCTGAAGCTGAGGCTCCCGCTGCCGATGCTGAATCGTCGGAAGGCTGATCACCTCAGCTCCCGATAAAGGCGACCGCGGTCGTTTCGTCCTCGACCTTCCTGATCCTGAAGCTGCACTCGCCATTGCGGGAGAAGCTGAAGTGATGTTGCACCGACTCGAGGCCCTCACAGGGGCTTCTGTCGTCTTACGCGGGCTTCAACTGGTAATTTCCGGTCGAGCTGCTCAGATTGAGCGAGCTGCGTCCGTTGTCGAGTTGGTTCGCCCCATTTGGCAAGACGGTCAAGCGGTGTCCTCCGTTGATCTGCAATCGGCTCTTGGTGCACTGAACACGGGTCGCGGCGACGACCACGCCGCAATGGCAGAGCAAGTTTTGGTGCGAAGTCCGCAGGGCAACACCTTGAGACCGCGCACCCTGCGACAGAAGAGTTATGTGGATGCGATGGAGCGTCACGATCTCACGTTCGCTCTTGGTCCGGCAGGGACAGGAAAAACATTTTTGGCCACCGTTTTGGCGGTGCGCATGCTGACTGAACGCAAGGTTGATCGTTTGATCTTGACCCGACCGGCGGTGGAAGCAGGTGAACGGCTTGGTTTTCTGCCAGGGGATCTTCAGCAAAAAGTGGATCCTTACCTGCGGCCGCTCTACGACGCATTGCACTGCCTTCTTGGAGCCGACAAGACGGCAGGTTTATTGGACAAAGGCGTGATTGAGGTAGCACCCCTGGCCTACATGCGCGGACGCACGCTCAACGATGCATTTGTGATCCTGGATGAGGCTCAAAACACCACACCATCCCAAATGCGCATGGTGCTCACCCGTTTGGGAGAGCGGTCGCGCATGGTGGTTACGGGGGATGTCACCCAAGTGGATCTTCCTCACAATCAGTTGAGTGGTCTTGAGGAGGCCTCCGAAGTCCTGGAAGGCGTTGCAGGGGTTGCTGTTTGTCGATTGACCTCGGCGGACGTGGTGCGTCATCCATTGGTGCAACGCGTTGTGGAGGCCTACGCCCGCCTGGATGAGCAACGTGTTGGACAACGAGAGGAACAAGGACTGGCCAGGCCCTCGTCTCGGATTGTGCGTCGATAGGGAGATCCACACCCCATCTCATTGCCACCACTGTCAAAGTGACATCAGCAATGTGGACTGGTCGACATGCCAGCTAGCAGCAATTTTCAACAAGCCATCCGCGAGGCGCAATCCAGTGCTCTCGTTGGCCCCAACGTCGTCAATAAGGCCCTGCCTTATGTGGGCGGTGGCATGGTGCTCACCTCTCTAGGAGTGCTTGGCGGTCTCACCTTGATCGCGACGCCAATCTTTATGCCCCTGTTCTGGGTGGCGTTAATTGGCAATTTAATTCTCTTTTTTGTTGCCCAAAATGTGGCATTGAAGGGCAACAACGCCACGGCATTGCCCCTTCTAGCGGTCTACAGCTTGATCACTGGTTTCACCCTGAGTGGACTGGTGGCCTTTGCCGGAGCTGTGGCTGGTGTTGGAGCCGTTGGCACCGCGGCCCTGGCGACCGGGATCACGTTCGTTATCGCGTCCATCGTTGGCCGTCGCATGAGCGACAGCGTTGGCCAAGC
The DNA here is from genome assembly GCA_016777265.1 of Synechococcus sp. BS30m-G31. Taxonomy (GTDB): domain Bacteria; phylum Cyanobacteriota; class Cyanobacteriia; order PCC-6307; family Cyanobiaceae; genus Parasynechococcus. The sequence goes on from JADHRU010000031.1 coordinate 9,818, forward strand.
CCTTTCGGGTGCCGTGGGTCTTGGCTTGATCGGCCTCATTTTGGCGATGGTCGTTCAATTCGTTGGTGGGATCTTCGCCCCAGCAATGTTCCATGGCACCAGCTTTGAGTTGCTGATCGCTGGTTTTGGCACGATCCTGTTTGTGGGAGCCGCTTTTGTGGACTTCTACACGATGCCCCGCGCCTATCGGGACGACCAATATTTGGCCGGTGCCCTGAGCATGTATCTCACTTACATCAACCTGTTTATTTTTATTCTCCGGTTGATCATTGTTTTGAACGGTGGCGGTCGCCGCGATTAGACGATTACGCGCCCTTTCATTTCATTAAAAAACCCCGAGAATATCGGGGTTTTTTGTGTCTTTATCTCATTTTTGCTGGTCAGGTTTGCACTTAAGCAGCTGCGATGTCATACACACAGGTGCTAATGGCACGTTTTTGTTCGTCGTCATAGCCCCATCGCTCCAAGAAGGAAACGTCAGCACCGCTGTTGTCGATGGTGGCTTCGAGCAGCTGCTCTAAGCGTTCCTTCACGAGGATCGGCTCCAATAGCCGCAGTAATTCTGTGCAGCGGAACGTGACCCGTTCCGATCCGGCTTGTTGATTGTCATCTCCACTGCGCTTGTGATGCACTGCCATTGCAGTGCTCATGGCCAAATTGCGAACGCTGAGGTCCACCACATCACGCCCAGCACTGCGCAGCTGACCCGCCACCACATCAGGGATGCGATCCATTAGGGCGCTATCTCCTGCGAGGGTCACCACAAAAAATCCTCGCGCCCCGTCGCGGCTCGCCACCATCTCACCGATGCGGTCTGCGAGGACTTCGTCGCTGATCTCTTCGTTGTCCCATTGCTGCAGCCAAGTGGCTGTGATCTCCATCGCCTGCTGAAACGTGGGCTGTTTAAACGTTGGCTGTTGATTCGGCATGGCCCTGCATTGCCACTGTGGTCAGGCTATGGCTCCATCATCAGCTCTGACTGGCTTCGCCATGGGTCTCGCACCTGGCCCATGAACCCGCAGACTGATTTCATGCTTCAAGCCCAAGCGCCAGACGACTACCGGTCCGGGTTTATCGCCCTGATCGGTCGCCCTAACGTTGGGAAATCCACGTTGCTCAACAAGCTGGTGGGGGAAAAAGTGGCGATCACATCCCCAGTGGCGCAAACCACACGAAACCGCTTGCGCGCCATCCTCACCACTGCGGAGTCCCAGATGGTGCTGGTGGACACCCCAGGAATTCATAAGCCCCATCACCTTTTGGGCGAACGGCTCGTCCACAGCGCCCGAAGCGCGATTGGAGAGGTCGATCTGGTGCTGCTTCTTCTTGAGGGGTGTGAGCGGCCTGGCCGTGGCGATGCCTTCATCGTGAATCTGCTGAGGCAGCAGTCGCTGCCTGTGTTGGTTGCTTTAAATAAGTGGGATCTGGTTGCGGCCGATCATCAGGATCAGGCGGCGGCGAGCTACGACGAACTACTGGCTGAGACCCATTGGCCCGTGCATCGCTGCAGTGCGATATCTGGGGAGGGTTGTCCTGAGCTGTCCATTGCGATGGCTGAGCAGCTTCCCTTGGGGCCGCAGCTGTATCCGCCGGACATGGTGACGGATCAGCCGGAACGCGTTCTTTTGGGGGAGTTGATTCGTGAACAGGTGCTTCTTCACACCCGTGAAGAGGTGCCCCATAGCGTTGCTGTCACGATCGATCGCGTCGAAGACATCCCACCGAAGGGCAAAAACCCTGGGCGGACGGCTGTGTTGGCCACGGTGCTGGTGGAACGGAAAAGCCAGAAAGGCATCCTGATCGGCAAGGGCGGCGCCATGCTCAAAACGATTGGTCAGGGCGCACGGCTCCAGATGCAAACGTTGATCGATGGTTCGGTGTATCTGGAGTTATTTGTGAAGGTGGTGCCCGATTGGCGAAGTAAGCCCCATCGCTTGGCTGAGTTGGGCTATGGCGGGGGTGATTTTTGAGCGGCGATTCAGTCCGATCTACGCTCAAACCATGCTCTCTTTGCTGACACGCACCAAGAGCTTTCGGGATCCTTGGGTGGGTCATCCCGTCCTGAACCGGCAGCTTCAGCTGCACCGTCGACGGGTGGAAATCGCCGAAGCCCTTTGCACTTGGCGGCAGTGGTTGAAACCAGGTCGCTGTGCCGATCTCAAGCGAGACGGCTTTGTCGTGATCAATAATTTCCTCCCCTCCGGCCAATTCGAGGCGTTGCGCGATGAGGTGGAGTCGCTGGTGCGCGACATGGGGCACAGGCATCCGCTACCGGTGAATGACCGTGTGGGATTTCAACCCAAGCAACCCTTCTCCGGTGGCTTTGATCGATTCGATGGCGGCACCCTTAACCGCTTTCTCCATATCGATCCATCGGTGCTGCCCCAGGCGGCGGCGGCATGCCATGACCCTCGCTTGTCGTCCTGTTCTCGGCAGGTGATTGGTTTGCCGATGGATCATCACAAGGTGGATGTGTACCTAACCGTCCATGGGGAGGAGACCGAAACGCCGGACCTCCAGAAAGATCTGCATCGCGATACGTTTTTTCGTGCGCTGAAGTTTTGGTTGTTCTTGCGTCCTGTTGAGCGCGATGACGGTCCGTTTGAGTACGTCCCCGGCAGTCATCGTTTGGATCCCGTTCGTTTGCGCTGGGAACAATCCACTGCTGATGCGGCGCTGTTGCATCGCCGTCAACCCAACGTTTCGGGGTCTTTTCGGATCCGAGACGAGGCCTTGGCCAGCCTTGGCCTGCCACAGCCTGTGGCCGTGACATGTCCCGCCAATACCCTTGTGCTCGCTGATGTGTTCGGCTTCCACCGTCGTGGTGCAGCAGTACCCGGGCAGCAGCGTTTGGCTCTTTACGGATGGAATCGGCCGTATCCGTTTTTGCCCATCACCTGGTGAAGCTGGCTGAGAGAATGATCTGATGAGTGAACAACCCTTCCCTCCTGCTGATCCAGCCGCTTTTCTTGCCCTTTGCGATGGGCAATGGATGAGTTTGCGCAGCTGTTTTGAACTGTCCATGGAGGGTGACGATGAATGGCACAGCAGTGAACGTGGGGAGCTAACGGTGCGTTGTGAAGCCACGCAACCTTCTGGTCTGGGTCAGCTGGTGGTGCAACCCCCCAGTGGCGACCCCAGCACCCTTTCGTTTGCAGAGGATGGTGGTTTATCGCGTAATGGTGAGCCTGCGGGAACCTGGCGCTTTTGGCCCGACGGCAGCATGGAACTCAACCTCGCGAAACCCGATGGTGTTTTGGTGCAGGAGCGTATTTGGTTCACGCGCGTGAATTTGCGTTTGCGCAGCACCACGGCTGTGGATGGTGAGGGTGTTCCCCTGCAGGGAAGCTTTTGCACCGATATTCGCCGGGTTTCGAAGCCCTCCGCCTAGGACGATATGGCGACCTACCGCCTCGATGTGCTCACCCTGGCTCCCCAGGCGTTTGCTCCCTTGCTGGAGTTGGGGGTGATTGGGCGAGCCTTCTCCGCTGGGATTGCGGAGATGCATCTGCACAACCCGCGGGAGTTCGCCACCGATCGTCACCGCAAAGTGGATGACGTGCCCTATGGCGGTGGTTCCGGGATGGTGCTCAAGCCGGAACCGGTGTTTGCCGCTATTGAGTCGGTTCCTCGCTGCCCCCGCTCCAGGGTTTTGCTGATGTCTCCCCAGGGACGTCCGCTACAGCAGAACGATTTTCAGCGGTGGTCGAGCGAGTTCGATCAGTTGGTGTTTCTCTGTGGGCATTACGAAGGCTTTGATGAACGCATTCGCGGCCTGGCGGATGAAGAGATTTCGGTTGGCGATTTTGTGCTCACTGGCGGGGAATTGCCCGCAATGACGGTGATCAATGGTGTGGTGCGATTGCTACCAGGGACGGTGGGGGCCCCCGATTCGCTGGTGGAGGAGAGTCACAGCATGGTGTTGCTGGAACATCCTCACTACACCCGGCCAGCGGAATTCCGAGGCATGACGGTACCTGCCGTACTGCGTAGTGGAGACCATGGAGCGATTGCGAACTGGAGGCAGCAACAGCGTGAGCTGCGAACCCAGGAACGCCGGCCTGATCTTTGGACGCGGTGGCAAACCGAGAGAATGGAGCACCCCTACGACACCGCCATGCAGTTGCGTATCGGCAACGGTTACGACATGCACCGGTTGGTGAAGGGTCGAGCCTTAATCCTTGGCGGCGTGACCTTGGACCATCCCGATGGACTCGGTTTAGATGGCCATAGCGATGCTGATGTGTTGGTCCATGCGTTGATGGATGCCCTGCTTGGCGCGTTATCCCTCGGCGATATCGGCAAATACTTCCCGCCGACCGACCCAAAGTGGAAGGGCGCCGACAGTTTGATGCTGCTGGAGCAGGTGGTTCAGCTCGTGGGGAATCAGGGCTGGCAGGTGGTGAATCTGGATGCTGTTGTGATTGCAGAGCGTCCCAAGCTCAAGCCCCATATCGAGGCCATGCGATCCAACATCGCGGCGAGAATCGGCATCGCCGAGGACGCTGTTGGCGTCAAAGCAACCACCAATGAAACGCTTGGTGCGGAAGGCCGTGAAGAGGGGATCAGCTGCCATGCCGTGGCGCTGTTACAGAAGCCATGATCCGCACGTTTGTGCTGTTATTCGCCATCCTTGTGCTGTTCGCGGGGCAGGCTTTGGCCAGTGAAGCGGTGATTGAACAACTGCGCTTGAAGGTTCCTGAGTCTCAGGTGCAGATTTGGCTTGAGGCAGAGCAGCAGACCTGGCAACCCTGGCTTGAGCAACAGAAGGGATTCCTCGGACGCGACATCGCCTGGGATCCGGCGCATGAGGAAGGTCAGTTGTTGATTCACTGGGCCACCCGTGATCAATGGAAGGCGATCAGCTCCGAAGAGGTGGATGTGGTTCAG
>JADHRU010000032.1 GCA_016777265.1 Synechococcus sp. BS30m-G31
GAACGTGTCACCTTGGCAGGATCAACAATGCCAGCGGCCAGCATGTCGACGTAGTCGCCATTGGCAGCGTTGTAGCCCTCGTTGTTCGAGCGCGACTTCACATTTTCGGCCACCACAGCGCCATTCGCACCAGCATTTTCTGCGATACGCATCAGGGGAGCTGTTAGAGCGGAGGCAACGATGTTGGCACCAATTAACTCTTCACCGGAGAGGTTGCCATTAGCCCACTCTTCGAGGACAGGAGCCAGGTGAGCCAAGGTGGTGCCGCCACCGGGAACGATGCCTTCTTCCACGGCTGCCTTGGTGGCATTGATGGCGTCTTCCAGACGAAGTTTTTTGTCCTTCATCTCGGTTTCTGTCGCTGCACCAACTTTCACGACAGCAACACCGCCAGCAAGCTTGGCCAGACGCTCCTGCAGCTTTTCTTTGTCGTAGGTGGAGTCTGTTTCGTCCATCTGCTTCTTGATCTGCTCGCAACGAGCACCTACGGCAGCTTCGTTGCCTTCGGCAACGATGGTGGTGGTGTCTTTGTTGATGGTGATGCGACGGGCCGTGCCCAACATCTCCAACTTGGCGTTCTCGAGCTTGAGACCAGCGTCTTCGGTAATCAGCTGACCATTCGTCAGCACAGCCATGTCTTCGAGCATGGCCTTACGACGGTCACCAAAACCAGGTGCTTTCACAGCAGCCACGTTCAGCACACCGCGCAAACGGTTCACCACAAGGGTGGCGAGGGCTTCTTTCTCAATGTCTTCGGCAATGATCAGAAGAGGTTTCCCGGTGCGAGCAATTTGCTCGAGCACAGGAACGAGGTCTTGAACCAGACCAATTTTCTTATCGGTGAGCAGAATGTAGGGCTCGTCCAAGACGGCTTCCATCCGCTCGGTGTCGGTGGCGAAATAAGGGGAGATATAGCCCTTATCGAACCGCATACCCTCGGTGACCTCGAGCTCAGTCTCCATGGACTTGCCTTCTTCGAGGGAGATCACACCCTCCTTGCCAACTTTGTCCATAGCGTCGGCAATCATTTTGCCGACTTCTTCGTCATTACCGGCTGAAATGGTTCCGACCTGAGCAATGGCATTGCTGTCAGCAATGGGCTTGGCCATGTCCTTGATCTTGCCAACCAAGAAATCGGAAGCCTTATCGATGCCCTTCTTCAGGGTGATGGCATTGGCACCAGCCGCGACGTTGCGCAAACCAGCCTTCACCATGGCGTGAGCCAAGACTGTGGCCGTTGTCGTGCCGTCGCCAGCAGCATCATTGGTTTTCGATGCCGCTTGGCGGATCAGAGCAACACCGGTGTTCTCGATGTGGTCTTCCAGCTCGATCTCTTTGGCGATGGTGACGCCATCGTTGATGATCTGGGGTGAACCGAATTTCTTCTCAAGCACAACGTTGCGACCCTTCGGCCCCAAGGTGACCGCTACGGCTTCGGCAAGAATATCGATGCCTTTTTCGAGAGCGCGACGGGCGTTCTCGTTATAAATAATGCGCTTTGCCATGAAAAATTTGTCCTAAGAAAAGTGTTTAAAACAATTGGATCGTTCAAGACCTCAACGGGTCGGGAACAAAAATTCAGTTGACGATCGCGAGGATGTCTTTTTCAGACATCAACACGTACTCATCGCTACCGAGCTTGATGTCGGTACCGGCGTACTTGCTGTAGAGAACTTTGTCGCCGACACCAACTTCTGGAGCCTGACGGCTGCCGTCTTCGTTGGGCTTGCCAGGTCCGACTTGAACCACTTCACCAACTTGAGGCTTTTCCTTGGCGGTGTCAGGCAGAAGGATGCCACCAGCTGTTTTTTCTTCTGATTCAGAAACCTTGACGAAAACGCGATCGCCGAGGGGTTTGACGGTAGAGACGCTGAGGGAAACAGCAGCCATGGGTTGTTGCAAAAGCAGGGACAAAGCACTGAGGACCTCGCAAAATCACGAGTTGGCACTCAGAGCCGTTGACTGCCAACGTATGCAATCCACCCCCCTATGCACCACAAGACGACTGTGCGGGTGACCGAACAGAACGGGGATTTGTCCTAAGGCGTAACAATCGGCGTAGCGGTGGTAAGGTTGCGCCGCTCTGAATGGGTCCGAGCGCGCTGCGCCTGCTCCCGCATTTCTCCTTACTTATGGTTGCTTCTGCTCCTGCATCCGCTGGCACCAAGGGCGTGATCCGCCAGGTGATTGGCCCGGTTCTGGACGTGGAATTCCCCGCCGGGAAACTGCCCAAGATCTACAACGCACTTCGTGTCGAAGCGAAGAACACGAGTGGCCAAGACGTGGCCCTCACCGCCGAAGTGCAACAGCTCCTTGGTGATCACCGCGTTCGCGCTGTGGCCATGAGCGGCACTGACGGCTTGGTACGCGGCATGGAAGCCGTCGATACCGGCGCTCCGATCTCAGTCCCCGTCGGCGAAGCCACTCTGGGTCGCATCTTCAACGTCCTCGGTGAACCCGTTGACGAGCAAGGTCCTGTAAAAACTGAGGCCCGAGCTCCAATTCACCGTGATGCTCCCAAGCTCACTGAGCTGCAAACCAAGCCCAAAGTGTTTGAAACCGGCATTAAGGTGATCGACCTGCTGGCTCCTTACCGTGAAGGCGGAAAAGTTGGCTTGTTCGGTGGTGCTGGTGTGGGCAAAACCGTTCTGATCCAAGAATTAATCAACAACATCGCCAAAGAACATGGCGGTGTGTCTGTGTTTGGTGGCGTTGGCGAACGCACCCGTGAAGGGAACGATCTCTACGAGGAATTCAAGGAATCCGGCGTGATCAACGCTGATGACCTTTCCAAGTCGAAGGTGGCGCTCTGCTACGGCCAGATGAATGAGCCCCCCGGTGCTCGCATGCGCGTCGGTCTCTCAGCCCTGACCATGGCTGAGCATTTCCGCGATGTGAATAAGCAAGACGTGTTGCTCTTCGTCGACAACATTTTCCGCTTCGTTCAGGCTGGCTCTGAGGTATCAGCTCTCTTGGGCCGGATGCCATCAGCTGTGGGATATCAGCCAACCCTCGGCACCGACGTGGGAACGCTTCAGGAACGCGTTGCGTCCACCGTGGAAGGCTCGATCACCTCGATCCAGGCCGTCTACGTGCCTGCTGACGATCTGACCGATCCAGCACCAGCCACCACCTTTGCTCACCTCGACGCCACAACGGTTCTGAACCGTGCTTTGGCATCCAAGGGCATCTACCCCGCTGTGGATCCTTTGGACTCATCCAGCACCATGCTTCAGCCCGCAGTGGTTGGTGACGAGCACTACAGAACGGCTCGTGCCGTGCAGTCCACCCTGCAGCGCTACAAAGAGCTCCAGGACATCATTGCCATTCTTGGTCTTGATGAACTCTCCGAAGACGACCGTCAAACCGTTGACCGGGCTCGCAAAGTGGAGAAATTCCTGTCCCAGCCTTTCTTCGTGGCTCAAATCTTCACCGGAATGCCTGGTAAATACGTGAAATTGGAAGAAACCATCACTGGCTTCAACCAAATTCTCTCCGGCGAACTCGACGATCTTCCTGAGCAGGCTTTCTACCTCGTGGGAAGCATCGAAGAAGTGAAAGCCAAGGCCCAGAAAATGGCGGCTGAATCCAAGTAATTCACGATCGGGGATGTGACTCACATCCCCACTGAATTGTCCGTTCTCCTTTCTTCCCTACGAACCAAGGTTCATGTCCCTCACCCTCCGCGTGCTGGCACCAGACCAGAACGTGTTTGATGGCAGCGCCGATGAGGTGATTCTGCCCAGCACTACAGGTCAGCTCGGCATTTTGACCGGCCATATTTCAATGCTCACAGCCATTGATGTGGGGGTCTTGCGTGTCCGTGCGAACGGCTCCTGGAATTCCATCGCCCTGATGGGTGGCTTTGCTGAGGTGGATTCCGACGAAGTCACAGTCTTGGTGAATAAGGCTGAGCTGGGTAGCTCCATCGACCGCAATGCTGCAGAGGCTGACTTTCAAAAGGCAACGACCACAGTCGCCGGAATGGAAGGTCAACCTGCATCAGCCGAAAAGATGAAGGCTCAACAGCAGCTCAATGAGGCCCGCGCCAGGATGCAAGCCAGCAAGGCTGCTTCTGCCGACTGATCGAGAGAGACTGCCTTTCTTGAAACCTTCCTAGATGATCGTTTTAATTCGCCGGGGGCTACTTCCCGGCTTTTTAGCGAGCCATTAAAAAACGACCTGCTAATGCAGGCCGTTGATTCAGCGCACAAAACGATCGATGAAAATCAGGCGGTGCCGCAGAACGTGACTTCAGGGAATTTCAGTTTGGCTTCATCAAGGCTCTTACCTTTGCCTTCCTCTTGCCAGTAGTTGATCACCTCTGTGGCCTGGTTGAGAACTTCAACGCGCTCGTTATCGGTGATCCAGCTCTTGCCCTCAAGCTCAGTTTTTAGGATTTCCCAAGCGTCCTCACGGGGCCAGAAGAAGTAAGAGGTGAGCGGGCTGGGGCCGCCACCGACGATTTGATCCACGGCAAGGGCAACGTTGTCTGGAAGCCAGAGGATCTTCAACAGGAAGCGACCTTCATCAGCCTTTGGCGTGTAGCCAGAAGGAACGCCGTCGGCGTCGATCGTGGCGGATGCCAGTGCTGCTGCAGCACCGCTCAAAACAGGGCGTCCCTCGGCTTTTGCTGGGGTTGCCGCCGCTGGGTCTGTCGGTGCCGCAGACGTCTCGGCGGTCTTTTCGGTGGATGTCTTTTCGGTGGATTCAGCTGCCTGGGTTTGGGGGGCGTCTTCAACCGCAGCGGCGGCCGGAGTCGCGACCTCCTGGTCGGTGGTGGCAGCGCCTTCGGTAGCCGTCATGGGGTCAGCGCTCAAGACAGAATGTCAAAGAACTAGCCTACCAGCCGCTTTATTCAGCTTGAACCCTGGGATCAGCATCCATTCTTCTGTTCGATATCGATGGGGTCATCCGAGATGTGGCCGGAAGCTATCGAAAGGCGCTCCAAGACACCGTGGAGCACTACAGCGGCTGGCGGCCATCAGCCGAGGAGATCGACGCGTTAAAGGGGGAAGGGCTGTGGAACAACGACTGGGATGCCAGCCTCGAATTCCTGCGGCGCCGTGGGGAACAACCACCAGAACGCATTGATCTGATTTCGGTTTTTAGTGATTTTTACTTTGGTGGTGATCCCGACGGTGACCCCAGCCAATGGAAGGGCTTGATCGGAAATGAGCCCTTGCTCGTCGACTCAGATTTTTTCGCCAGTCTCAGCAGCCAAGGTTGGCGATGGGGCTTTGTTAGTGGAGCGGAGCCGCCCTCGGCGCGCTACGTGCTCCAAGAGCGCCTCGGATTGATCGACCCACCGTTGATCGCGATGGGAGATGCACCAGACAAACCAGATCCAACCGGCTTGATCCGCTTGGCCAAGCAACTCGCTGCCGGTGATGCCCCCCAACGCATCATCTACATCGGCGACACAGTCGCTGACGTGACCACGGTGATCAATGCCCGAACGGTCCGACCCGACCTCCCTTGGCAAAGCCTGGCGGTTAGCCCTCCCCATGTGGAGAACGTGAGGGCTTATCAGCAAACGCTGCGGGCAGCAGGCGCCGATCGAGTGCTCGAAAGCACCCTGGATCTCCTCAACCTCCTCTAACGCTCCATCGCCGCGACACTCTTCTGGGCGATATGGGTCAACACCTCATGGCCCTGCTCGGTGACGGCAACATCATCTTCAATGCGAATACCAATCCCTTTCCAACGGTCGTCAATCTCAGGTTGCCCCTCTGGAACAGCCAACCGGTCGCTGATGTACAACCCAGGCTCCACAGTGAGCACGAAGCCCGTTGCCAACTCAGCGGGCCGTTCTCCCAGGCGGTAGGCCCCCACATCGTGCACATCCAACCCCAACCAATGTCCGGTGCGATGCATGTAGAGATGGCGGTAATCACCGCGTTCAATCAGTCCATCGGGATCTCCAACGAGAAGGCCCAAATCAACGAGGCCTTCAACCAATGTGCGTAACGCTGTGTTGTGCACGTCTTCCGCTGTTCCGCCGGGTCGCACCATCGCAATCGCTGCTTCCTGGGCCGCTAAAACCAGGCTGTAGAGCTCCCGCTGCTCTGCACTGAAGCGTCCATTAATGGGGAACGTGCGAGTGATGTCACCGTTGTAGTAATCCTCGACGGAACATCCGGCGTCGATCAGCAGCAGGTCTCCGTCCTGCAGGGGGGCCGTATTGGCGGTGTAGTGGAGAACGCAGGCGTTATCTCCGCCAGCAACGATGGATCCATAGGCCGGGCCCCGAGCTCCACTGGCCCGGAAATGGGCCTCAATCGCCGCCTGCACTTCCGACTCCCGCATCCCAGGGCGAGTCATCTCCCGTGCAATTTCATGGGCTTCCGCGGAGATTCGACAGGCATCACGCAAACGCGCCAGCTCATGCGGGTCCTTGCGAAGGCGCAAACGATGCAAGATCGGCGTCGGCGCCACCAAACCAAACGCTGCTTCTCCAGTGCGTGAGTAGGTGTCCAACTGACGCCCCCAGGCGGAAAGCACCATCGGCTCTACCGCCGGGTGACGACCAATCCGGAACGCAATGGCTTCAGCTCCGTTGAGATAGCCAGGCAATTTCTCCTGGAGTTGCTCAAGGGGGTAGGCGACATCGGCTCCGTAGCGCTCCACGGCCCCCTCCGTTCCCCAACGGAATCCTGTCCAAACCTCCGCCGCTGGATCCTTCGATTGAACAAAAAGCACAAAGCGCTCGCCCTCGGGTCTGTGGGGCAACAACAGAGCGACCGCATCGGGCTCATCGAAGCCCGTGAGATAGAAAAAATCACTGTCTTGGCGAAACGGCCACTCGCAGTCAGCATGGTGTGTCGTCAGAGCAGCAGCAGGAATGACAGCAGCAGCAGCCCCCAACTGCTCAATGAAACGCTCGCGTCTGAGCGCATAGATACCGAGATCAAATGCGGTCAAATCTGCGGGAGCAACAGTTGATCAGGATGGCAGTTCACAAGCCTTTCTGAGTAGTACCGATACGATGGCCTGAGTGTTGGGCAGCGATGAGCTCCGATCTTCTTTTGCTGATCGTGCTTGTGTTGGTAGTGCTGCTTGGTTCTGCCCTGTGCTCGGGGGTGGAAGCTGCTCTGCTGACGGTGAATCCGATCCGAGTCCAGGAACTCGCCGCCCGCGATCGTCCTGTGGCTGGGGCAAGGCGGCTGGCGAAGTTGCGCAAACACCTCGGTAGAACGCTGTCGGCACTGGTGATTACCAACAACGGCTTCAATATTTTTGGCAGCTTGATGTTGGGTGGTTATGCCGCCTGGGTCTTTGAGCAACGCGGTGTCAACAGTGCGGCACTGCCGCTGTTTTCGGTTGGGCTCACAATTCTCGTCATTCTGCTTGGGGAGATTCTTCCCAAGGCTTTGGGCAGCCGTCTGGCCCTACCAGTCGCCCTCTCTAGTGCGCCTTTTCTGCATTGGCTAGGGATTCTGCTGCGCCCACTTGTCGTGCTGCTGGAGCGAATCTTGCCTGCCCTCACCGCGGAGGCCGAAATCAGCACCAACGAAGACGAAATCCGGCTCCTGGCTCGACTTGGTTCTCAGAAAGGAGAAATCGAAGCAGATGAGGCCGCGATGATCGGCAAGGTGTTTCAACTCAACGACCTCACGGCCAGGGATTTGATGACGCCACGGGTTGCTGCTCCAACCCTTAAAGCCAGCTTGAGCATTGAGTCGCAACGGACTCGGCTAATGGAGAACAACTCCCCATGGTGGGTGGTCTTAGGCGACCAAGTGGACAACGTATTGGGCGTTGCAAGCCGAGAACGTCTTCTCACAGCGTTGCTTGAAAACCGAGGCCTGCTCACCCCTGTCGACCTCTGCGAGCAGGTGGATTATGTGCCTGAAATGATTCGAGCCGATCGACTCCTGACCGGCTTCAGAAAAGACAGCAGCGGCGTGCGGGTCGTGGTCGATGAATTCGGCGGCTTTGTTGGCGTGATTGGTGCTGAATCTGTCCTGGCGGTTTTGGCGGGATGGTGGAGAAAACCCACCTAACAGTCGTATTCGACCTCAGAAAGACGTTGACGACGCTGAACGTCGTTGTCTTTCATTTGTGATTCGTCGTAGTTGAGGCCATTGATAGGACAAGCCACAGCACGAAAGGGCTTATGGCTGCCTTCTTTGACAAGGGTCCCAATACTTTTAGAACCGAGAAAGTCGAGAATCACTGATTGCGAAAAAGGGTTTAGGCGTGAACCAAAGCTTTGCCTTTGACTTCCAAGTCTGCATTCACCCACATCACACCTTTCGATGTGATCAGAGACAACATCACTCGGTCGTCGCGAAGAAGTCGGTAGGTGGACAACTCCTGTCCAATCAACTCTTTGGCGTGAGTTGTTGCGCAATGAAGATCGGAATGGTTGGAAGCATGCTCCCAACCGTTCGACGTGAGTTTTTCTAGTCGGACGGTCATGGTTGTTTTTTACGTGTCCGTACAGACCAGGATTGGCACAAAAAACAACGGCCGCAAGAAAAAAATGGAAACGAATACCGAAATATCGGAATCGCTTCGGGATCACATCTCTACAAAACCAGAAAATTCAGCCCAAACCGGGATGTCCATCATGAACCCCAACAACCGTTATTCCTATGCGAGCACTGGACTCCAAGAGAGATCGCAGATCAAAACCGCCTGAATCTTTGGCATGAGTGATGACCATTGGCGCCAGCTCAGCATCGAAACATTCTTTCAGCGGGGTGACTGGTGATCTGCCGGCTCATCGACAATCACATCAACATCAACGACCGCGGCGTCAGCACTGACCTCCTGTGGTGCAGCGGTTGCATCAGCAAAGATCTTTTTGATTTGTCGGATCGTGAAAACAATAATGATCGAAAAAAGAAGAATGCGAATCACGAATTCTCCCCTGGCTGACTGGCCTGTTTAGGCATGAGCGTAGCGGTACAAAGACTCCAAACAACACGCTTACTAGGCGGAATTTGTCGGACAAGGTCCAGCGGAGACGTTTGAGACATCGATCCAGCCAATCAGTCCACCAAATCAATCCACCCTCAATTGCCACCGTCAATTGCCACCAATGGCTGCCGTCATGCCGTATGCCAAGACCCATGATTGAGCAGAGCTCCATTGGTCTCTTGCGTGGCCTTTAACCTGATGGGATGGATCAGGGTCGATTCCAGATCACAGCAAGCCAGGCCATGCCGGCGCGTACCGGCGGCCTGACAGCAGGCAGCGTCGACCCGAAAACAGCAGGCTCAGATCCACCGCCCACAGTTCCACCTCCACCAGTTCCACCCCCCACAGTTGTTCGCTGCCGCGAACTCTTGAATCAATGGCGACGGCGCCTGAGCTTGTCCCAGCGGGAACTGGGACTTTTGGGTGGAGAGCTTGTCCAGCTCGACCGACAATTGCAACGGCTGCAACAGCACAGCTTGCGAATCGCGGTGTTTGGCAGGGTTGGCGTGGGCAAGTCGAGTCTGATCAATGCTCTGATTGGTGAACCCCTACTCGCCACCGACGTGGCCCATGGCAGTACGCGGCGCCAGCGGGGTGTGGTTTGGCCCATCTCCATCGACGACCTCAACCGGGTTGAGCTGGTCGACACACCCGGGATCGATGAAATCAATGCCGCGGGCAGAGCGCGATTGGCATCCCGGGTGGCGATGGGTGCTGATTTGGTTCTGTTGGTGGTCGACAGCGACCTCACCCGTACGGATCGCGACGCACTGCAAACACTGCTGAGCAGCGGTAAGCCGCTGCACGTTGTGCTCAACCGCAGTGACCGATGGCCAGAACAGGAGCTCTCGGCACTCTTAAACAGCATTCGTTCCCGCCTTCCCCGAGACCTGCCACTCACCGCAATCGCCGCAGCGCCGAGGCAGGCCAAGCTCCAGCCCGATGGCAGCGTTCGCAGTGAACGCATCCCAGCCCAGGTTGAGGCCCTTGAACAACGGTTGCGAAGCCAGCTCAACAATGAAGGCGTGATGCTCCTGGCGCTTCAGGCCTTGCGACAGGCCGACAGGTTCCAGCGCAGCTGCCAACAGCTGCGGCTGCAGCAACACCGACGCAGCGCCCAGGGCCTGATCGGTCGGTACGCCGCGGCCAAAGCGACGGGGGTAGCCATCAACCCTGTACTGGCCTTTGACCTGGCCGGGGGCATGGCCTGCGACACCGCCTTGGTCGTGCAACTCAGTCGCCTGTATGGCCTTCCCCTCACTCCAAAAGCAGCTCGGCAACTGCTCACCCAACTGTCAGGCAACAACGCTCTGCTGGGGGGCGTTCAACTCGGGCTAAGCGCACTCAAGCAAATGCTGTTGTTGTTGATTCCGATCAGTGGCGGTACCAGCCTGGCTCCTGCGGCACCTGTGGCGTTCGCCCAGGCTGCACTGGCGGTGCACGCAAGCCGTCGCACAGGGCAATTGGTGGCCAAACACCTGCTCCACCCAACGGGTGGCCAACCCGGAGCGCTGCTCGAACGATTGGCACGACGGGATCCCGTGGTGCGTCACTGGCTCCACCGCTGGCCATTGCACGCAGAAAAGGACCTGCGTCCACTGCTTCCTTGACATGGTGCAACAGCGGATTGCCCTGTTGGGAACCAGTGCCGACCCTCCGACCCGAGGCCACCAGGACCTACTGGAGCAGCTGCTGCATCGCTACGACCGAGTGGCGACGTGGGCAAGCGACAACCCAATGAAGCAACACGGTGCGCCGCTGGCCGTGCGGGCCATGCTGCTGAAGGCGTTGGTGGGGCAACTCAACAGCCCGGACCTGGACCTAGCCCAAGACCTCAGCAGCCCATTCACCATGGTGACGTTGAACCGCGCCCATCAACGCTGGCCTCAACACAACCTGGTGTTTGTCGTGGGTAGCGATCTGGCAGCTCAAATCCCGCACTGGAAAAAAGCTGATCAGTGGCTGGGCCATTGCCAGATCGCGATTGCCCCACGCCAGGGTTGGCCTCTCACCCCTACGGCCCTAGCCGATTTGACCCGATGCGGAGCTTCTGTGGACGTGTTGGATGTGGAGATCCCGGCTAGTGCCAGCTCTGATCAGCGTCTTGCCCCACAGCAACAGCAGGTCCCCAGTGCCGTGTGGCCCCTGCTGCTCGAGCACAATCTTTATGGACTGCACCCCAACCATTGCTGATGCGCCTTGCCCTCGCCCAAATCAATCCATTGGTGGGTGATCTGCAGGGCAATGCAGAGCGCATTCTTGCGGCAGCCAGCAAAGCCCAAAACCAAGGTGCCGATGTGTTGCTGACGCCTGAGCTTTCGCTTTGGGGTTATCCACCGCGAGACCTGCTGCTCCAACCAGCCCGCATCGCTGCTCAAGCAGAGCTGCTCCAGTGGATGAGCCAGCAGTTGGACAGCGATCTCATGCTGCTGGTGGGTGTTGCCCTACCCGCTGCCGACAACCGCGCCCCCGCGCTCACCAACAGCATCGCCCTCGTCGACCGGCGGGGATGGCGCGCCGTTGCCCACAAACAACTGCTGCCCAGTTACGACGTTTTTGATGAGCGGCGCTACTTCCGTCCAGGGACGGGTCCAAACCTGTTGCAACTCCGCAACGGCCAACGACTGGGGCTCACCATCTGCGAAGACCTCTGGGTGGACGACACCCTGCAGCGGGAACGGCTGAAAGGCCCCGACCCAATCGAACAATTGATCCCAGAGAGGCCGGATGTGGTGATCAACCTCGCTGCCTCACCCTTCGATGCTGACAAGCCGTTGCTGCGACAAAAGCTGGCCGCTACGGCAGCCCGCCGCTTGAACTGTCCCGTGGTGTATCTCAATCAAGTCGGAGGCAACGACGAATTGGTGTTCGATGGCAGCAGTTTTGTGGTGTCGGCCTCAGGAGAGCTGTTACGGGAACTCCCATGCTGCAGCGATCAAGTCAGCCTTTGGGACAGCGAGGCTGAGGCCGCCAGACCACATCACAGCGAAAGAGACCCGCTGGATCGACTGTTCCGGGCCCTCGTGCTGGGCGTTCGCGACTACGCCCGCAAGTGCGGTTTTGAAAAAGCACTGTTGGGCCTGAGTGGTGGGATCGATTCTGGGCTTGTTGCGGTGATCGCCACCGCGGCCCTCGGCGCCGATCAAGTGTCGACACTGCTGATGCCTTCGCCCTGGAGTTCAGCAGGATCGATCGACGATGCCGTTGCGCTGGCGGAAGGGCTGGGGCTCAAGACCACCACCCTGCCGATCGGCTCGTTGATGGATGGCTTCGACACAACCCTGAACCCTGCCCTTGGTGCGGACCCAAGCGGGGTAACCGCTGAAAACCTGCAATCCCGCATTCGCGGCACCTTGCTGATGGCGGTGGCGAATCAGCAGGGCCAATTGCTGCTCACCACCGGCAATAAATCTGAATTGGCCGTGGGGTACTGCACCCTGTATGGGGATATGAATGGCGGTTTAGCCGTGATCGGCGACCTCTACAAAACCAGCGTGTTCGCACTGTGTGACTGGCTCGACAGCCCAGCCTCCCAGCACTGCCGTGCGGACTATCACCTGCCCGAACAGGGAGAGTTGGTGGGCGAAGCCATCCGCCAAAAACCCCCGAGCGCTGAACTTCGACCGGATCAAAAAGACAGCGACTCGCTGCCGGACTACAGCACTCTGGACGCTCTGCTGAAGGATCTGATCCAAGAACGACGCCACGGGGAAGACTTAATCGCCGCTGGCCATGAGCCTGCATTGGTGGAGCGCGTGCAACAGTTGCTGAAACGGGCAGAGTTCAAACGCCGGCAGGCAGCGCCTCTTCTCAAAGTGAGTCCTCAGGCGTTTGGCAGTGGCTGGCGGCTACCGATTGCCTGCGGCTAAACCCGAACCACCCATCTTTAGCACGATATGTAAACCAAAATGGGTATATTTCGTAACAATATCGTTCTAGCCTGCGTGCGTGTTTAGGGCCTTGATGTAGAGCCAATCGCCATCGCTGCATCCACCACGCCGTTGAAAGAACGACAGTTCCCGCAAAAGCCCCTCTCGATGGCGGGCTTCAAAACCCACCGTTCCCTCCAGATCACCCACCCCTCCATCTGTGCAGGAAAGGATGCTGAGCCCCATCCAGCGCGTGGCTCGACAACTGCGGCGCAGCTGTTGACGTCGCTCCGCCTCAGGCACATCCGCTTCCAGATGCGTCGCCAGCAGATACTCCAACTCACCCTTCGCAAAAGCTGCATACCGCGACCGCATCAGCTGTTCTGCCGTGCTGGCCCGTTGCTCTCCCCGATGCAGTGGAGCGCAGCAGCTTTGATAAGCGCCTCCACCACAGGGGCAGGGGCCTTGATCCGTCGACATTGCAAACCCCTTGCCCTTTGGCATTACTGGATCTCCTGCAACGGTGGCAACGGCCTCCCGAGCGCAGCTGGGCTGATCCCCTCTCGCAGCGCCACAAGCAACCCAGCGGCCTCGGCATAACTGCTGGCCTGAAACACCCCCGACGACAGGCCTAAAACCTCCGACGTCACGGACAGCAGCGAGGGATTCGCCACGCTGATCACAGGAATTCCACGCTCCACACACGCCAACACCGCCTCTCCTCCGAGGGCACCTGCAGGCACCACTGCGGCTCCGATCTGGGATGCATGAACATCGCCAGGGAGGGCCGCGCTTGTATCGATCAAGCCTGGCGCACGGCTCAAACCCACCAACACGCAAGCGAGAAATGTGTAGCCAAGCTCCTCCGCCGCCGCTCGAGGGTCGAGCTGGGGATCCAACGGCAGGGGCGCCAGGGCCGGGGCATGGGCACAGGGAATCTGCAGCTGACGCACCAACAGATGACTGATCACGGCCTCAGCCCCCGCCAACGCATCGACACCGCTGCCCTGGCGATACGACGTGAGCGCATCACTGCCGGGATCCTCTGGGAAGCGCGCCACCACAGCAATCGCTGTTGCTCCAGCATCACGCAATCGCTCACCCGCACGCAACAGTGCATCGGGCCGTTCCAAACTCCCCCAACTGGCACCACTGGGTCCGCTATGGAGCGACACCCCTAGGGGCTGATCCGAACGCAGTACGGGTCCAATATCCAAACCCAGGGTGGCGCGACAAGCCTCTGCTACCTGGATTTGACGCTGAGACAGTTCGGGCTCGATACCGGCATCCAAGAGCAGTCCAATGCGCTGGCGGCGCACGGGCCTCAGGCACCAAGTGCCGGCAGCAAAACGATCCAGGCCATACCCCTCCACGTAGTGAATGCGGGGATCACTCCAATACAACGCCGCCCCATTCATCACGTTGGGATGGGTAATCAGGCAATCACTGGCAGCCGCCAGTAGGCGGGCACTGGGCAAAGCATCACCGGCATA
>JADHRU010000001.1 GCA_016777265.1 Synechococcus sp. BS30m-G31
CCAAATCCAAACCGGCGGTGAACAGGGCATGCAAACCCTGGAAAAAGCGTTGGCCAATTTGATCAAAGACGGCTCAATTTCGCGCCATGAAGGAATGGCTAAGGCAAGCAAGCCTGGAGAGCTTGAACGCCTACTCGAAAAATCTTAAACGAGGAGCCCCAAAACCATGGCCACTTTCATCGCCACTTATTTGGGGTCCACCGGTCAACAACGAACGGTGTCAGTCAAAGCAGCGGGAGTCACGGAAGCCAAAAAACAACTGCGTCGCCGCGGCATCCGCGCAACAGAGCTTCGAACGGCCACAGAACCCAGCAACTCAAAAGGCTCATCTGAAGACCATGTTTCATCTGGAGTTCTCTCGTTCGATCTAAGTCGAGCCTTTGAAAAAGCCCCTGGGGTGAAAGAAAAAGCGATCTTTGCCAGCAAGTTGGCGGCCCTCGTCGATGCCGGTGTTCCGATCGTGCGCAGCCTCGATTTGATGGCCACTCAGCAAAAACTACCGATGTTCAAGCGGGCACTGATCAAGGTGAGTTTGGATGTGAATGAGGGAATCGCCCTTGCCACTGCAATTCGGCAATGGCCGAAGGTGTTTGATCAACTCAGCGTGGCGATGGTGGAAGCCGGTGAAGCCGGCGGCGTACTCGATGAAGCACTAAAACGCTTGGCCAAACTGCTTGAAGACACGGCGAAACTTCAGAACCAAATCAAGGGCGCCCTGGGATATCCCGTCGCAGTTTTGGTGATTGCGATTCTGGTGTTTTTAGGAATGACGATCTTTCTGATTCCAACATTTGCAGGAATCTTTGAAGACCTCGGAGCAGAACTTCCAGCCTTCACCCAATTACTGGTGAACTTCAGCGAACTACTACGCTCCACCGCTTCACTTTATGCAGCTGGAGCAATTGTTCTCGCTATCTGGTTATTTACAAGGTTTTATAACACCCACAATGGTCGCAGAAGCATCGATCGATTAGTGCTCAAAGTTCCCCTTTTTGGGGAACTGATCATGATGACGGCGACGGCTCAATTTTGCCGAATCTTTAGCTCACTAACGCGTGCGGGAGTGCCAATTTTGATGGCAATGGAAATCTCAAGTCAAACTGCCGGAAATAGCATTATTTCTGATGCCATCCTCAAATCCCGAACCCTTGTCCAGGAAGGCGTGCTACTCAGCACATCACTCATCCGTCAGAAAGTTTTGCCAGACATGGCCCTAAGCATGCTTGCGATTGGAGAAGAAACAGGCGAAATGGACAAAATGCTGAGCAAAGTTGCAGACTTCTATGAAGATGAAGTGGGAGCGATGGTGAAGGCACTGACTTCAATGCTGGAACCCGCAATGATCGTGGTCGTGGGAGGAATTGTAGGCTCAATTCTTCTAGCAATGTATCTGCCAATGTTCACCGTTTTTGATCAAATTCAGTAATCAACCTCTATCCGTTATATACAAATCTAGTGATTGCGAGTTTATTTTAAGCCTTCGCGATAGGGCTGTAGAAATAGATTGAAGGAGTTTATTTTAGCTCATAAAAATTGATTCATCTTTAAATGCTAATTACAAGAAGCGAATGTCATTCTGTTGACTAAGAAACAACATCATTCAATCGGCTAAGGCAATCGACTGCCCCGCCAACCAGCCTCCGCTCCAACAGGCTTGAAAATTAAATCCCCCCGTCACCCCATCCACATCCAGTAATTCTCCAGCGAGATAAAGGCCAGGACAACGGCGACTTTCCATCGTGGCCAAGTTCACCTCACCCAGATCAACGCCACCAGCGGTGACAAATTCTTCTCCAAAGGGGCCGCGGCCCTGAATCGATAAAGGCTGAGCGCAGAGAATTTCTACCAACCTGCGTTCTGATTTGACAGGGAGCTCGGCCCAACGTCGCTCTCCATCTGCTCCAGCAAGCATTAAAAATGCCTGCCAAAGCCGTCTGGGGAAGTGATCAAAGGGCTTAGCCGCCGCCAAAGTACGGCGCGCTTGCTCCTGTCGCCACTGCTTCAGCCGTTGCTCAACCCCAGAGCGCCCCAGGCCAGCACTCCAATCCACCCGAAGTTCCCCCCGATAGCGGCTGCCATGCAGCGCGCGAGCGGCAAACGCTGAAAGTCGAAGTGTGGCAGGACCACTCAATCCACGATGGGTGATCAACACACGGCCGACATGTCGGAAGCGTTGGTTGTTGAGCTTCAGCTCCAAGCCAACATCATCCACAGCGATACCGCTACATGCCGCCAAAGCGGACGCCTCCAGCGAAAGGCTGAACAACGACGGGACTGGTGGTACAAGCTGATGACCAAGATTTTCTGCCATCTTGCGGCCGCTGGGATGGCCGCCAGTGGCCAACATCACCTTCTGAGCCGATAACGGCTGGTCCAAGCCGCGGCCATCCACTAAAAACACCCCCTCAGACTGCACGGATAAACGCTGCACCATCGCCCGCGTTTGCACCTTCACTCCCGCCTTCAGAGCCGCCCGCTTCAGGCACTGAATCACCGCCTCCGAACGGTTCTGCTCCGGAAACATCCGACCATCAGCCTCTTCAATCAGCACCAAGCCACGATCAGCAAACCAAGCGATGGCATCTCCTGCAGCAAACCGACTGAATACACCTTTCAAAGCCCTCTGACCACGGGGGTAATGACCGACCAGTTCAGCTGGATCCCAGCAGGCGTGGGTGACGTTGCAGCGACCACCACCACTGATGCGAACTTTGTTGAGAAGCTCTGGGGTGGCCTCCAAAACGAGCACACGTTTGACCCCCTGCTCAGCAGCGGTGATGGCGGCCATAAATCCAGCCGCGCCACCACCAATCACCACCAGATTCCAACAGTCCGCCGCTTCAGGTTGCAGGGCGGAAGACGAGGGCGACTCCGTTGTTGCAGTAGCGCTTTCCAGTTGGTCGGGGTCCGTCATTAAACACATGGCCCTGATGACCACCGCAGCGCGAACAGTGATATTCCGTACGCGGGACAATCAGTTTGAAATCTACTTTCGTCTCGATCGCTTGGCTGAGTGGTTGCCAAAAACTGGGCCAACCCGTTCCGCTGTCAAACTTTCCCTCCGACGAAAACAAGGCCAAATCACATCCTGCACAGTGGTAGTTACCACTGCGTTTTTCATCATTAAAAGGACTTGTAAACGGGCGCTCAGTGCCCTCGTTGCGCAAGACGTTGAAGGCTTCAGGGGATAAGCGCTCTCGCCAAACCTCAGGGCTGAGATCCCACTGAGGGTCATTGGCCTTCGAGGCAGCTTGAACCGTTTTCGGGCGCCACAGACTGCCCAACGCACCAGCTACTGCAGCAAACATCAATGAACGACGGGACAAAACAGGCGAAGTATGAGTCATCAGCTCTGAACCAAAGGGCTTCAGCGGTTCTAATGGATCCATGACCGAGGTTGAACGCCCCGCCACCGTTCCTGCCCATCGCTTCAGCGTGGCGCCAATGCTCGATTGCACAGATCGGCACTTTCGTGTGCTGATGCGACAGATCAGCTGTCGAGCCCTTCTCTACACGGAGATGGTGGTGGCTCAAGCCTTACATCACACCAACAGGCGCGACAGGCTTCTGGATTTCGATCCCATCGAACACCCCATTGCTCTACAGCTGGGCGGCGATGATCCCAACCTCCTTGCCGATGCTGCCCGCCTCGCTTTGGACTGGGGCTACGACGAAATCAATCTGAATGTGGGGTGCCCAAGCCAAAGAGTGCAAGCAGGCAACTTCGGAGCCTGCTTAATGGCCGATCCCGATCTGGTAGCCCGCTGTGTTGAGGCAATGGGTCAAGCCAGTGCGCTCCCCGTGACCGTCAAACACAGGATTGGCATTGACGAGCTCGATAACGACACGTTGCTTACAGCTTTTGTTGATCGGGTGGCGGCGGCCGGAGCCCAACGGTTTTCTGTTCACGCACGTAAAGCATGGTTGGAGGGTTTAGATCCCAAACAAAACCGAACTATTCCGCCGCTGCGGCACGACCGAGTTGTTGCACTAAAACAACGTCGCCCAGAGTTATTGATTGAACTCAACGGTGGTCTCGAAACACCCGCGGATTGTTTAGTAGCCCTCGATGAATGCGATGGAGCGA
The DNA here is from genome assembly GCA_016777265.1 of Synechococcus sp. BS30m-G31. GTDB lineage: Bacteria > Cyanobacteriota > Cyanobacteriia > PCC-6307 > Cyanobiaceae > Parasynechococcus. The sequence goes on from JADHRU010000001.1 coordinate 4,088, forward strand.
TGGTTGGTCGAGCCGCCTACGCCCACCCCTTGCGTTGGGCAGACATGGACCATTTGATCTATGGAGAAGCGCCACGCCAATTGTTGGCATCAGATGTCGTGGAAGGCTTAATTCCCCACGCCGCTCAGCACTTACACCGAGGAGGTCGGCTTTGGGATCTATGCCGACACCTCGTTCAACTCGTGGAAGGCGTTCCAGGCGCGCGCCATTGGCGCCGTGAGCTTGGGGAACGATCCCAACGGAAGGGGGCTGATCTGAAAATCTTGGAAGAGGCCGGACGTCAACTGAAAGACGCCGGCCTTTAAGTGAAAGAGCTGGAAAGGCGATTAGCCCTCGGCACCGCCGTAGCCGGAGAAATCGTCGCCACCACCGGCACCTGTACCGCCGCCACCAGAGGAGCGGCGGCGACGAACACGCCCTTCGTCATAGGCATTGCCACCTTGGGGGGCAGCACTATCGCGAGCGCCATAGCTGCGATCTTCCCAACCACGGGCACCGGAGGGGCGATCACCACCACCACCGCCGTAGCCGCCACCACCGCCGCCATCGCGACGTGGAGCGCCGCCGCCGTAACCGCCACCACCACCGCCGTAACCGCCACCACCGCCGCCATCGCGACGTGGAGAGCTGCCGCGAGGCTCAGCTTTATTGATACGAAGCGGGCGACCCATCAACTCAGCGCCCTGGAGGCCTTCGATGGCAGCCTCTTCAGCTGCATCGTCGGACATTTCGACAAAAGCAAATCCGCGCTTACGGCCTGTATCCCGTTCAAGGGGAAGGGCACAATTCACGACTTCACCGAACTGGGCAAACAGCTCAGTAACGTCCTCCTGCTCAGCGCGGAAGGGAAGGTTGCCAACAAAAATGCTCACGTTCTGCTTGGACCGGGTACGAAAAAATGGACCGAAGGGGCCTGGATCATTGCCATGGGGCCATGACTCCGGAACGAAGTGACGTACCACTGGCAACTTCAGCGTAGACCCGACAGCGCTGGGGAGTCATCCAACAGGTTGTGTTCCGTTCAAATGCTGCAACCAGCCGTCTAATTGTTCATCCACCCGGTCAAATCCTGTTCCTCCTTCACTGCGGCGAGCGGCCACAACGGCACGCGGGGCAAGCGCATCGTGCAGATCAGCCTCAAAAGCTGGATGCAACTCCTGCCATGCCGAAAGGGTCAAATCTCTCAACAAACAACCTTCATCAAGGCAACGGCGAACAACAGCACCAACAAGCTGGTAAGCCTCACGGAAGGGAACTCCCCGGGCAACGAGGTAATCAGCCACATCGGTGGCATTGGAGAAATCTTGTTCCACCGCCGAGTTCAAACGTTCCGTACGGAACTCAAGACCTTCTTCGAACAGAATCGCCATGGCCTCAATGCAATCGCGGGTGGTGCGAAACGCATCAAAAAGAGCTTCCTTATCTTCTTGAAAATCTTTGTTGTAAGCCAAAGGAAGGCCCTTGATCATGGTGAGGAGGCCTTGTAGGTGGCCAAACACCCGTCCGCACTTGCCTCGAACCAATTCAGGCACATCAGGATTTTTTTTCTGCGGCATCAAACTGCTGCCGGTCGCACAACGATCGCTGAGGCGAACAAATCTGAACTCCTCTGACGCCCAAGCAATCACCTCCTCAGCCAAACGACTGAGATGGGCCATCACCAAAGAAGCCGCCGCCGAAAACTCCACACAAAAATCACGATCGCTCACCGCATCAAGGCTGTTGGCGTAAATCGCATCAAATCCCAAATCCTTAGCCGTCTGCCGACGATCAATGGGTACCGGAGTTCCAGCCAGCGCTGCCGCGCCAAGGGGGCAAATGTTCACCCGAGAGCGCACATCCTGAAGACGCAACCGATCCCGCTCCAACATCTCGACGTAAGCCAGAAGGTGATGCGCCAAACAAAGCGGCTGAGCCCGTTGAAGGTGGGTGTAGCCGGGAATCATCGTGCGGCGATGCAAATCCGCCTGCGCGACAAGAGCCCGCTGCAAACGTTGAAGATCGCCCTCCAATTCATCCATGCGGCGCCTTAACCACAACCGCAAATCCGTTCCAACTTGATCATTGCGACTGCGGCCGGTGTGCAATTTCTTGCCAACAGGTCCCAACAGCGCAATCAAACGCCGCTCAACGGCGAAATGAACGTCTTCATCGGCGAGTCCAGGCTGAAACGTTCCCGCATGGGCCTCGCTCCGAATCGCCTCGAGACCCTGCACCAACTGATCAGCTTCATCAACGCTGATCACCCCGCAGGAACCCAGCATCCGTGCATGGGCAATCGACCCATCCAAATCCTCCTGAAGCAATGTGAGATCAAAGCCGATCGAAGCGTTGAACACTTCGATAAAAGGATGCAAGCCTTGCTCGAAGCGATCACTCCAAGTGCCGTCGGCGCCGCCTGTCACCCCACCAGCCATCGATCTATTCATCAATACCCACAGCTTGTCAGGCGGAAGGTTGCTCGCCCTAAGACTGTTGAGCAGCCATATTTGGCAATTTGACCGCCTCGGGCACTTTCAAGACCACCATGGAGGCGTCATCTTCGAGCTGTCGATTCACTCCTACAAATCGATCCAGACGCTCAAACAAGGTGTCGAGAATTCCCTGAGACCCTTGTCCACTGCGACAGGCACTCTCTAAGGCACGAATCAACCGAGCTTCATCAAAGCGATCTCCCGTTAATCCGGGTGCTTCGGTCACACCATCCGTGTAGTACAGAAGAACGTCACCCGGATCCAGACGCACTTCACCGAGCCCATAGTCCGCCTCCGGCTGTAATCCGATCAGCAAGCCAGCAGCATCCAACCTGCTGATGCTTCTCTGCTCCGAGCGCCACAGCAAGGGGGGGTTATGGGCTGCATTGGCGTATCGCAAACGACGGGTTCGTGGATCGAAATCCGAATAAAACAACGTCACGAATCGGTGGGATTGCGCGAGGTCCTCTTGGGCGAGTTGGTTGAGGTCATGAAGAATGCGATCCGGTGGCAATCCACTGAGAACTTCGGCACGGAGCATCCCGCGCAACATGGTCATCAGCAGACCAGCGGGAACACCCTTTCCCATCACATCGCCCATGACCAGAGCCCAGCGACCACGTTCCCGTCGACGACCGATGAGTTCAGGACGCGTGGGAATAAAATCGTAGTAATCACCACCCACTTCAAACGCTGGACGGCATCGAGCGGCAAGCTCCACGCCCTCAATCACCGGACAATGATCGGGCAACAATTGAGCCTGAATCTCCGCCCCAATGCTCAGCTGACGATCAACCCGTTCATGACGACGGGCATCCTGCAACATCAGATCATTTTCGATCGCCACACCCGCCAAATCGGCCACCAATTGGGCATGTCGGCGATGCACGTCGGTCCAAACCAAATCGGACGTCGGATCAAACACATACAACCGACCGCGACATCGCCCGCGAACCACCACAGATGTGGCAAACAAACCCGCCTTTGGCAGACAGCGTTGAACCAAGCGATCCAAGGCCAACACCTGGGCGTCATCGGTGCCAAATCCAGCCGATTCCCCAGGCTGGAAGCCCGCCAAGCGGCGAAAAAGATCCTGGGACTGCTCAACGGGGACAGCCTGAAGTTGATCGCGCCACAAACGACCATCCGATTGAAACGGCACGATCAGAGCACCGTCGACTCCCACAAGTCGAGACACCACAACCGGCACCAGCTCTAAGAAGCGATGCAGATTGGTAAAACTGCGAAGGGCAAAAGCCAGCGACACCAGAAGATCCTGATTGCGACGCTGTTCGTTGCTCAAGCTGTCGAACAGTTGACGCAACGACGCCATCGCTTGAGGCGAAGGACCCACAACCCTCTGTGCCGGGGTGGGATGGCGACGGGGCGGCTGGCTGCTCAACGCTGCGACCCCTCAAGATGCGCAACGTAGCAACGGTTCATCGGCCGGCCAGTAGAGCCTCAACGAATTCAAAACTGTTAAACGGCCGGAGATCACGGATCCCCTCCCCAGCACCAATGAAACGGATGGGCAAGCCTGCTTCCGACGACACCGCCAAAGCGACACCACCTCTGGCAGTGCCATCGAGTTTGGTCACAACAACTCCCGTCAAACCGGCTGCTTTCGCGAAGGCCATTGCTTGACGCAAACCGTTTTGGCCTTGGCTGGCATCCAGCACCAACAACGACTCAACATTGGCCTCTGGGGCGAGACGATCAATGATTTTCCGAACCTTCTGCAGTTCTTCCATCAAGTTGTGTTTGGTCTGCAATCGACCTGCTGTATCCACCAGCAGGAGATCAGTTTCACGGGACCGAGCAGCACCGATGGCATCGAACACCACCGCAGCTGGATCTGCATTGCTGCTGGGATTGGACACCACAGCAACATCGCTGCGTTCACCCCAAATCTCCACCTGTTGTACGGCGGCTGCCCGAAAGGTGTCTGCAGCTGCGATCAAGGCTGAGTAGCCACTACGCACAGCAAGATTTGCCAGCTTCCCAAGGGTTGTGGTTTTTCCGACGCCATTCACTCCCACCATCAGCCAAATATTTAAACGACCTCGCTCCGGCGCGAGCAGGGGAATGCCACTGGCCTTAATCGGAGCATCCAGCAAGCCGCGCAGTTGATCCTTGAGAAAACGAATTCCCTCAACTGGATCGACAACATCTTCATTCATCCGCTGTCGTAACGCGTCAAGGACCTGATCGGTGGCCTGAACACCGGCATCGGCACGGAGTAGAAGAGTCTCGAGTTCGTCCAGCACCTCTGGCGTGAGGGGATCATCGCCAAGGTTTTCCAACAGGCTGGTAACGAAGCCCTGTCGTGTCTTCTCAAGACCACGACGGAGCCGTCCAAGCCAATCGATTTCCTCGAGCGAAATCTGATCAGCACGCCGACCCTGCGCTGCTAAAACGTCAGCAGACCAAGTGAAGTCGTCATCAAATTCACCAAGGGTCGGCTCAACAGCATCTGCAGCGGGGACGGAAGAAGTGGTAGCGGGCGGTTCAGGCGTCGATGCCGGAGCCACCTCAAGCGCACGAACCTCCTGCTCTTGTTGCCGCTGCTGACGTTGCGCCGCGGCCTGTTCGAGTAGGGACCCGCCAACTGTTGGAGCTGGGATGGGCTCAAGGGTGGGCTCAGGGGTTGGTTCTGGCTTTGGCTCAGGACTTGTCGAAACTGGCGTTGTTGGCGCCGAAGCAGCAGCTTGTTGCTGTGCCTTTAAACGTGCGTAGGCCTCACGGGCCCAAACCAACGCTTCGTCTTCTGGCTCTTCAGCCTTTTGTTCAACATCGTCTTGAGGAGCTGAGTGATCTGGCTCAGGCTTCACCTGAACAGGATCTGCAGGCGGTTGTTGTTCAACCTCAAGTGAATCTGGCGTTGAAGGAGGTTCCCCAGGGGATGGGGCCTGACGCTCGAACCAGTTGAACACCATCAGTCCGCTGCAGTGGATTGAGCATCATGGAAGCGACGCAACACACCATTAATCATTCGACGACCCTTTTCATCGCTGTATCGATTCGCCAATTCAACGGCCTCATTGAACGCCACAGGAGCAGGTGTGCCCATGGTTTGGAGGTCTACAACAGCAAGACGAAGAATGTCGCGATCGATGCGCGGTAGTCGTGCCAACCGCCAGCCTTCCATCACTTGATCCAATCTCGCGTCGATGCTCTCGCGCTGCCGGATCACCTGAGCAATGCGTTCCATCGCAGCAGAACGAATTTGCTCTTGATCTGCCAAGAGCAGAAGCCTGGGAAGTTCAATGGTGGCTGAAAGGCCATTCAAAACCTGTTCGGCAGCGCCTAGCGATGAACGCAAGTGATCACGGACAACATCCAGGGTGGAAGCCTGACCCTGTTGAAGTTCGCTATCGAGAAGACATTGCTGAGCTTGATCCAGTTCCGTCGCAGATGAATCGAGTGTTTCCCTCCAATGTTGAGTGAGGCTTTCGAGGGCCTTATCAAGCAGAGACTCAATCCCTAAATCAGCTGTAGAAGACTTTTTCTGTTCCGAGACTTGACCGAGCACCAGCAAGGCCAACTCGCGGGAAAGAGATCGTGAGGCCATGAATTAGCTGGAGGGGGATGCGGAGGCCCGCAACTGAGCCATGAGACTGGAGAAGCTGCGATTCACAGGAGCTTCTTGCTCATCTGGATTCACAATGCCAGCAGAAATGATGGTGCGGAACGCCTCCTCTACGGAAATATTGAGTTCGCGAACCGAACCCTCTGGCACCAGCGTGTACCAACCGGTGGTTGGGTTTGGAGCCGTGGGGATAAACACACTAAGCAGTGGTGTTTCCAGATCGGATTGGAGCGAAGGACCCACCTCGCCGGTGACAAAACCAACGCTGAACAAACCTTCTCTTGGATATTCGACAAGAACAACACGGCGGAAGCGGGCCGAATTACCCCCCAAAACAGTTTCAAGCAGCTGCTTAAGAGTTTTGTAAACGGAACCAGCAAGGGGAATCCGGCTCAACGTTCCCTCTCCAAATTCGAGCAGCCAACGACCCACAATGTTGCGGGCCATGAGGCCAATCAAAAGGATCCCCATCAAAGGAACCGTGAGCCCGAGGGAAAGGTTGATTAGATCCTGAAGAAGCGGATTCAGGGTGATGAAAGGGTTGAACTGCTTCGGAATTGACGTGAGAAAAGCCAGCACAAATCGGCTGACAATCGTCGATAGCCAAATCGTTGTTGCCAGTGGAATCACCACCAGCAAGCCTGCAATCAGGTCGTTTTTGAGATCTTGCTGAAGCCTTTCGCCCAGCGGTAGATCAGGTCTGGGGTTGGACTGAACCAAGGAGCCTCTGCACCCAGAGTCAGGGAGTTCAACCAACCTAACCAGCAATCAGATCACTGCAGTGAGTGCAAGCAGCACAAAAGCAATGGCAAGCACAACAGCGGTGGCCGTTCCACCAATCAATCGTTGCCGAGATTCGCGATTTTTCTGCGACTCCACCCGTTTGAGCTGGGTTGCCATTTGGCTGATCTGCTCATCAATCATCGTCTCTGCAGCGCGCTGCTTGTCGTCCTTGCTGGCATCAGCGGCCAACTGTCCAGCTTGAGCTAACTGTTCGCCCAAAGAAGCCACCTGCTCGGGATTGTCGCGAAAGGCACGGGCTTCCTTCATCGCTGCGCGTCCCTGCTCGATGTTCTGAGCCTGCGACAGATCACCAGCCCCGCTGCTTAGGGACATCGGAACTGCCACCAGCATGCCAATGGCCAAGAGAGCTGAAAGAACACAAACCACAGCCCGCAATGGTGTGACCTGCTGTTGCGGGTTCTCAAGACGCGATCCAATCAGACAGGTCAACAGACCGATAAAACCGAGTGGGGCCAGCGCAACCAAAGGTCCAGTGATCTGAGGACTTGTTGCCTCCTCTGACCAGTCACTTCCCACCAAGACTGCAGCCATCTGCAGGACAAGAACAAAAACCATCGTGAGGCCCAGCCAACGAAGCAGAGATGCCAGGCGTCCCGTTTCGGTTCCCGTCACGTGAAGATGAAAAAACAGGTCTTAACCATACGGTCGATGTCAGGGCAACACCCAAATCAACTCACACACTTGAGCCACGCTCTGAAACAACGGGCTCGAGACGAAGGGTTTGATCCGGTTGGAATTGCTCGTTTGCCTGGAAGTCCCCGACTGCAGCTGCGGACAGAAGCATTACAGCGTTGGCTCGATCACGGGTACCAAGCCGATATGGCATGGATGGCAGCGCCACGCCGACGCGATGCCTCTCAACTTTTAGAGGGGGTACAAAGCCTGTTGGCAGTGGGATTGAACTACTACGTCTCTGCGCAATCAGACCCGGGATCTTTGAAGGTGGCGCGCTACGGCTGGGGTCGCGATTACCACCGGGTTGTCGAGCAACGTCTACGACGCGTGGGGCGTTGGTTATCCGAACAAAAACCAAGCTGCCAATGGCGTGTTTGTGTCGACGCATCTCCGCTATTGGACAAAGTTTGGGCGGAAGAAGCTGGGCTGGGTTGGATCGGAAAACACAGCAATGTGATCCATCACCATCGAGGCTCATGGATGGTGATTGGTCACCTACTCACAACGGAACCACTCCAAGCGGATGCTCCAGCTAAAGCCCTTTGTGGACGCTGTGTCGCTTGCATCGAGGCCTGCCCCACCAATGCCATCCGCGAACCATTCGTTGTTGACGCCCAACGATGCCTGGCGTTTCACACCATCGAAAACCGAGATCCCGATCTTCCAGATGCGATCAAAGCGTCCCTTGGACCGTGGATCGCCGGTTGTGATATTTGCCAAGACGTTTGTCCTTGGAACCATCGGGATCTACCCAGCAGTGAAGATCCGGATATGCAACCTCGACCATGGCTCCTCAATGTGAAAGCCCAAGAGGTTCAACACTGGGACGATGCCACCTGGGATCAACAGTTACGGGGATCCGCTCTACGGCGAATTAAACCGTGGATGTGGCGCAGAAATGCTGCTGCAGCGCAACCGGATCTGCCTCCTAACCTCTGACCAGATGAGATCCCTGGACGTGCTTCGAGGAATCAAATTGAAACGAAGCCTGACCGCAGCTCTGATCAGCATCAGCAGCGTTTGCCTGATGGCTCCAGCCCAGGCCCTGGTGCCGTATGTCTACTTGCCATCAGAGGTGGAGCTCTCGGGATCCTCTCTTGGAATCGGACGAACCGCAGCTCAACTGCTGCAAATGGGCCAGCCCCAGGAGGCCTCACAACTTGCCGCTTTAGCTGTTCGCCTCAACCCAAACGATGAACGGTTGTGGACTGTTCTGGCGGAAGCGCAACTGCGTAGCAACCAACTGGAAAACGCCAGTCAATCGCTTGCGAAAGCCAAAAAAATCAATCCAAACAATGCTGGGCTCTGGTTTGCAGAAGCAGCGATTGCACTGCGTGCAGAACGACCGGAAGAAGCCATACCGCTTATTCAGCGAGGATTGCAAATCGATGCAAACAATGCAGCTGCATACTTCGATCTCGGGAATGCACGGATCATGCAAAACAAGTTTGCAGTCGCTTTGCAATCCTTCGAAAAAGCAACTGAAATCAAACCAGACTTTTGGGAAGCCCTCAACAATCAAGCCCTTGTTCTGTTTGAACTGGGACAACATGACGAGGCCATTCGACGTTGGCGTCGAGTGATCAAGCTGGAGCAAAACGCAGAACCAATGCTGGCTTTAGCTGCTGCGTTAAACCAAAAGGGCGAACAGAGCGAAGCTCTATCGCTAGCCAAGGAAGCCCTGTCAAAAAATCCCAATTACGTTTTGCCAATGCATCAAAAAGAGCAGCTTTGGGGTTCCCATGTGAGAGAAGCCACAGCAAACTTGTTGCGTGAAGCAGCACTTGCCAGCAGCGTTGAACGGGCCCAGGCCAATGCCACCTGGAAAAAACGTCAGTGAACGTCTGTAGGCTGAACTACTTCTTCCCCAATATCCGCAGACGGGATGGCTGAGGAGCGCGTTCAACCGATCGCCCTGCATCTAGAGATGCAGCGCTCCTATCTGGAATATGCGATGAGTGTGATCGTGGGTCGGGCCTTGCCCGATGCCCGCGACGGTCTCAAGCCGGTGCAGCGTCGAATCTTGTACGCGATGCAAGAACTGGGGTTGACCCCAGATCGGCCCTACAGGAAATGCGCTCGTGTTGTTGGAGATGTTCTCGGGAAATACCACCCCCACGGAGATCAAGCGGTCTACGACGCGCTCGTACGACTCGTACAAACCTTTGCTAGCCGACATCCACTTTTGGACGGACACGGCAATTTCGGATCGGTTGATGACGATCCGCCAGCAGCGATGCGTTACACCGAAACGCGTTTAGCCCCGATTGCCCATCAAGCTCTGCTCGAAGAAATCGGTGATGACACCGTCGATTTTGCATCGAACTTCGATGGGTCCCAACAAGAACCAACCGTTCTCCCCGCACAACTCCCCTTTCTTCTCCTCAATGGTTGTTCTGGCATCGCCGTCGGCATGGCCACGAGCATTCCGCCCCACAACTTGGGTGAGGTTGTGGACGGCCTCATTGCTCTGATTCGACAACCGGGCCTCAGCGACGAGCGTCTTTTAGAACTGATTCCTGGGCCTGATTTTCCAACCGGTGGGGAGGTTCTGCTCAGTTCAGGCCTCCAAGACACGTACTTACACGGCCGCGGCAGTATTCCAATGCGGGGCGTAGCGCATACAGAAGAGGTGCAACTGGGAAAAGGACGGCACAAACGAAATGCCGTTGTTGTGACCGAACTGCCCTATCAACTCAGCAAAGCGGGCTGGATCGAAAAACTGGCCGAATCGGTCAACGACGGAAAAATTGGCGGCATCGCTGACATTCGCGATGAAAGCGATCGAGATGGCATGCGCGTTGTTGTGGAACTTCGCCGCGATGCTGAACCCGACAAGGTGCTGAAAGACCTGCAGCGCCGCACGGCACTGCAGAGCAACTTTGGCGCAATCCTGCTGGCCCTTGTGAACGGTCAGCCCCAACAACTCTCGCTACGGCAACTCCTCCAAACCTTTCTCGACTACAGGGAACTCACCCTGATTCGCCGCACGAGCCACGCCCTACGCAAAACAGAAGATCGCCTGGAAGTGGTGGAGGGCCTAATCACGGCTCTGAACAACCTTCAAGCCGTGATCGCCATGATCCAAAAAGCCCAAGATGCCGGCTCCGCTCGCGCCAGCTTGATGGTGCAATTGGACCTCAACGAACGCCAAGCTGATGCCGTGTTGGCAATGCCACTCCGACGTTTAACAGGGCTGGAGCAGGAAAGTTTGCGCCAAGAAGTCGACAACCTCCGAGACGAGCGAGAGCGATTGAAATTGCTCCTCGAAAACCGAGATCAGTTGCTCGATGCCATGGTTAGTGAACTGAAAACACTGAAAAAACGCTTCTCAACTCCACGTCGCACACGACTGGTGGAAGGCGGAGATGCCTTAATCGCAGAACGAGCTGCCAGTCAACGACCCAACACGGAGCTGCTCCGCCAGCAAGCCTTAGCGGCCCTCCCCGGTGATGGTCGACTGCTGATCCAAGCGGACGGACAAGTGAAGATCGTGACCCCACAAGTTCTGGGTCGTCTTCATTTTGGTGATCCCTGTCCGGTGAGCGATGCCCCATCACCAGCTCGCGTCATTCTTCCCATCGAACCGCCGCCGCGATTACTAGCCATCAGTGCCAACGGTCGTGTCGCCCTCGTGCGTTGGGAGTTTGCTGGGCAACAACCAGGAGCCTTGGAACGATTCCTTCCCAGCGGGTTGGAAGGTGACCCGATCGTGGCGATCACGCCCCTACCGGTGCAGGAGAGAAGTGACCTAAGCCTGGGCTTGCTTAGCAGCGATGGGCGTTTCAAACGACTGCCCCTTGCAGATGTCTTGGATCTATCTGGACGCGCCACCAGCGTTGTGAAACTGAAAGAGGGCGTTCAACTCAAAACAGCGGTGATTTGCCGTGAACACCAAGATCTCCTCTTGGTAAGCGACATCGGACGGATGCTGCGTTTACCGATCAATGAAGACGTGCTGCCACTGATGGGACGACTCGCCCAAGGGCCCATGACCATGCGATTGCTTCCAGGGGAAGATCTCGTTGGTGCCCTATGTCCAAGCGAACCGACTGTGCTGTTAGTGAGTGAACAGGGTCACCTAGCGCGCATCGATCTCACGTCCATCCGTCCATCACAACGCGGGGATCTCGGTTCGATGGCGATCCAACTGACGGGTAACGCCAATCGAATCACAGGGTTAGCAGAAGCCAACGGCCTTATTGGCATGGTGTCGACAGAACAACGTCATGGTCGGATTGACCCCACAACACTTGAAATCACCAACTCTGGTGACACGTTTTCCAATCAAATCGAACTCCACAAAGGCGAAGCTATTACCGATTTAATCCCTCAAATCAGCGATTAGTCGATCCAGATGGTTCGAGTGTCAATTTGCTCGACAGCAATTCCTGATCCATCGGAATGGGATAGTTCCCATCGAAACAAGCGCTACAGAAATTTCCAGACTCTGCTTTGGCTGCTTCGACCATGCCTTCTTTGCTGAGGTAAGCCAAAGAGTCAACTTTGAGATGGTTCTTGATTTCCTCCAGGGTGAGGCGAGAGGCGATCAATTGATCCTGGGTATCGGTATCAATCCCGTAAAAACATGGGTGGGTCACCGGTGGTGAACTAATCCGCATGTGCACCTCTGTTGCCCCCGCATCCCGCAAGGCAACAACGAGTTTTCCACTGGTGGTTCCCCGCACAATCGAATCATCAATCACGATGATGCGCTTACCAGAAAGCACATCAGGCAGGGGATTGAGCTTCACGCGTATACCTGCTTCACGCATCGCTTGTGTTGGCTGAATAAAGGTGCGTCCGACATACCGGTTCTTAATCAGACCATCGGCATAAGGAATGCCGCTCTCCTGAGAAAAACCAATCGCAGCAGGAATTCCTGAATCAGGAACCCCAATCACCAAATCAGCATCCACAGCCGACTCCCGAGCAAGCGTGCGACCAATGCGCTGCCGATAGCTGTACAACGATTCACCAAAGAAACGACTGTCTGGACGCGCGAAATAAATCATTTCAAACACGCAAAGCCGATTCGGTTCCTCAATCCAGCGCTTGCGATATGGCTCAGCTGAACCCAGTTCAAAGTGCACTAACTCGCCAGGCTGCACATCATCCACATAGCGGGATCCAATGATCTCCAAACCACAGGTTTCACTGCTCACAACCCAATGGCCAAGGCTTTGCTCCCCGAGAAAGCCGAACACCAAAGGGCGAATGCCATAGCCATCACGGATCGCAAACAGACCTGCGGGGGTACCGATCACCAAGCTGAATGCCCCCTGACAAAGCTTGAGCGCAGCTTCGATACCAGAACGCCAATCCAAGCCTCGATTAACGGCTTGCTGCACCGCAAAGGCGATCAGTTCTGAATCAGTGGTGGAGGTGAATTCAGTTTTTCCGTCATCCACCAACACACGCAACTCTTTCGCATTCACCAAATTGCCGTTGTGGGCAAGGGCAAACGCGCCAAGGCGAGTCATCAACACCACCGGCTGGGCATTGCACACACGACTACTGCCCGTTGTCGAATAGCGGTTGTGACCGATCGACAAATCGCCAGGCATACGAGCCAAAACGTCTTGATCGAACACCTGGCTCACCAGGCCCATATCTTTGTGCAGGAGCACCTTGTCCTGATTGAAAACAGCGATACCAGCTGATTCCTGGCCGCGATGCTGCAGGGCATAAAGACCGAAATACGCCAAGTTGGCGACCGGTTGCTCAGCCGCCAAAACGGCAAAAACACCACAAGCTTCTTCCATCCGATCAGGACGCTCTGCCACGAGCTGCTGCTGCTGCACAGGGCGCCTCATCAGAAATGCATCAGAAGTCTGCATCACGCCAGGCGACGGGGCAGAGCTTCGGCATAAACCTGCTGCAGCTGCTCCACGGGTAAATCAATGGTGTTGCCCGCTCCGAAGGAAAGCTGGAAGCGACCATGGGACGCGACAGCACCCAGAACCGTTGCTGAAACCTCAGGGTTGGCTGCCAACATCGTTGTCCAACGCGTCAACTGAGCCGCTTTCACAGACACCACCACACGAGCGCCCCCTTCGGCAAACAACAACCGAGCTCCGCTCGTTGTTCCGGGTGAAAAGTTGAGCTCAACCCCACAACCTGAGGCAATCGAGCATTCCGCCAGAGCCACAGCCAACCCGCCATCGCTGCTGTCGTGAGCAGAGGCAATCAACCCGTCAGCAATGGCCTGGCGAACCAGCCGCTGCACCCGTCGCTCCAAATCAAAATCGATCCGAGGAGGACGGCCTGTAATCGTCCCAAGGGTGAGTTGCTGATAACTGCTTCCAGACAATCCAATTCGATCGTCCTGATCTGCGTCGGGTTTCACACCAAGTAAAACCACCGCATCTCCCGGTTGGGACCAACCGAGTCCAGTCACCTTGGCGATGTCCTCCACCACGCCCACCATCCCAATCACTGGGGTGGGATGGATCGGCTGAAGAGAACCGTCCTCGCGGCGCGTTTCGTTGTACAGCGAGACGTTCCCCCCCGTCACTGGAGTCTGCAAAGCCCTGCAAGCCTCAGAAATGCCACGACAGGCCATCGCAAGCTGCCAAAACCCCTTCGGAGTCTCAGGGGACGGGAAATTGAGGTTGTCGGTAATCGCGAGGGGCTCAGAACCAACACAGCTCAAATTGCGGGCAGCCTCAGCCACAGCAGCCATAGCTCCGCGTTCGGGATCAAGTGCCACCCAACGATTGGGGCAATCAACCGTGGCAGCAACACCGCGCGTCGTGGTCTGCAACGAACCATCGCCTTGCTGAGGCCGAAGTCGAATCACAGCGGCATCAGCCGCTCCAGACGACACCACAGTGTTAGCCAACACTTGCTGGTCGTACTGGCGATGGACCCAACGCTTACTGGCAATGGTGGGGTCGTCTAAGAGCCCTAATAAAGCTGCTGCGGGATCTTCTAAAGCTGGCAACTGATCTTCCGTCCATCGCCAGTGCTCTTGGAGATCCGCTGGAGGCTCTGAAAGCAAAGCGTGCTTCTCAATGGGTGTGTCATCGGCAAGGGCCGTGGCTGGCACCTCAGCTGCCACCTCTCCGTGGTGGAGAACGCGAACGATGGGCTCTTCCAACACTCGTCCCACGACGGCCGCTTGCAAACCCCAGCGACGGAAGCGCTGCATCAAGGGTTCTTCACGACCAGCTTTCACCACAAACAACATCCGTTCCTGAGATTCAGACAACAGAAATTCGTAAGCGGTCATGCCTGATTCACGGGCAGGAACACGATCCAGATCCAGTTCAACCCCTAAACCACCCTTGGCAGCCATCTCAGAACAACTACACGTCAACCCAGCGGCACCCATATCTTGGGCAGCCACCACATCACCACTGGCGAAAGCTTCTAAGCAAGCCTCAATCAACCCCTTCTCTAAAAAGGGATCACCCACCTGAACGGCCGGTCGGTCATCAAGCGAATCAGCACTCAATTCAGCGCTGGCAAAACTGGCTCCTCCCATGCCGTCTCGGCCTGTGGTGCTGCCCACATAAACCACAGGATTGCCCACACCAATCGCACCAGATTTGACGATGTCTTTGGTTTCCATCAAACCCAAAGCCATGGCATTCACTAAGGGGTTCCCCGAATAGGAAGGGTCAAAGGCCACTTCTCCCCCCACGGTGGGAACTCCCACGCAATTGCCGTAATGGGCAATGCCGGCCACCACACCCTCCATCAAACCAACGTTGGCGCTGTCATCCAATGGCCCAAAACGCAACGCATTCAGCAACGCAATCGGCCTTGCACCCATCGTGAAGATGTCACGAAGAATTCCGCCAACCCCAGTAGCAGCCCCCTGAAAAGGCTCCACAGCAGAGGGGTGGTTATGGCTTTCAATTTTGAAAGCAAGGCGATGGCCTTCACCAAGATCAACAACGCCTGCGTTCTCCCCCGGACCCACCAAAATGCGCGGCCCCTCGGTGGGGAACCCACTAAGCAACGGGCGTGAATTCCGGTAACAACAATGCTCTGACCACATCACTCCAAACATCCCCAACTCGGCTCGATTGGGCTCCCGACCGAGTCGGCGACAAATTTCATCCCAGTCCGTGGACTTCAAGCCCTCTTGCTTCAGGGCAGCGGAGACGTCATACGAAGAGGAAGACACCACGGGCCGCAAAACTCATGTCCCAGTGTTGCCGACCGACCGTCAAACCCAGGGATCTTCATCGCGTTTTACACGACGCTTCGGCGACGACTCAGACCAAGTGTCGTCATCCCAAACTTCAGTGCCAGGAGGCTCTTGCTCTGATCCATTGGAATCGATTGGTTGCTCAGGCTCATCCCAGGGGGGTTCATCGAGCCAACCCTCAAGGCGATCTCCGGCACGATCACCCATATCTCGCAATTGATCTCGCCAACGCTGCGTCCGTTGCAAGAGGTCTTGACGAACACTCGCGCGCATCAACGGAAGGTCATCCAAACTGCGCAGAGCCGTCATCACCTGTCCAGGACGCTGGTCTGTGATTCGATCTGGGACCAATTGCCACCGAGAACTTCCAGGAAGACGCGGGTCACTGCGTGACACCAAGTAATGAGCAATCGTTCCTGTCGTTGGGTCGAACGCGAGATCAGCCAAAAAACCGATTTGCTCTCCCTCTCGATCGACCAAATCTGCATTCATCAGGGTTGGCAAACGATCCAAGGTGGCTTGATCTGAAACGGCGGGCTCACCTCGTACAAACACCTGTTGATCGGTGATTCCACAGCACTGATCCAATCGCCAAACATCCCTAGACATGCGTAGGGCGGATGGTCGACTCACCCAGCCCAACAAGCGATGCACCGGCGGATGCATCCATGCCATCAATCCAGGACCATGATCCAAACCAAGCTCACATCGAACCGTGTGATTCAGCAAATCGCTAAGCAACAGCGGATTGGGTAGAACCACCTCAGGAACGGATCTGAACCGGCATCACGAGGTAGGTAAATGCTTCTGCATCGCCTTCTGGCTTCAAGACTGCTGGCGTTGTTGGTGCATTGCAGTGAAGAACAACGCGATCGGATCCCATCGCCTTTAAGCCGTCCAGGACATAGCGCACATTGAAGGCGATCTGAATGGCATCACCGGTCAAGCTGGCTGGAAGGGATTCGGATCCACTTCCAACATCTTGCGCATCAGCACTGATGTGTACGACACCTTCATCAGGCTGACTGCTGAATTTCACAACATTGTTGTGCTGGTCGGCCAAGACAGCAATCCGTTCCAGTGCAGCGATTAGACCCCGACGGTCTAAGGCCAACGTGCGATTGAACCCATCCGGGATGAGCTGTCCGTAATTGGGATAGGTGCCCTCCAGCGTGCGACTGGTGACCATTTGATCTGCGGCAAGGAACACCACTTGTCCGCGATCACAAAACAAGCTCACCGGATCATCGGAACGCCATCCGGCCATCAACCGCTCAACTTCCCGCAAGGATCGAGCCGGCAAAGTCACCGCAAAACCTTCTGCAGCATCGTCGTTGCTGTTAGCGGAATCTTGCAAAGCATCGTCGACCTGGAGAACCGCAAGGCGGTGGCCATCCGTGGCGGCTGCCTCAAGCGCCTTGTCGTTGAAACGTAAATGCACTCCTGTCAGCAGCTGTTTGGCTTCATCGGAACTGCTGGCGAACAAAGTTCCTTTCAGTGCTTGAACCAATCCAGCCGGTTGAAGCTTCAACGTCATCCCGCTTTCCACCATGGGCAACTCGGGATAGTCGTCAGCAGGCAGACCTCGCATTTGGTAATTGCCACTGAGGCTGGTGAGCTGCACCTGTTCACCCGACTCCTCTGTGGCGAGGGTGATCGGAGAATCGCTGGCGAGTCGTGAAACGATTTCGCCCAGTAATCGTGCGGGCAGTGTGATCGCTCCGCTGGTTTCAACACTCGCGGCAAGGGACGTCTGAATTCCCAAATTCAAATCAAAACCCGTCAAGCTCAGCCGGTTTGTGCCCGCATCAGCGGTGAGCAACACATTGGCGAGCACCGGGTGCGTCGGTCGCGTTGCCACGGCTCGACTGACCAGCTGAAGGGCTGCATTCAGTTCCGATTGGGAACAGACCACTTTCATCGTGCTGCGGGCTCGAATGCGCTGGGGGAGTGACCCAAGTTTTCACAGCGGTGCTCGAAGCGCAATGGGGTTGTTTTGTTCACGCCTTTTCGGCTGTTGTTCTTTAAAGAATTTAAAAAAGAAATTAACAACAGTCGTAGTAGGGCCTGGGGAATTGGGGAAAACAGGTCGTTTTGTAGGCAGGCACTGATTCTTTTGGCGTCATCTCCTTGGGATAAAAAATTCGCCTTTGTGGGAAAAATTGCCGTTTTCCACTTCTTCACAGGTGGTGGAAGGTTGGTGTTGTGTCGAGCTGTTGGTTTCGGTGCTGATTTCCACAGAGTGTTGGGTGGGTTTTGATTTGTTTTCCGCAGTCGCTTTATGGGCTGTCTTCACTGAAAAGTCAAAAAAAACCCCTGGATAGGGGCTTGTTGTTGAGGAGGTTGTGATGACTAAGAGCTCATCACGAGAAGCCCATCACCTTGGCCACCGTGTCGAGATCTGGATTGAGATCCGTATGGAAGGCTGCGTCGTTGTTATTGATGGCGCAATCAGGGTCTTTAAGGCCATTCCCCGTGAGCACGCACACCACCGTTGCTCCGGCAGGAACTTCGTCTTTCCGCTTAAGCAGGCCAGCCACAGAGGCTGCACTGGCCGGTTCGCAGAAGATTCCTTCTCCACCACCTAAGAGCTTGTAGGCATTGATGATCTCCTCATCCGTGACGTCAAGGAAGGCCCCATTACTGGCTTCCCGTACAGCCATCGCCTTGGCGCGATTGACGGGGTTACCAATCCGAATGGCGGTGGCGATGGTGTTTGGATCACTCACGGTGGTGTCGTAAACAAGGGGAGCTGACCCGTTGGCTTGGAAGCCCATCATTCGAGGCAAGGTGCGGCTTTTACCCGCCTGGTGGTATTCCTGGAAACCCATCCAGTAAGCGGTGATGTTTCCGGCATTTCCCATCGGAATGCAGAGCCAGTCAGGAGCCTCGCCAAGGGCATCAACAACTTCAAACGCAGCGGTTTTCTGTCCCTGAAGTCGGTAGGGATTCACTGAGTTCACCAAGGTGACTGGAAACTGATCGGCCGCCTCACGAACGATGTCGAGGGCACGATCAAAATTGCCTCGGATGGCGAGCACCTCGGCTCCGTACACCAGGGCCTGTGCCAGCTTCCCTTGGGCAACGTACCCATCAGGGATCAACACGAAGGCCCTCATCCCCGCCCGTCGGGCGTAGGCAGCGGCAGCTGCACTGGTATTCCCTGTACTGGCGCAAATGACCGCTTCACAGCCAGCCTCTTTGGCTTTGCTGATGGCCATCGTCATTCCGCGATCTTTGAACGATCCGGTGGGGTTGAGGCCGTCGTACTTCACGAAGACCCGCACGCCCTTTCCAATGCGCTCGGCAATGGTGGGAACAGGAATTAAGGGGGTTGCCCCTTCATGCAGCGTGATAACTGGAGTTTTGGCGCTGACGGGGAGCCATTCTCTGTAGGCCTCGATCAAACCAGGCCAGTCCTGCATCACAGGATTGGCTGTGAAACGCCGACGAAGGTTTTGGAACAAGGACACCAAAGGTTGGACAGGTGACCTGAAATCTACGAGGCGCTCGTCATTGCGGATTTATGAGTTGGGGTCTTTCAGTCCGTCGAGCGGAGAATCGGAGAAAAATTTCACCAAGCTGGCAATCGACTCTGCTTTTTCAATCACTGCGAACAATGCAGGAAGATTGACCGCCATCACTTGATTTGGGTAGGCCTTGAGGAATCCAACAGCGGTTAGTCCGTCAGTGTGTTGAAGGCCATTGATGATGCCGGCACGGATGGCCGGAACACTCACTTCCGCTTGTGGTGTGTATATCGGATGAATGATCCGGGCGACACGGCGAATGATGGCTTCACCAATCCGAGTGTTGATCAGACGGCTTGTGAGCACAAGAGGGACGGACAATTGCTGATTGAGCAACTTCGATATCTCCTCCGGATCCTGCTTGGAGATGTCCAGGAGATTGCCCAGAAGTCCGATGGCTTCACCTGTATTGGCCAGATGTTCGAACTCCATCACGGGGATCGAACGACGAAAACCACCACTAACCAGAGCTACGTCCGTTGCTGCAAGGCTTGGGCTCCCGACTGTGAAAAAACTGAGGCTCAGCCCAGTTGACCATGCGAGCAATGTGCGTCGCAGCGTTTGGGTTGAGGACATCCGGACTTAGGAATTGTTGGAAACTTAGGTGGCAACTCCCGCTGCTACGCGGACTAGGCGGACAACTCCTCGTTCGGCCAAACCTTGAGCAACTTGGAAACCCATGCGGCGCGCATCTGGTTCTTTGAACACCCTTGGCATGCGCTTTAGAACGAGATCGGGTGTGAATCCTGGTAGAGATTGCAATACAGCAATGAGTTCTCGAACCGGCTCTAGTTGCATGAACGGATCGATTGATCCTCCATAGGTCATGGATGACATCCCTGCAGGTTGAAGCCCCCTCGGGAGTCGTCGTCCAAGACGTTGCATGGTTGACCAGCCCAAAGCATCGAGGCGATCAACCGTTGCCTCTACCAATTGATTGCGTAGTAATCCAGCCTTTGGCGAAAAGAGGAAATCAAGTAGTTGATCCAACAATGTGTCGAGGTCGAGCTGAGCTTGACTGGCAGCACTGGACACTAAATCTTCAAGTCGGCTCCAACGGAAAGCATCGCCGTCAAAGAGCATCTCTTTAAGACTCTGACGCAGCTGTGGATCTGGATCTTCCATGAGCCGTCGTGCGAAATAGGGGTAGGCGGCGCCCAGGATTTTGAATTCAGGATCCACACTCAGAGCGATTCCCTCCAGGGTCACAAGTGAGCGGATGATCAGGGCGTAATAGGGGGGAACTCGGAATGGAAATTTGTACATCACACCCGACATGTCGTCCGTCACTGCTTTGAAATCCATGCGGTTCACACCGGCTTGGAGGGCTTGACTAAAAACTTTTTCGAAAGCAGGAACAATCGGTTCGAGATTGACATCTTCAGCTAAAAATCCAAGGGTGACAAAGTCTTTTGATAGGCGACCAAAATTTCGGTTCACCAAATGAACAACAGCTTGAATTAAGCCCGTGCGCGACTCCCGGCTCACTTCACTCATCATCCCGAAGTCGAGGTAGCAAAGCCTTCCATCTTCCATCGCAAGGAGATTTCCTGGATGGGGATCCGCATGGAAAAATCCATGCTCTAGAAGTTGCTGAAGGCTGCAATTCACCCCAACTTCCACCATGTCGTCGGGATCGATTCCCATCTCACGCACCCCTTCAAGGTTGGTGAGTTTGACGCCGTCGATCCATTCCATCGTTAGGACGCGACGACTGGTGGCTTCGTGATAAATAACGGGGACAGCAATACGAGGATTGTGTTGATGTAAAACCCCAAACTTTTCAGCGTTATTGGCTTCATTGATGTAATCCATTTCTTCGAACACCCGTTTACCGAGCTCATCGATTAAGGCAACAAGATCGCTACGGATTAGGCCGATGTTTGTGTTAAGCCACGATGCAATATTTCTAACAATGTAAAGATCAAGCGTGATCTGCTCGCGCAGCCCAGGGCGTTGAACTTTGACCGCTACTTTTTGACCACTTTTCAAGATCCCCTTATGCACTTGACCGAGGGATGCTGCTGAGATTGGATCTCGATCCAATTGCTCATAAAAATCCTCAACCGGCCCTCCAAGGTCTTCCTCGATGCACGCCATCGCCAGTTCACTGTCGAAGCCTGGCAATTGATCTTGAAGTTGGGCTAGCTCCTCTAAAAGCAGCGGAGGAATGATGTCTGGTCGCGTCGACAAGGCTTGCCCGGCTTTGATGAAGGCTGGGCCGAGATCCACTAATAATTCTGCGCATTCTTTGGCGCGCGATCTCGCCCGCGTTTCATCTTTAAGCAGTTGGAACAACCAGTCGAAGGTCACGCCAAAGAGCAAGAGGCCGATGGGAACCAATGTTTGCCATAGCCGCCGTATCAAGCGTTGAGGGTGGCCTGCATAAATCCGCGTAATGGCGGCAGGGTCGTACTCGAGCAGACCAGCTGCCTCGATGAAATCCCCAAGTTCCGCCGCCATTGTTTTGGGCTTGTAATGCTCCCCTTCTAAACGAACTGCATCGCCGCTACGTTCGAATTCACCACCGGTGCTGGTTGTGCTGACCGGTCTTCAACTCAACAACATTGCTCTGATCGACAGCCTGGAGCTGGATTTTTGTGGTGGTTTCACTGTTCTCACAGGTGAAACCGGAGCCGGAAAATCAATTCTCTTGGATGCCCTTGATGCGGTTTTAGGGGGGGCTCAGGGAGCGAATGGCCTTCGATTGCTGCGCAGTGGCTGCGACCGTGCTCAGATTGAGGCAAGTTTCAATCCTTCCGATCAAGTTCGTCAGTGGCTTTTGGAAGCGGACATCGACTGCGACGACGACGAGTTGCTCCTGAGTCGTGAATGGAAGCGTCAAGACGAGACCCGTTTTTCAAGTCGGTCTCGTCTGAATGGAATTTCAGTGAATCGACAGCAGCTTTTGGAGTTGCGGCCACTGTTGATTGATCTAACCGTTCAAGGACAAACGCAGCAGCTCTCCCGGCCTGGTCAGCAGCGCCGTTGGCTGGATCAACTGGGCGGGGCCGCCTTGGCAGAGCGGCTGGACTCGACGAGGACGACATGGCAGCGGTGGAAAGCCGCGGCCATCGCATTGAAAACCTCTGAGCAAGAACGAGAGCGATTTGAGCAAGAGCGCTTGGAACAAGAGGATTTGTTGGATCTCCTTGAGAAAGCTGATCTTGATGATCCAGCTGAGGATGGTTTGCTCGAACAGGAACAGGACCGTTTGGTTCACGGTGTGAGGTTGCAGGAGGGTTTGGGTCTGCTCTTTGGTCGTTTGCGGGATGGGGCAGAACAAGCACCCTCGTTGCAGGAGCACTTCGCAGTGGCCATTCAGGAGTTGCAGGCGATGAGCCAATTGGATGGTTCGGTGCAGCCGTTGTGCGATCAGGCCTTGGACCTCGAGGCTGGTATCAACGACCTACTGCACTCTCTCGACGACTACAGCTGCACTTTGGACAGCAATCCTGAACGACTCGGCTCGATTCAAGAGCGACTTGCCGATTTGAAACGCTTGCAACGACGCCACGGTCTTGATTTGGCGGCTTTGATTGAACGTCGCGATCACTTGCGTCTCGTCTTGGACGAGGGTGGAGCTGCAGCCGATCTTGACCGGCTGCGTTTGGCCGAAGAAATTGCTCGGGCCGATCGGGATGAGGCCAATGCTCAGTTGCATGCTGCCCGCCTCAAGGCGGCTGATTCTCTTCAGGCATCGTTGCTTGAGCTACTGCCTCCGATGGGGTTGGCCAATGTCCGTTTTCAGGTGGAGCTATCGGAATCAGAGCCAGCGGACCATGGCGCAGATGCCATTCGTTTTCTCTTTTCCGCGAATCCAGGTCAGCCGCTAGCTCCTCTGCAGGACGTTGCATCAGGTGGTGAGATGTCGCGTTTCTTGCTGGCTTTGAAGACCACGCTTGCCACTGTCGATGGATCAAGCACCTTGCTTTTTGATGAAATTGATGCGGGTGTCAGCGGTCGGGTCAGCGGGGCAATGGCGGAGTTGCTTCATGTCTTGGCTCAGAGTCGTCAGGTGTTTTGCGTCACCCATCAGCCCTTGGTGGCAGCCGTTGCCGATCATCACTTCCGGGTGTCTAAACACGTCGATGCTGGGGTCACCCATTCGCGAGTGTCCCAACTGCGGGACACCCAACAGCGTCGCCAGGAACTAGCGGATTTGGCTGGTGGTGACCAGGCAGATGCCTATGCAGCCAGCTTGCTGGCCCCAAAAACAGCCTGAACCGGCAGGTTTTACTTAGGATTGCGTGCTTTAGACCCGGGCCTCATGGTGCGAGCCGCTGCCAAGAGTGCTGATGGGTCAGGTCCGATGAACCTGTCCGGCGGGACTCTCGAGGATGTGATTCGGGTGCGGGGTGCTCGCCAGCACAATCTCAAAAACGTCGACATCACCATTCCACGTAACAAGCTGGTGGTGTTCACCGGGGTGAGTGGAAGCGGTAAGAGCTCCTTGGCGTTCGACACAATTTTTGCTGAGGGTCAGCGGCGTTATGTCGAAAGCCTGTCGGCCTATGCACGCCAGTTCCTGGGCCAGGTGGATAAGCCTGATGTCGATGCGATTGAAGGTCTGTCTCCGGCCATTTCGATTGATCAGAAATCAACGAGCCATAACCCCCGTTCCACGGTTGGCACCGTTACCGAAATCCAGGATTACCTCCGACTTTTGTTTGGTCGGGCGGGTGAGCCGCATTGTCCCCAGTGCGACCGGTCGATTCGACCTCAGAGCATTGACGAAATGGTTGATCAAATTCTCCTGTTGCCAGAGGAGACGCGGTATCAGCTGTTGGCTCCCGTTGTTCGCGGCAAAAAGGGTACCCACACCAAATTGATCAGCGGGCTTGCCGCTGAAGGATTTGCCCGCGTTCGCATCAACGGTGAAGTGCGGGAACTTGCTGACAACATTGAGTTGGACAAGAACCACAGCCACAACATTGAGGTGGTGGTGGATCGCCTGGTGGCTCGTGAAGGCATCCAGGAACGGCTCACCGATTCCTTACGCACTGCCTTGAAGCGCGGTGATGGCCTGGCCTTGGTGGAGGTCGTTCCGAAGAAAGGTGAGGGGCTTCCGGATGGCGTTGATCGGGAACGCCTTTATTCCGAAAACTATGCCTGTCCTGTTCACGGCGCTGTGATGGAGGAATTGTCTCCGCGGTTGTTTTCTTTCAACAGTCCTTACGGCGCTTGTGAGGTCTGTCACGGGATTGGCCATCTGCGTAAGTTCACCTCCGACCGTGTAGTTCCAGATCCAACCCAGCCGGTGTATGCGGCCGTTGCACCTTGGGCTGAAAAAGACAATAGCTATTACTTCTCGCTTCTTTATTCCGTTGGTGAAGCTTTTGGCTTTGAAATTAAAACTCCCTGGAAAGATTTAACCGATGAGCAGAGAGATATACTTCTCAATGGTAGTAGTGGACCGATTCTTATTCAGGCTGATAGCCGATATCAGAAAGGAAAGCCCGGTTATACAAGACCTTTTGAAGGAATTTTGCCGATTTTGGAGCGTCAACTTCGCGACGTTAGTGGTGAAGCTCAGCGCCAAAAACTAGAAAAATATCTTGAACTCGTTCCCTGCCTGGCATGCGGAGGTAAGCGTCTGCGTCCGGAGGCTCTCGCCGTCAAAGTCGGTCCTTTCCGAATCACGGATCTCACATCAGTAAGTGTTGATCAAACCCTTGAGAGAATTGAACAGATGATGGGTGTAGGCGCCCATGAGGGTTCAGAACCCTTACTCAATTCTCGTCAGATCCAAATTGGTGATCTGGTGCTTCGAGAAATTCGGCTTCGACTTCGTTTTCTTCTCGATGTGGGTTTGGATTATCTAAGCCTCGACAGGCCAGCAATGACGTTGTCCGGTGGTGAAGCCCAAAGGATCCGTTTGGCCACCCAGATTGGGGCTGGCCTTACAGGTGTTCTTTATGTGCTCGATGAGCCGAGCATTGGCCTTCATCAGCGCGATAACGACCGTTTGCTGAACACCCTTAGGCGTCTACGAGACCTTGGAAACACATTGGTTGTTGTGGAACACGATGAAGACACCATCCGTGCTGCAGATCACTTAGTTGATATTGGCCCCGGGGCGGGAATTCATGGGGGTCACATTGTTGCTGAGGGTTCTTTCGATGATTTGCTCAATAGCGAAGACTCTCTGACAGGGGCTTACCTCAGTGGTCGTCGATCAATTCCCACTCCAGCAGAACGACGTGAGGAGGGAACAAGACGGCTGCAGTTGATGAATTGCAATCGCAATAATCTTAAAAATGTCAACGTTGATTTTCCGCTTGGTCGCCTGGTTTCTGTGACTGGCGTAAGTGGTAGTGGAAAAAGCACACTCGTGAACGAATTGTTGCATCCTGCCCTCGAAAATGGACTTGGTTTGAAAGTTCCCTTCCCTACAGGTTTAGGTGAATTACGTGGTATTAAATCGATCGATAAAGTAATTATTATTGATCAAAGTCCAATTGGTCGGACTCCCAGATCAAATCCCGCCACTTATACCGGAGCCTTTGACCCAATCCGACAAATTTTTGCTGCCACAGTTGAAGCGAAAGCCCGTGGATATCAGGTTGGTCAATTTAGCTTTAATGTTAAGGGCGGTCGTTGTGAATCCTGTCGAGGACAGGGTGTAAATGTTATTGAAATGAATTTTCTTCCCGACGTTTATGTTCAATGTGATGTCTGTAAAGGTGCTCGTTTTAATCGCGAAACTCTTCAAGTGAAATACAAAGGCCACACGATTGCTGATGTGCTTCAGATGACAGTCGAGCAAGCTGCTGAAGTGTTTTCTGCCATTCCTCAAGCAGCGGATCGCTTGCGCACATTGGTGGATGTTGGTCTTGGATACATCAAGCTCGGCCAACCTGCTCCAACGTTGTCTGGAGGTGAGGCTCAGAGGGTGAAGTTGGCGACAGAGTTATCACGTCGGGCGACAGGAAAAACGCTTTATTTAATCGACGAACCAACCACGGGATTGAGCTTTTATGACGTCCATAAATTGATGGATGTTATGCAACGCCTTGTTGATAAAGGTAATTCAATTATTTGTATTGAGCACAATCTTGATGTGATTCGATGTAGCGATTGGGTCATTGACCTTGGACCTGAAGGGGGTGATCGTGGAGGCGAACTTCTCGTGACTGGAACGCCAGAGCAGGTGGCTCAACATGGGAGCAGCCACACTGGTCGCTATCTCAGCCATGTGCTCGAGCAGCATCCTCCTCAAGTTCCGGCCGAAGCCGCTTGATATCACCCATGCGTCATTTTCTTATCGCTGCTTTGACTGGAGCGGCTTTGTCTTTTGTTTCCAGTCCGTCTCGAGCTCTTGAGCGGCTTGTGTTGCGTCTTCCTTTTCTGGAGACCAGCGTCACGATCAACCTGGGCGATGTTCAGTCGACATCGGAACTGATTCGTCAAAGCCCTGATTTGGCAGATCTTCAGATGGCTGGTGGAAGCCGTGTGTTTGAGCTGATTGAAAAGGTGTTTCTTGCTCCGCTGCCTGTGGAAACCAAGGCATTTTTGCAAGGATCCACCGGCCAGCCTTTGCTGGAACAAGCTCTACTGGCGGCAACTGCACTTGTGGAGCTGGAGGGGATTGCTCCAGATTCCAGTGGTCGCATGTTGACGGATGCTCTGGTTTCGGCTGAAAACATTGGTCAGCCCAATGTTCTTGGCTTCCTGAGGTCGATGCCTGGGGAGCAAGCATCGATTGATCTTTCTAAGGTTGCCGATGCCGCAAATCGCTTAAAAACCAACTTGGAGCAGGGAGTTGCTTTGGTGCAGGCCACTGAAGCTGCATCCGTCACTTCAGCTTTAAGGGAACCGTTGCGAGGGGGTTGGAGTCGTGAGGAACGGCGCCTTTCGGTGGACCACCGACCACAACCGCTACGCCTGCTTGTGTTGAGACCCACTGGCAACGACCTCGATCGATTGGCAGTGATTTCCCATGGTTTGTGGGACGACCCGGAATCGTTTGAGGGTTGGGGAGAACTGCTGGCTGCCAACGGCTACACCGTTCTTTTGCCCGATCATCCCGGCAGTAATTTCAGCCAACAGCAATCGATGTTGGCGGGCGATAGCCCGCCCCCAGGCCCAGAAGAATTGCGCATGCGTCCCTTGGATGTTTCCGCTCTTTTGGATGCTGTGCGTGATGGCCGTCTCCTTTCAGGACAGTCGCTCGACATCAATTCTGTGGCCATGATTGGCCATTCCTGGGGCGCGACGACATCGCTTCAGATCGCCGGTTTCCAGCCCACAGAGAACAAATTACGGACGCGTTGTGTTGATCTGAACCACGCTGAACGCAACATCAGCTGGGTCTTGCAATGCAGTTGGCTCTCTGGTGTTGAACAAGCAGCCGCTCTTGACCCTCGGATTCAAGCTGTCGTGGCTGTCAGTCCGCCATTGCGGTTGCTGTTTGATCCCACCAGTTCCAAAAAATTATTGGTTTCCAAAGTTTTGCTCGTAAGTGGAACAAGGGATTGGGTCGTTCCCTCGGGTCCTGAAGCGATCACACCAATGCGCGAAACCGGTGCCGCTCAAATGGGACATCGTCTTGTGCTGGTGAAAGGTGCTGACCATTTCAACTTGCGGAGTTTTCGTGGAGAAGAGCGTCCAGCCCTGATTGGGCCTGTGATTTTGGCCTGGCTGAACGAACAGCTTGGAGTGGACAGTTCCGTCACGTTTTCCGGTGGTGGATGGGGTGACAGCCAGGGAAGGTTGGTGGATGTGAGTAGCAGTCTCTGAAAGGACGGGTGCTTTACAAACCATTGTGTGGTTCGATTCGACGCATCCGTCCTGTTCCCAGTATTGACAAGCGATTAGGGGGCTTTGCCGGTTGTTGTTTTCAACCTTCTAACGATTATTTCATTTTTCAATCCTTTTTCTTCTCTTAGAGAAATCGAACGGCGTTGCTTAAACGCTCGTTTGTTAATTGGGACTGGAGGAAATGGGTCTTCGTTTGTTGCATCTGCACCTGCATGGCCTATTTCGTTCTGAGGATTTAGAGCTTGGCCGTGATTCCGACACCGGAGGTCAAAGCCTGTATGTGCTCGAACTGGCGCGAAGTTTGGCTATGCGCCCGGAAGTCGACCGCGTTGATGTGGTGACACGGCAGATTGTTGATCGGCGTGTATCGCCCGATTACGCGCGTTCTGAGGAACAAATCTGCCCAGGGGCGCGGATTCTCCGCTTTCCATTTGGACCAAAGCGTTATGTCCGCAAAGAATTGCTCTGGCCGCATCTTGAGCAACTGGCCGATCAACTTGTCTCCCGTCTGAGTCAACCAGGGGAGGCTGTGGATTGGATCCATGCTCATTACGCCGATGCAGGCCTTGTTGGTGCCTTAGTGAGTCAGAGGACGGGGATTCCTTTGGTATTCACCGGCCATTCCTTGGGCCGTGAGAAACAGCGTCGTTTGCTCGAAAGTGGCTTGGATTGGTCGCAGATCGAGCAGACCTATGCGATCAGTCGACGCATTGATGCTGAGGAACGGGCCCTTGCTCAGGCTGATCTTGTTGTAACCAGTACCCGACAGGAAGCAGATCATCAATACGCCCGCTACGGCCATTTTCAAGTCGATCAGTCTGCGGTGGTTCCACCTGGTGTGGATGCCACTCGTTTTTATCCCAGTGCCTCGAATCAGGAGCTGGCTGAGATTCAGCCGTTGGTTCAGCCTTTTTTACGGGAGCCGGAGCGTCCCCCTTTATTAGCGATTTCCCGTGCGGTGCGGCGCAAAAACATCCCGGCCCTTGTGGAGGCGTATGGCCGTTCACCAGTGCTGCGGAATCGGCACAATTTGCTGCTCGTGTTGGGATGTCGGGAAGATTCGCGTCAGCTCGAGAAGCAACAGCGTGATGTCTTCCAGCAGGTGTTCGACCTCGTCGATCGGTTTGATCTCTACGGAAAGGTGGCTTATCCGAAACAGCACAGTCGTGCTCAGATTCCTGCCCTGTATCGGTGGGCGACGAGTCGAGGCGGTTTGTTTGTCAACCCTGCTTTAACTGAACCCTTTGGTCTCACGCTGCTGGAGGCCGCGGCCTGTGGTTTGCCAATGGTGGCCACGGACGATGGTGGGCCTCGGGATATTCAGGCGCGTTGTGAGAACGGTTTGTTGGTGGATGTGACCGATCCTGGTGCGCTTCAGGAAGCCTTGGAGATGGCTGGAAGCGATCCTCTTCGTTGGCGCCGTTGGAGCGACAACGGTGTGGAGGCCGTCAGTCGACATTTCAGTTGGGATGCGCATGTGTGCCGCTATTTGGCCTTAATGCAGCAGCGGATTGATCGTTCTTTGGTTTCTGCGCGGTCGACCACAGCCCATCGACCGACATCGGCTCGTTCAAGGATGTTGGTGCTCGACTTGGACAGCAGCCTTGATTTGCCGGCCGTTGGCCCCCTAAACGATTTGCGAGAGCGACTGCAAGAGGATGCCTTTGCTCAATCCAGTGGTCTTGTCATCCTGAGCGGACGTTCCTTGACACTGGCACGACAGCGTTATGCCGAATTGCATTTGCCTGACCCGGATGTTTGGATCAGCAGTGCTGGTACGGAACTGCATCACGGCCCCGGCTTAGACCTCGACCAGGGCTGGACGCAGCGCATTAACCAGTGCTGGAGCCGACAAGCTGTGCTGAAGGCGATGGAGGATCTTCAGGACCACATCACCCTTCAGGATTCAGACCACCAAGGTGCTTACAAGGTCAGCTACTTGCTGAAGGAAGCTGATCCAGGCCTGCTGAGCTTGGCGAGACAGCGTTTGCGTCGGGATGGTTTACAGGCTCAACCGCATTTGCGTTGTCACTGGTTTCTCGATGTTTTGCCCCAACGGGCATCCCGCAGCGAAGCCATACGGTTTTTGGCCATGAGTTGGGGATTGTCGTTTGAACAAGTGATGGTGGTGGCCAGCCAGCAAGGGGATGCTGAGTTGATGGACGGGTTGCCGGCCACCGTGGTTCCAGCGGATCATGACCGCTCAATCCAGGTGCCTCACCATCAACCCAGGGTGTACGTTTCGAAGCGTTCCAGTGTGTCTGCCGTGCTGGATGGCCTCAGTCATTACCACTTTTTACCGACGCGCTGAGCCGTCCAAAACTTGAACGCACGCTGCCGCCCGATCGGCTTTTGCTCGGACTTCGCTGAGATCTTCCCCACGAGCGAGCGCTACACCCATTCGACGGTTTGGGCGGGCATCTGGTTTGCCAAAGAGCAGCACTTGTGTTCCCGCTTCACGCAACGCTTGTTCCAGGCCTTCGTAGGCCACTGTTTTGAGGTCGCGGTCGGCCAAGATCACGCGGCTTGCTGCCGCGGGTGCTGTTTCTAGCTGAGGAATCGGTAAATTCAGCACCGCTCGGAGGTGCAGTTCAAATTCGCTGAGGTTTTGGCTGATCAAGGTCACCAACCCTGTGTCGTGGGGTCGTGGTGACAATTCTGAAAAGATCACCTCGTTGCCGCAGAGGAAGAACTCAACGCCAAATAATCCTGCTCCCCCCAGGTTGTCGGTCACCGTGCGGGCCATGGTTTGAGCTTGTTGAAGCTGTGCATCCGTCATCTGTGCTGGTTGCCAGCTGCACTGGTAATCGCCCCGTTCTTGTTCATGGCCTATCGGCGGACAAAAGAGCGTTTCGCCATTGCGTTGCCGAATGGTGAGCAGGGTGATTTCAAGATCGAACTCAAGAAATTCCTCCACGATCACTTGCTTGGATGTGCCACGGGCATTGGCCATGGCTGCTTCCCAGGCTTGATCCAGTTGTTCTGGGGTTTGAACAACGCTCTGGCCTTTGCCCGATGAGCTCATCACGGGTTTCACCACGACAGGCCAGCCCAGGGGTGCTGAAACCCGTTTGAGTTCTGTGGCGTTTGAGGCATAGGCAAAGCGAGCTGTGCGTAGGCCAAGGTCTCCAGCTGCCAGATCGCGGATCTGGTCACGGTTCATCGTGAATGCGGTGGCACGGGCTGTCGGGATCACGGTGATGCCGTCTTGTTCGAGTTCCGCGAGTGCTTCAACAGCGAGAGCTTCGATTTCCGGAATCACCACATCGGGCCGATGGCGTTGAACGACCTCCTTCAGAGCCGTGGCATCGGTCATTGGGAACACCTCTGATGTGTCGGCCACCTGCATCGCCGGTGCATTGGCGTACCGATCACAGGCGACAACTCTGCAGCCAAGCCTTTGGGCAGCGATCGCCACTTCTTTGCCAAGTTCTCCACTGCCGAGCAGCATCACGGTCCGTGGAAATGCAGTCATCGGAGGTTGGAGTAGCTCAGGTCCTCATCATTGATCAACACAACTCCTTCGATGGTTGATGGAGGGAATCAGTTCGATCCCGGTCGTTGGCCATTACGGATAGATCCGATCAGCCAAACAGCGATGAACCCCAAGGAGGAGATCCCGAAATAGATCAGTACCCATTTCAAAACGCGATCAGGATCCGCTGCGGCAGTTGAGAGAAACTCTGCAGTTTTTGTGAGCAAGCTCTCCATTAGTTATCGAGATCCGGAATCAAGGTGAGCTGTCGAACGGGAGACTCTTCACTGATAAAACCCCATGCTTCAAAAACAGTGGGGTCAGGATGAGTGATGCGTTGTTGTGTTCCATGTCGTTCAACTTGGAACCCTTCGTTGGCCATCCTGCGCATCAGGCTGGCTGATTCCTCGAAACGTGCCGCCATGGCTTCGAGGCTGGAGCACTCTGTTGTAAGACCGGATTCCCGCCAGGTGAAGTAGGTCATTCGGTTCAGCCCAAGGGACGAAGCAACAGCCCCAGCACGACGAAAGCGGCAGTGGCCGTCCAGAAGCATGGCACCAAGATGCGCTCGTTGGTGCCGCCCAGTTCGAAGTGGTGGTGCAGTGGGGCCATGCGGAAGACGCGTCGTCCTTCACCATCGACTCCTTTGGTGGCTTTAAACACCCAAACCTGAATAATCACGGACAACGATTCCGCCAAGAAAACGCCCCCCATGACCAGGAGCGGCCAAAGGCTGTTGGACAGCAGTGCCACTGCGGTGAGGGCAGCACCCATCGCGAGGGAACCTGTGTCCCCCATAAAGACGCGAGCTGGATGGCGGTTAAACACCAAAAAACCGAGCCAGGTGCCGGCCATCGTCATGCAAAAGCCAGCGAGGGCAGGGTCGCCTTGAGGGCCACGCAACATCAGTTGAAGCGCTAACCCGGTGAAGACCAGAGCACCGCAGCCGGAGGCCAATCCATCCAAGCCATCGGTGAGGTTGGTGGCGTTGCTTTCCGCGAGAAAGACGAACAAGCCAAGTGGCCAGATCATCAGGCCAAGGGGCAGGCCCTGTCCGAATGGCAAAGCAACAGTGCCGCTGATCCATCCCTGCCAGCCTGCGATGGTTAAAAAAACGACGGCCGCTGCTGTTTGCAGCAGTAACTTGCCCCGCGGTGTGAGGCCAGTATTGGTTTGTCGTGTGAGGCTGCGCCAATCGTCAAATCCACCGATCAGCATGTACGCCAGGGTTACAGCTGAAACGGCCAGGAGTTGTTGTGAGGCTTCCGGTTCGCGCGTGATCAAGCTGCCGAGAATCACCCCAACCGGAACGACCAAGAGGCCGCCCATCGTTGGCGTGCCCGATTTACTTTGATGCCCGCTGGGTCCCTCTTCTCGAATCACTTGCCCCATCTTCAGAGCTTTGAGACGGGGAATTCCCAACCCAGCAACGCCCATCGAAACCACCGTCGCTAGTAGCAAGGGCAGGGTGAGTTGAGAATTGCTGACCCACTTATCCGAGGCAAGACTTGCAGCGAAGACAAACAGAATGAGCAGGGTTGCACTAACAGCACCTTTCCCCCACCAGGGTTGGTTGGTCATCTCCGTGGTGGTCACGGGTTTAAGGCTTGGTTCTCGGACCTTAAGGCAGTGACTCAGACCTGTTCATCGGAAGGCTGAATAGCCAATCAGTCTTGCCACTGCTCTTCATTTTGCTCGTCGGCATTGTTGTAATCCTCTTTTTCCCCCATCAACGCCGAGAGTTCTTCTTCCTCCACGGTGCTTACTTCAGGCGAGCCAGATTCCTCGTCTGCGACCAGTCGCCCACTTGCTTCGAGCCATGACAACAAATCTGGCTCCTCACGCAAAGGCAACACCGGCGCTGGATCCTTCCGTCCGTAACGGGTGAGGGATGGGTTAACGCTGTCTAACGCATTTGTATCAACCAGAGCACCCATGTGCGACCCGAGCTCAAACCAATCAATCATCATAGAACATCTACCGACAGGGCCTATGTCCAAACCATTGCTCATCGGGTTGGTGTGGGGTATCGCCTTGTTGATCAGTGGCGGACTCCGTTTATGGGGAGAGCTACGGCCCCTTCCCTTGCAAGCGCCCTCAGGCCTTGTTCTGTTGATCGTTTTTCTGCCATCGAGCCTCCTGGGGGTTTGGCTTGTGTTGACGGCCGCGTCTGGGGTGGACGATGGGACGCGAGAATCAAAGACGTCTGATTAGGAGAGCCGTTGATGGGCCGCGCGAAAAAGGTTGTGCTCGCCTACTCCGGCGGGGTTGATACCAGCGTTTGCATTCCCTACCTCAAGCAGGAATGGGGAGTGGAAGACGTGATTACCTTTGCGGCGGATCTGGGCCAAGGTGATGAATTGGAGCCCATTCGTCAAAAAGCTCTTGACGCTGGGGCCAGTCAGTCTCTTGTTGGAGATCTGATTCAGCCCTTCATCGAAGACTTCGCTTTCCCAGCGATTCGAGCCAATGCTCTCTACGAAGGTCGTTATCCCCTATCCACAGCGTTGGCTCGCCCTTTGATTGCCAAGCGACTCGTGGAGGTGGCCCGTGAAGTGGGGGCTGACGCAGTGGCCCATGGCTGTACCGGAAAGGGCAACGATCAGGTGCGTTTCGACGTGGCGATTGCCTCTCTTGCGCCAGACCTCAAGGTGTTGACGCCCGCAAGGGAATGGGGAATGAGCCGCGAAGAAACGATTGCCTATGGCGAGCGTTTTGGTATGCCATCGCCGGTGAGCAAAAAATCGCCTTACTCGATTGATCTCAATTTGTTGGGGCGCAGCATTGAGGCGGGTCCCTTGGAAGATCCGATGGTGGCGCCTCCAGAAGAGGTGTTCGCGATGACACGCTCGATCACGGATGCGCCTGACGCATCTGAAGAAATCGAGATCAGGTTTGAGAACGGTAATCCCGTGGCGATTAATGGCCAGAACTTGGATCCGGTCGCGATGATTCGCGAGGCCAATCGTTTGGCAGGGACCCATGGCATTGGTCGTCTCGACATGATTGAAAACCGTGTGGTGGGAATCAAATCAAGGGAGATCTACGAAACCCCAGGTCTGTTGTTGTTAATTCAGGCGCATCAGGAACTCGAGAGTCTCACCCTGGCGGCTGATGTTCTCCGCAGCAAACGTCAGTTGGAGATGCAGTGGGCAGATTTGGTGTATCAGGGCTTGTGGTTTGGCCCTCTTAAAGATGCCTTGGATGGCTTCATGGATCGCACACAAGAGCATGTCAACGGTTTGGTGCGTTTAAGACTGCATAAGGGCAACGCAATCGTGATCGGGCGAGGCTCCAGCGATAGCAGCTTGTATGTGCCTGAGATGGCGTCCTACGGCAGTGAGGATCAATTTGATCATCGGGCTGCTGAGGGATTTATTTATATCTGGGGATTGCCGATCCGTCTTTGGGCTGCTTCGAAGCGTTCGTCACGCTGATCGCTTTCTGGATCTTAGAAACGACATCAGCTTGATCCCCGGAAAACGCACCACGTTGTCCGGGGATTTTGTGGATTGCAGTAAGGGAGTTTCAGCTGTCGTTGCGTTCTTCTGTTGCTGTTCAGAGAGCAGCTGGTAGCGCTCCAAAATGGGTGCCAGACGTTCTTGGAACTTGCGTTCAAACAAATCGGGTAATTCATTGAGCAAGGCGTCGTAAGCAGCCACTTGCTGCTCAAGCTCTTCGATGCGTTGCTCTAGAAATTTGTCGTGATTGGTCGAAGTTGGAGGCTCCAACCACTGCGGTTCAGATGCTTGAGCGTTGGAGTGAATCGGATCCATGAACGGACGTTATCGCCCGTTCATGGAGACAACAACTGCCCTTAGGAGGCTTCTGGTTCTGGGGTTTCTGTTGCCGGAGCTGGTGCAGGAGCTTCTGTGCCGGGCACGACGCGCGGTGCAGGTAGAGGGCCTTCTTGCTTCACGGTGAGGTAGCGAATCACGTCTTCGCTAATACGCATGGCTTTTTCCAGCACTTCAACCTGCTGTCCATCACCGTTATGGCTGAGTTGCACGTAGATGCCTTCTTTGTGCTTTGCGATCGGATAAGCGAGTCGTCGCTTGCCTCGCATTTGGTTGTCGAGAACCTCGGCACCGGTTTCCACGATCATGTCGCGGTACTTGGTGACGTGGCTTTCCACTTCCTCCTCCGGAATATCCGGACGGAGGATGTACATGGTCTCGTAATACGGATCGAGCGTCATGGGCTGTGCCGGCGGTGGGACTTCAGGCTCACCGAAGTGAGCGACGGATCCAACACCTTATCCCTTTGCGCGCACAGCAATCGATCTCTAGTACAACTGCATGCGCACGGCTTGGCTTAGCCCTGGCAAGTCGGGTTCACGCCCCCGCAGACATTCGACGATTGCGAACACCAGGATTGCTAAGACTGCAATCACGACTGTGCTGGAGAGAGTCCCCACAAGCAACGATTCGCCGCCAATGGGTCTCAACAAAATGCTGAAGGCGAAGCTCAGAACAATCACCACAATGTCGGTGAGTAGGGCTTGGAGCGCGTTGAAACGCAAGAAATAAGGCACGTTGGGATTGCGAACAACGCCCAGGAACAAGACAAAAAAGAGCAACAAACCGCCAAATGGAACAACCCGTTGCAGCTGAATGAATGGAATCGCTGGAACGATCAGCAATTGCAACAGGGGAATTTGGTTGAAGAGGCCATCCATGCCAAGGCCGAACGGAACCGCATCACCCCATGGCAGCAGGTAGATCAACGGGGCGACGCATCGCTGCCAGAGGGGGATCTCCACGGTCGATCAATCATTTCAACTGACGCTAGCTAGGGGTTCAGGGCCGCTTCGGCAGCACGTCGCATGGTTTCGACTGGAACATCGTTGCGATCACTCCACAGGCGAAGTGATGCAGCACCCTGTTGCACCAGCATGTCCAGCCCGTCAATGCATTGCTGTCCTCGGGATTGTCCCCAACGGAGCCAAGCGGTGGGTCGTGGCGTGTAAACCAGGTCGTAGAGCACTGCGGACTCTTGCAAGTGGCTCCAGACCGCCTCACCAAGGGGGAAGGCTTGGGCATCCCCGTGTTGCGCCATGCCCACAGGGGTGGTGTTCACCACCAAATCTGCTTGCTCAATGAGCGAAGCAAGTATCGGACTGGAGTGAAGACATGGAGTGAGTGGAGCGTCGTTGTGGTGAAGATCTGCAATGAACCCATCGAGGACCTCCGGACGGCGACCAATCACCGTGATGGAGGCCAGTCCCAGGCGCTGCAGGCCTGCAGCAACCGCTCGGGCGGAGCCACCGCATCCCAGGATGACCCCATGGCGATTGTTCCAACTGGATTCTTCACCCAAGGGGGTTAGAAAGCCTTCCACATCCGTGTTGGTGCCGTGCCAGCCGCCGGAGTCGATTGGGATCAGGGTGTTGACCGCACCAAGCCGTTTTGCGAGGGGACTTAGCTCTTGGCACAGCGAGGCGACATCTTGTTTGTGCGGAATGGTCACGTTTAGGCCACGGCAATTCACCGCCCGCAGGCCTTGAAGGACTTCCTGGAGATTTTGGCTTGTGCAGGGGAGGGCGAGGTAGCTCCAATTCAGTTGCAAGGCCTGGAGTGCAGCGTTGTGCATGGCCGGCGATAGGGAATGCCGCACAGGGTTGCCGAGGAGTCCTACAAGGCCTGTATCGCCGTTGATCATCGGGTCGCCGGATCGCTTCCCCAGCCTGCCTGTTCGGGAACCCCACCTCGCCTCTCATGGGGTGTACTGATGAGGATGTCGCCATTCAGATCACTTTTTAGGGAAGGGCATCGATGGGCAAAGTTGTCGGCATTGACCTTGGCACCACGAACAGCTGCGTTTCCGTGATGGAGGGTGGCAAGCCCACCGTCATCGCTAACGCCGAGGGTTTCCGCACAACACCCTCTGTTGTTGCTTACACCAAGAACCAGGACCAATTGGTTGGCCAGATCGCCAAACGTCAGGCGGTGATGAATCCGGCCAACACGTTTTATTCAGTGAAGCGCTTTATCGGGCGTCGGGTCGACGAGGTGAGTGATGAACAAAAGGAAGTGAGTTACGGAGTCGAAAAATCCGGCTCGAACGTGAAAGTGAAGTGTCCTGTGCTCGACAAGCAGTTCGCCCCTGAAGAGGTGTCTGCTCAGGTGTTGCGCAAGCTGGCGGAAGATGCTGGGAAATACCTGGGAGAAACCGTCACCCAAGCGGTGATCACGGTTCCTGCGTACTTCAATGATTCCCAGCGGCAGGCCACGAAGGACGCTGGCAAGATCGCTGGCCTTGAGGTGCTGCGCATCATCAACGAGCCCACAGCGGCTGCGTTGGCCTACGGCCTCGACAAAAAGAGCAACGAACGCATTTTGGTTTTTGACCTCGGCGGCGGCACGTTTGACGTCTCCGTTTTGGAGGTTGGCGATGGTGTCTTCGAAGTTCTGTCGACCTCTGGCGACACTCACCTTGGTGGTGATGATTTCGACAAGGTGATTGTTGATCACCTGGCTGCAACGTTCAAATCGAACGAAGGCATCGATCTACGTCAGGACAAGCAAGCTCTGCAGCGGCTCACAGAGGCCGCTGAAAAAGCGAAGATTGAGCTCTCCAATGCCACCCAGAGCGAGATCAACTTGCCGTTCATTACGGCAACGCCTGAGGGACCAAAGCATCTCGATCTAACCCTGACGCGCGCCAAATTTGAAGAGCTGGCTTCCACCCTGATCGACCGCTGCCGGGTTCCCGTGGAGCAGGCGCTGAAAGACGCCAAGCTGTCCTCTGGAGAACTTGATGAGATCGTGATGGTGGGTGGTTCCACCCGTATCCCAGCCGTTCTTGAACTGGTCAAGCGCACCACGAATAAAGATCCGAACCAAACGGTCAACCCTGACGAGGTGGTGGCTGTTGGTGCTGCGATTCAGGGGGGTGTGCTTGCTGGCGAGGTGAAGGACATTCTTCTTCTGGACGTCACGCCGTTGTCCCTGGGTGTCGAGACCCTTGGTGGTGTGATGACCAAGATGATTACCCGTAACACCACAGTTCCAACCAAGAAGTCGGAGACCTATTCCACCGCTGTGGATGGTCAGACGAACGTGGAAATTCACGTGCTCCAGGGTGAGCGCGAAATGGCATCCGACAACAAGTCTCTCGGTACCTTCCGACTGGATGGCATTCCTCCTGCTCCTCGGGGTGTTCCTCAAATCGAGGTGACGTTCGATATCGATGCCAATGGAATCTTGAGTGTCACTGCCAAGGACAAGGGCAGCGGCAAAGAGCAGTCGATCTCGATCACTGGTGCATCGACCCTTTCGGATTCAGAGGTCGACAAAATGGTCAAGGACGCTGAGACCAACGCCAGCGTTGACAAGGAGAAGCGCGAGCGCATCGACCTGAAGAACCAAGCTGAAACCCTGGTTTATCAGGCTGAGAAGCAAATGGGAGAGTTGGCTGACAAGGTTGATGCCGATGCCAAGGCCAAGGTGGAGGAGAAGCGCATCAAGCTCAAGGACGCTGTCGAGGCAGAGGATTACGACGCGATGAAAACCCTGCTCGAGGAATTACAGCAAGAGCTCTACACCGTCGGTGCTTCCGTTTATCAACAGGACGG
>JADHRU010000033.1 GCA_016777265.1 Synechococcus sp. BS30m-G31
CGCGTTCAAACCATCCGTCAGGAATATCTGGGCTAATTCCTTAGGAGTTCATTGTCCGGGCCAGTCCTCGAAGACAGGCTCGGCTTTGATCGATGTATCCACCTCCAAACAAGTTGGCATGGTTCAACAAGTGGTAAAGATTGTAAATATCAACGCGCTCATTGGCCCCAGGGTGGGGGGGGATTACGGCGTCATAGGAACGGTAAAAACTTTCTCCAAAACCGCCAAACAGGCGTGTCATCGCTAAATCAACCTCTGCGTCAGCCCACCAAGAAGCCGGGTCATAGATCGAGCCGCGGCCATCCATTAATGAACTCGCATTACCACCCCAAAGATCGCCATGGACTAAAGCGGGGCTGATGTCTCGCTGATTCAGTCGATCAGCCACTCCTTGCAAGAGCACCACTACGTCAGCAGCATCCATTCCTAGACGTTTTAACAGCTGCAGTTGCGGTCGTAGGCGTAGATCGACAAAAGCGTCGCCCCAAGCCTTCCGCCACCCTCCCGGCTGCGGCCCTGCACCGATGTATCCATCACGGTGCCAGCCAAAACGCTGGGGGTTGTGTGCTCTCGAAGCCTGATGCAACAGAGCTAAACCACGACCAAGAGCGTGCTGGTCCCCTCTTCCCAACGGCAACCAAGGCAGCAGCAAAACAGCACCGTGGGGTAGCTGATTCAAAGACAACGGCTGAGGCACAACCAAGACATCTGAATCCGCGTACTGACCAAGAGCCGTCAGCGCTTCAGCCTCGGCATCAAACAGAGCCAATGCATCGGCGGCCCCCGTTTTGGCGAACAACTGACGGTTATCGCTAAGCCTGAGCTGCCAGGCCTGATGAATACACCCCCCTCCCACCGCCGAAACATCGGTGATCTGGCATCCCTTCAGAGGCCCATCCGCCGCGACGAGATCATCCCGGAGACCGCTATTCATCCTCAAACTGCGGTTGCACTTGCCAGCATGCCTTCAATCAGTTCACGGTTTTGACGAAACACCGCGTGATTGTGATTGGTGGTGGCATCGCAGGCCTCACCGCAGCCGCCCTGCTCGCCCAGGACGGGATTGCAGTGACCTTATTGGAGGCCCATCACCAAGCAGGGGGGTGCGCCGGCACCTTCCGCCGGGGGCCCTGGATTTTCGATGTTGGAGCAACCCAAGTGGCAGGCCTCGAACCCGGAGGCAGTCACGCACGAATCCTCCAGCATCTTGGGCTAGCTCTGCCCAAAGCAAGCCTGCTGGATCCAGGCTGTGTTGTCGACCTGGGCGACGGTTCACCACCCATCAGTCTTTGGCACGACCCGAAGCGATGGGCCGAAGAACGGGTTCGCCAGTTCCCTGGCAGCGAGCGATTTTGGCAGCTCTGCGAGCTTTTACACACCAGTAACTGGGCATTCGCCGGACGTGATCCAGTGGTCACACCAAGATCGTGGTGGGATTTCAGCACCCTGCTCGCAGCCTTACGTCCTGAGACGTTGGCCTCAGGACTGTTCACAACGTTCTCGATCGCCAATCTGCTGCAACTCTGTGGCTGCCAAAACGACAAGCGACTGCGTCGTTTTTTAGATCTACAACTCAAGCTTTATTCCCAGGAGCCCGCCGATCGCACGGCAGCTCTCTATGGCGCCACTGTTCTGCAGATGGCTCAAGCCCCACTTGGTCTTTGGCATCTTCAGGGCTCAATGCAAGTCCTCAGCGAACAGCTCTCCCAGGCCATCGAAACTGCAGGGGGTGAGATCCGACTGCGTCATCGCGTGCAGGCGATGCATCCTTCAGCTCGAGGCTGGACCGTTACGACGACAGGGACAGGGGCTGGTGCGCAAGCGCAGGAATGGCATGCCAGTGACGTGATCTGCAGCCTCCCACCGCAATGTTTAGTGGATCTGTTGCCATCAGATGAGATACCCCATCGCTACCGGCAACGGCTAACAACACTCCCGGAACCGAGTGGAGCCCTCGTGCTGTACGGCGTCGTGCAGCGAAAAGCACTGCCAATCGACTGCCCAGGCCACCTCCAACGGGGCACGGAACACCCTGGATCGTTGTTTGTTTCGATCAGCCGAGATGGTGACGGCCGCGCCCCTCTAGGACAAGCCACCGTGATCGCCAGCGTGTTCACCCCCACGGCCGACTGGTGCGAGCTCGAAGAACCCGTTTACCAGGGTCGAAAAATAGAACGGTTGAAGACGATGAAACACGAACTCAATGCTTGGCTTGGCCTCAGCGAAGACGATTGGATCCATACGGAGTTGGCCACACCGCGTGGCTTCGCAGGATGGACTGGTCGGCCCCGCGGAATGGTGGGTGGTCTCGGACAGCACCCAAGCCGGTTTGGCCCGTTTGGCCTTGCGGGCCGCACTCCGTTGCCAGGGCTGTGGTTATGCGGCGACAGTCTTTACCCCGGAGAAGGCACAGCTGGTGTGACTCTCTCCGCACTGAATGCATGCAGGCAGCTCATGGAGCATCGGGGCCTTCAGCTGAGTTTCAATCGCTGATGCCATCGGGCGCATCCAGGAATCCCGGTCGCAAGGCCTGGGTTCTTTGCAATTCGATCTGCAGCTGAGGCCAATTGCCCTGCAGTACAGCATCCTCAAGCTGTTCAAGACTCCATCGATACGCCGCGAGACTCCGAAGCAACGCCTCACGATTCGTGGAAGCCATCGCCACACCGAGGTCTGGATTGCCACCACCAACCCGCGTGGTGTCAGCAAATCCACTGGAAGCCAGAACAAGCGCTAATCGACGAATCGCTGGATCACGCTCGTCCCCAACGGCACGCAACAGTGCCGCACTCACCAAAACCGGCATATGGGAGATCAGAGCCACCGCCTGGTCATGTTGTGCGGCAGCAGCCGTCAACCAATGACTCCCCAGGCTGAGTGCAAGGGACTGCACCATCGCCAAAGCCGATGCATCCGTTCTTGGCTCGGGGGTAGCAATCCAAGGACGGCCTCGAAACAAACCTTTGATCCCTGCCTCGACACCCGCCAACGCAGTTCCCGCCATTGGATGGCTGGCCACAAAACGGGGATGGCGTTCACGCCAGGCCTCCAGCACAGGCTGTTTCACAGATCCCACATCCGTAATCACAGCGTCAGCTGGCAACGCTTCCAATAGCGAGGGCTCGGGCTGCAACAGCAGGGGAATCGGCAACGCCAAGATCACCAAATCGCAGCCGGCCAAACAGGCGGGATCCGTACTCACCTCCGACACAAGACCGCGCTCCTTCGCCCGTTCAGCCGTCGCTGAACGATGCACTAATCCCTGCACATCCCACCCATCGGCCTGCAGATCCAAACCCAACGACCCCCCGATGAGCCCCAGCCCAACGATGCCGACGCGTTTTGTTTCCCTCGCCATCAGGCCTGTTCGCTCGTAACGCCATGTTGATCGATGGCTCGCAATGAGCCATTCAGCGCAACAACGCTGCTTATGGTTTCCTAATGCTGGAAGCCCAGGCCCACCACCGGCTGAAGACCCTGCTGAGGCAGGAAGAATCGGACTGGCCCCACCACTTAACGCTCAGTCGTCTCGTGGGACGAAGTTTGCGGCGACGCGACACCACGCTGTTGCAACTTCCACCAAGCAGCGGGGAACGCTGGTGGCTTGGTGTGTTGGTGCCCTTGTGTCTGAATCCAGGTGCTGCAGCCATTGTCTTAACGCCGGCCCAGCGGAAATGGCTCCTACAACTCGAACTCCCCCGTCTTAGAGAGCAAGGGTTACAGCTGCCCTGCTGGCAAGGTCTCACCCCCCCCCCTGGCCACCAGCTTTGGATTCTGGATACCGATGAACTGATTGCAGTCCATCAACAAAATCTTCTGGGTGAGCGGCAGCTGCTCATCCCCGATGCAGATCAACTGAGTGATCGCCTACGCCGAAGTCTTGCCATCCGAATTGATCACCACGATTGGGAACGGCTGCGCCAAGCGCATCCAGTCGTGGAGCAGGCCTTACTTGATCTCCATGAACGACTCAGTCGACAGGTCTTCCGAGAAGCAGCGAGGGCTGACGATTGCGTCCGTTTACAAGGTGGAGCCTGCCAATCACTGCGAGATCTCCTACACCTCATCGAGCCATGCCCAGAGCCCTGGACGGCTCTGCTCGCAACAGATCCTGTCCAGTGGGCTGAGTGGGCTGAACTCGACCATCGACTTCTGCAGTGGACTTGGCAACTCGAACCTCTCGAGCCCCTGCAGTTGCTCAATGGTTTGCTCAAAAACCGACCAGTGTTAATGCTGAGTGAATCGGGGGAATGCTCTCGAATCGAGCACGAACTCAGCCAAGCCAACGTCTTGATAACAGTGACAGCCACTTTGCGAGAGCAGGAGTTAGAAGAACCACTGCCGCTTTACGCCCCACGTCGGCAGCCCTTACCCAACACAGAGGTATATGCCCAGCACCTGCTGGAACAAAGTCGCCGCTTAATCCTGGGCCGAACCGGACTCACCATTGTTCTGGTCGACGATCAACAGTTACGGAGACAACTCACCAGTGCCCTCGCAGCAGAGTTCGGACGGCGCGTTGTTGAAGAATCCACAGCTCCAGAGAGCAATGGTGTGATCAGTGCTCATTGGGACTGGTGGCTGCAGCACCACGAACAAGTCCCTGCTCCAGAGCAGTTAATCGTGGCGCTACTCCCGATCGCGAGCCTCAGTTCACCGCTGACGGCCGCGCGGGTGGAACGGTTAAAACGGCGCGGCGAAGACTGGTTTCGCACATTGCTCTTGCCCGAGGCACTCAGCCTCATACCCGGTGCCATCGTCCCGCTCCGCAGGGCTGGAGGACGCTTGGCGATTCTTGATGGACGGCTCCGTGGTCGCTCTTGGGGTGATCAGGTGCTGAAGCAATTGGAACCATGGACACCCTTGCAACGGCTCCTTCCGGATTAAGGAGTCGCCTTGATTCAGCCAACGACAGCTTCAGTCTTTAACGTCCAAGCATTCATGAAATCGTGTATGGGAGAAGCTCGTCGACGCGCTGCTCAGGGCTTACCGCCACGCCAGCCCCAAAAAAACTCGAAACCGGTCGACACCTCTCCAAGGGTGGTGTCTTGGTTGCCACTGACTAAAAATCAGACCCAACAATTTGTGGCCGTCACGACCAAGGGGGCATGGTTTGGCATCGGCGCCATGGCTCTGCTGTGGATCACGGTGCGCTTTATCGGGCCAGCAGCTGGTTGGTGGACGTTGTCGGACATGCCCTAGTCACCGGCACAGAGGCAACGCCCCCATCAGCCACGAATCAAAAGAAAACCTTTAGGATCGATATCGATTAAGACCTCATCATGTTTCCTCGGCTTGCAGAGCACTACAAGTCCGTTGTGCAGGATCTAGTCATGAGTCTTCAGGCCTTAGCAAAAAGCCTGAAAACCGCCGGAGTTACAGCCACTTGTTATTCATGTGGCGATGGCCGAGATGGTCATGGAGCATCGTTTGTTGCAGAGATCGGAGAGGGACACATGGTGCGCTTTTTGGTTTCCGATTGCGGCATTAGTTGGGTTGAATCCAGAAATGGGCGAGAGCTCGTCAAGTTGGAAGGGGCGGAAGCCATCCACGAGCTGCAACGGATGGCCGACCTAGTGCAAATGAGCCAGAAGAGCATCGCTGCTCCTCTGGCCCAAACGGCTTAAACGAACTCAGGCAGCAGCGTTAACTCCTTTCGTTTCAGCTGAATTCTCCGTCGCGGACTTTGCTGAAGCTGCTGCCAAAGGCTTGACAGTATTGGCGGTCACTTCAG
This sequence comes from Synechococcus sp. BS30m-G31, assembly GCA_016777265.1. Taxonomy (GTDB): domain Bacteria; phylum Cyanobacteriota; class Cyanobacteriia; order PCC-6307; family Cyanobiaceae; genus Parasynechococcus. The sequence continues at coordinate 5,735 of JADHRU010000033.1, forward strand.
TCCCCTCATTGAGCTTTTGACGCACCAAAGTTTCAATCTTGGTGGCAGCTTCAGGATTCTGTTCCATCCAAACGATGGTGTTGTCGCGACCTTGGCCAATGTTGTCGCCTTCATAGCTATACCAAGCACCTTTACGAACAACAATGCCCGTTTCTTCTGCTAAATCCAGAAGGCAGCCAAGAGTGCTGATGCCGCGTCCAAACAAGATGTCGAATTCTGCGATACGGAATGGAGGCGCAACTTTATTTTTGGCCACTTTCACCTTGGCGCGAATTCCAAACTCCTCTGTGCCCTTTTTCAGCGTTTGAATCCGCCGAATATCGAGACGAACTGAGGCATAGAACTTCAGAGCATTTCCACCGGTCGTGGTCTCAGGATTTCCATACATCACCCCAATCTTCAAACGCAGCTGGTTCAAGAAAATCACCGTGCAACCGGACTTACCGATGTTTCCTGTGATTTTTCGCATCGCCTGACTCATCAAACGCGCCTGGGCACCAACGGAGACATCTCCCATCTCGCCCTCGATTTCTGAGCGAGGGGTTAAAGCCGCGACAGAGTCAATCACCACAATGTCGACCGCAGCAGAACGAACGAGCTGGTCAACAATCTCCAGTGCCATCTCGCCGGTATCCGGCTGGGACACCAGAAGATTCTCAACGTCAACACCAAGTGATGCCGCGTATTGAGGATCAAGAGCATGCTCTGCATCAACAAACGCTGCTACACCTCCACGCTTTTGAATCTCGGCAATTGCATGGAGCGTCAGCGTGGTTTTACCTGAACTTTCAGGGCCATAGATCTCGACCACCCGCCCTTTGGGATATCCACCGCCAAGGGCTAAATCGAGCGTCAACGCCCCCGTCGAGATGGTTTCCACCCTCATGCGGGAGGCATCTCCAAGGCGCATGATTGAGCCTTTTCCGAAATTGCGCTCGATTTGGCCGAGCACCAAATTCAGGGCCTTATCGCGCTCTCCGGAGGAACGAGCATCGGAGCCGGGAGCGGTGGTCTTCATGTCAGCAGGCATGGAATCAATCTGAAGCTAAGGAACGAGAGACCCAATGCCACAGAAGCGCCGAATCGTCTCAAATAGTACAAACGTACGTTAACGGCTTATGGCCATTGCGCTAGGGGTTTCGCAAAAACATCTAAATCAATCAGCTTGATGCCAGGCGGCAATCCAATGAGGTCTGAGGGTTTCAGATACCCCCATCGAACCAACAAGCACTGAAGATGCTCAAGACCAGGGGTCGAGCGAACCGTTTCAAGAGTGGCGCGCCGGTCTTCGATAAAGGAATGGACGCAACGCTGGGACTGCAAGCGTCGCAACACATCAGGCTTCGCCCCAGCCTCTCGCCCATCAAGGCGCCAAGGCATCAAAGCAAGACTCTCCAGCAGTTCTGCCGTAAAAGCCTCACTCTTTGTTGTTAGCACCGCCCAATCAACTCCCTCAGACTCCAGCGATTGCAGCCGCTCAACCAAGCCTGGGAAGGGTCGATGCAATGCCAACCATGCGGCGCGATCACTACGGACCGCCTCCTGTCGCGTTTGGTCGAGCGCAGGTTGCAACTGATCGGGCTGCCAGCCACGACGGTCCATCGCTTGGCGCTGCTGCCCGGCGTAATCGTTCATCCAATCCTGGAGATCAAGCTGAGGCAGCTCAGCGGCAAGCAGCACCATTTCCCAGCCGTGGTGGACCCAAGGGCGCAAGGCTCGAAACGCATCGGGAACGACATCCGACGTCAAACCCGACGGATCAGCCCCAAGGGATCGACTGGCGTGCCAGGAGCTCCACCAATATTCGGCCATTCCGTCGACGATGACTCCGTCGAAATCAAAAACCAGAAGAGAACGGTCCGACATATCGGAAAAAACTGGGCCGCTAGGATTCGAACCTAGGAATGGCGAGACCAAAACCCGCTGCCTTACCGCTTGGCGACGGCCCATTGATACAGATGTGATGGCTTTCGGCTATCTCATCTGGGCCTACATAGTTACCCATACAACGTTGACCTTCGTCAATCCATCAAATCCACTCAGGGGGGGAACACCCTGAGCCGGCCATGCTCCGCTTGCCCAAAGACATCACAACGCAAGCGATACCGATTCACCAATTCGGCCTGCATCCCCCGCACCCGTTCCGTACGAGGCATCAGCTCCACTGGCCGACCTTGAGGCATCACCACTTGTTCAATCGCCAGCCGGCACTCCTCTAAGCCGGCGACTTCATCATCTTGTCCGCCCATATCCACCAAGGCAGATTGAGGGCCAGACGACGACGCTCTTCGACTCAAAAGGCGCTCCAAAGCACGCTCGATCTGAGGAAGTGTGTCCGCTTTGATCACCAAGATCGGCACGCGCTGGTCTTTGGCTTGACGACGCAGTCCAGACGCGCGGCCAAGGCCTTGCCGCACGCTGAGGACAACATCAGCATCAGAAAGGTCGTCGATAAGACGAGCTGACCAGCGATGACGTCGAATCGCCTGCTCCACCAATTGCGGCGTAATCCCACAACAAAGCACCTGAAGAGCACTGGTGCGCACGGCTTCGTCGTTCAGCTGGGGCTGATGGGAATCGGCAGGCGCAGATGACGGTAAAAAACCTGGCGTGAACGGGGGGGAGGCAACGGCCCGGGAAGGACGGCGCAGGGAGCCCTTTAAGTCCTCTGGCTCAAACCGTCGCATCCCTCCGTCGCTGGTGAGTTCGCGCTGCTCAACTGTTGGTTGCTGGCCACGCAGGAGCTGATCAACGGTGGCAGCCACATCGGCATGAATCGACCAACGATGGCGGCTATGCATCTCCACCGCCAAAGGAAAGGTTGGTTCCGCAGCACGCTCGAGCACCGTTTTTTGAGTACGACGACGACGGGCCTCGTCGTCCCCAAGCGTGACCGACTGAATTCCCCCCACCAAGTCGCTCAGCGTTGGGTTTTTGATCAAATTAGCCAGTGCGTTGCCATGGGCCGTCGCCACAAGCATCACGCCTCGCTCCGCAATGGTGCGAGCTGCCATCGCCTCGAGTTCTGTGCCAATTTCATCAATCACGATGACCTCAGGCATGTGGTTTTCCACGGCCTCGATCATCACCTGATGTTGATGCTCCGGACTGGAGACCTGCATCCGTCTGGCACGGCCGATCCCCGGGTGAGGAATATCACCATCACCCGCAATCTCATTACTTGTGTCGATCACGACGACCCGACGCTGCATCTCATCGGCAAGAACACGGGCAATTTCTCGCAATGCTGTGGTCTTTCCCACGCCCGGTCGTCCCATCAGCAGCAACGACTGAGCACTGTCGAGAAGGTCACGCACCATCGCCACGGTGCCAAAGACTGCACGACCAACACGACAGGTGAGGCCGACCACCTCTCCCTGCCGATTTCGGATGGCACTGATCCTGTGGAGGGTCCGCTCAATTCCGGCGCGATTATCAGCACCGAAACGACCCAATTTGTCGACCACGTCGGCCAGATCATCTCGCGTAATCGCACGATCGCCTAGGGCGCTTGCACGGCCTGGGTAGCGCGCCTCCGGAATCCGCCCTAAATCGAGCACCACCTCCAGGAGTTGGTCATGACTCGCTTCTGAAGACAACGCAAGCCGCACCGATTGCGGCAGCAAGTCGAGAAGTCGATCGAGATCATCCGTGACCCGCTGCGTAACCATGAGCTCAAAGACTCATTGCTTTTTAGCAAGATCGACTCATCCATGGCGTCACTAACTCGCGCGCCAATGCCACAGCCTCCTCCCACCCTTCAGGCCACTGCCTTAGCGACTGGCCTCGGAGTTGGGCTTCTTTCAACAGCGGAAGAAGCAGTCGTCGTGCCACACCACCAAAAGCAATCCCTGCGGGTCGTTCGTCGCGATTGAGATGCTGCAGGGTGTGGTGGTTGGTTCCACCGGCCAATTGAAGAGGGCCCGGAGGCGCGATGGAACGCATCGCTCTCCACAGTTGAACCGCAGAGCGGGCGGTCCCAGCCCCCACATCACCACTCATCGGCCGTCCATCGAGCTGCCATAGCGGACTAAAACCGCGGCATCGCAGACGGGAATGGCGGCGCCAAAACGTTGTCGCGAGTTGCTCAGCGGCCATGCCATGGGCTTCCAATCCACAGCTCACAGCCAGGCGACGCAGCGAGAGTGATGGCTGATCAAGGTTCTGCAGCAAGGCCTCAAAACCTTGGTCATGGCCGGGAGCGGTATGGATCTCAACGGCGTCGGGGCGTATCGACCTCAGCAGCGCACCAACTGCCCCTAAATCAAGACGATGATCCCGTTCCTCAATCAGTCCATAGGGACACGCCGGCAAGCAACGTCCACAGCCGTAGCAAAGCGAAGCGTCAACAGCTCCACGATCAGCAATAGCTTCAGCGGGACAAACCCGCTGGCAAGGACGTTCGCACTGAGGTGGACAACATGTGGGGTCGAACCAAGCCTTACGAAAGTGGACGTCTAATCCATCGCTAAGGCTCACCATCAGCCAGGGACGCCAACCACTGCGCGTCTCCGCCCAATCCAAACCCTGTCTTGCCGCATGGACCACTGCAGGGTCAGCAGCCACATCAACGCAATGAACACCTGCCGTGGCATACACCGCACACAGATCTGTAATCGCAGGAAGGTCTTGGTTGCTGGCACCACAAATTAATTTGACCCAACGGCCACGGACCAGCGACTCCTCAGGGCTCAGGCGCCTAGTAAAGCTTTCATTGGCTGCCATCGAAGGCTCCGCGCTCCACCCATCTCCACGATGATGCGCAAACGGGGTTCTCGCTTACAGAGATCGCACAGAGATAACAGCTCTGAGCGCGACAAAACCTGACCTTCGAGAAGCCAAAGCGCTACTGAATCGTCTCCGTCGAGGAGATCTCCGATGAGAGGAACAACTTGCTGAACTTCACCAACGGCAGCACCACGACCCACACAGTTATGACCGAGATGTGGTGGACGAATCCCGTGCTTTTGGGTCAAGAACACTTCTGGATCACCCAAGCCACGGGCTGATGTCATTCGTGTGCGATACCCAGCCCCCCGGAGGCGACGTAACAGACGCGTCTCAGCACCTCCTTCGAGGGGAGCATGGACCGCAAGGCATCCATTGGCTTCGAGATCACGACGGAATCCCCGACCGGTGAGAAGCAGGGGCATCGGGGCATGCATCACTTGGGAGAGTCTGGCAGCTCAAGAGACGAAGTCGGAAGGAATCTCTCAGTGGTGTTGTAGGTTTGTTGTTTGTTCTGCGTTTCTGTGCCCGTCCGCTAGCCGGGCCTCCAGTCGGTAGAACAGATTCGGCGATTGCGCCGGATCTTCAGGCCAGTGCAAATTTCAATTCTTTATTGAAATTTCGCCGAGAAACTTTTTGTGCAACTCGTTGCCCAAACAAGTCTCAGCCTCGCTGAATCGTTCGCTAGCTCCATTCGGAATTCGTCCAACTTTTGGACGACCTTCTGACCACGACTGCGTTATTCCGATCAGCACCTTTGCACTATCCGAGAAATCGGGTAGCGCTTGTCCCCGCTGGCGCTTTCTCCCCCCATGTCAATCGGCATTCTCGGGAAGAAGCTGGGCATGTCCCAGCTCTTCGACGAGCAGGGCAGAGCCATCCCGGTCACTTTGATCGAGGCCGGTCCCTGCCGCATCACACAACTCAAAAACGATGACACCGATGGTTATGCCGCGGTGCAGATCGGTTTCGGCGAAACCCGCGAGAAACTGATCAACAAGCCTTTTAAAGGCCATCTCGCCAAATCAGGTGAAGATCTTCTGCGCCATCTGTGCGAGTACCGCGTCGACAACGTCGACGGTCTCGAACTCGGTGGACCCATCACGGTCAGCGATTTCGAAGCTGGTCAAAAGGTGGATGTCAGCGGCGACACAATGGGTCGCGGTTTTGCAGGTCTTCAGAAACGCCACGGTTTCACCCGCGGCCCGATGACCCACGGTTCTAAAAACCACCGGCAACCCGGCTCCATCGGTGCTGGCACCACGCCAGGGCGGGTCTACCCCGGCAAACGGATGTCTGGCCGTTACGGCGGCAAGAAAATCACGACCCGCGGTTTGACCATCCTTCGCATCGATAGCGATCGCAACCTGCTGGTCGTCAAAGGTTCCGTGCCAGGCAAACCGGGCGCACTGCTGAACATCAAACCAGCCGTGCGTGTGGGCGCAAAACCTGCCAAAGGAGATAAGTGATGGCTAGTTGTGTTGTCCGCGATTGGCAGGGGAAGGAAGCCGGAAAGGCAACCTTGGACCTGAAAGTGGCGAAAGAAGCCACAGCGGTTGACTTGATGCACCGTGCAGTCTTGCGACAGCAGGCTCACATGCGCCAGGGCACCGCAAGCACTCTCACCCGGTCAGAAGTCCGTGGTGGTGGCCGCAAACCTTATAAGCAGAAAGGAACAGGACGTGCAAGGCAAGGTTCTGTGCGAACCCCTCTGCGTCCAGGCGGTGGCGTCATTTTTGGGCCCAAGCCTCGGAGCTACAACCTTGCGATGAACCGCAAGGAGCGTCGTTCGGCCTTGCGCACAGCGCTGATGGCTCGTATCGACGACATCACCGTTGTGAAGGACTTCGGGACAGCCCTTGAAGCTCCAAAAACGCGTGAGATCACCGAAGTTCTCGGACGCCTCGGCATCGCCGCAGACACCAAGGTGTTGATCGTTTTGACGAACCCATCCGAAATGGTCCGTCGCTCCGTGCGAAACCTGGACAAAGTCAAGCTGATTTCAGCGAATCATCTCAACGTCTTCGACCTACTCCACGCCAATTCTTTGGTCGTGGGAGAGGACGCTCTTACAACCATCCAGGAGGTTTACGGAGATGACTGAGCGTTTCCAATCCCGTCTGGCGGATGTCATCCGCCGACCATTGATCACCGAGAAGGCAACCCGTGCCCTCGAGTTGAATCAGTACACCTTCGAGGTGGACCACCGCGCCGCTAAGCCAGACATCAAAGCCGCCATCGAGCAGCTCTTTGATGTGAAGGTCACCGGCATCAGCACCATGAACCCTCCTCGACGGTCCCGTCGGATGGGCCGCTTCGCTGGCAAACGTGCCCAAGTGAAGAAGGCAGTGGTGCGCTTAGCGGAGGGCAACTCGATCCAACTCTTCCCCGAGGCCTGAGGAGTCTGAATCGTCATGGCAATCCGTAAATTCCGCCCCTACACCCCCGGTACACGCACCCGCGTTGTCACCGACTTCAGTGAGGTCACCGGCCGCAAGCCGGAGAAGAAACTTGTGGTGTCCAAGCACCGCAAAAAAGGCCGCAACAACAGAGGTGTCATCACCTGTCGCCACCGCGGTGGTGGCCATAAGCGGTTGTACCGCCTCGTGGATTTCCGCCGTAACAAGCACGGCATTACCGCGAAGGTGGCCGCAATCCATTACGACCCCCATCGCAATGCGCGATTGGCCTTGTTGTTTTACGCCGATGGCGAAAAGCGCTACATCCTTGCTCCAGCAGGAGTTGAGGTTGGCCAAACCGTTGTGTCCGGTCCAGAAGCTCCGATCGAAAACGGCAATGCAATGCCGCTTTCATCCGTTCCCCTTGGTTCGAGTGTGCATTGCGTCGAGCTTTATGCCGGTCGCGGTGGACAAATGGTTCGAACCGCTGGAGCTAGTGCTCAGGTGATGGCCAAAGAAGGCGACTATGTCGCTCTCAAACTGCCTTCCACCGAAGTTCGGTTGGTCCGGCGTGAGTGCTACGCAACCCTTGGCGAAGTGGGCAACTCTGAAG
>JADHRU010000034.1 GCA_016777265.1 Synechococcus sp. BS30m-G31
ACTGGAGGAAACCGGAACACGGTTTGGACGCCAACTCCTCAAGGCTCAGAAACGAGCTCAACGCCGCAGTGCGGGTGGGCTCAGCGAAAGCCGAAGCGATCCAGCAGTCCTGGCCCTCGGACGGGTCTTGGGCTCGTTGTGCGTGTTAACGACACAAAAAGGTGATCTCAGCGGCGCCATGGTGGCCAGCTGGGTGAGCCAAGCAAGCTTCGCACCACCTGGCATCACGGTCGCCGTGGCCAAAGATCGAGCCGTCGAAGCTCTATTGCACAAAGGCGACTGTTTCGCTCTCAATGTTTTGGCAGAGGGACGGGAGAGCGGCCTGATGAAGCAATTTCTGCAACCGTTCGAGCCGGGGGCGAATCGCTTCGCGGACCTCGAACTCAAAACCAGCCCAGGCGACCAGCCGCTCCTGCCGGATGCCCTGGCTTGGCTGGAAGGCAGCGTGAAACAACGCATGGAATGTGGCGACCATTGGCTGATCTACGCCGAGGTGAACCATGGGGGCCTTTTCGATGCTGAAGGCCAAACAGCGATCCACCATCGGCGCAGCGGGGCCAACTACTGAACCCAAAGGCGAACTCATAACGGGTATGAGTTGCTATAGAGTCATTTGATACGCCGAACTGCATTGGATCTTTCAAAGCCAGGCACTCAAGCCAACCTCGAAGCCGCTTTCGGGGGAGAAAGCATGGCCAATCGCAAATACCTCTTTTTTGCTGACGTCGCGAAGCAATTAGGCCATAACGATCTCGCCAAACTCTTCCGCGAAACCGCTGCTCAAGAAACCGAGCATGCCTTCGCCCATTTCCGCTTGCTCCACCCAGAACTGGTCGTCGGCGATGCCGCCACGCTCAGTGACGATCAGAAGAACGCCATCCTCAAGCAGTGCCTCGACCTGGCGATCGAAGGGGAAACCTATGAGTACACCACCATGTACCCAGAGTTCGCAGCCCAAGCCCGCACCGATCGTGATCAGGGGGCCGAAGCAGAATTCCAAGGACAAGTGGACGAATCAAAAGAGCACGCCGGACTCTTCCACACCGCGGCCAAAAACTTTGGCCTGCTTTCCCCCATCGAACAGCACCATGCGGAACGCTATGGGGTGGCCTTAAAAGCTTTAGCGGGAGGGGGAAAAGCGGGCGTAGCCGATGAGCCCGTGTCCGGCCTGTGGATCTGCAAGGTGTGCTCGATGATTTACGACCCCAAAGAAGGCGATCCCGACTCCGGTATTGAGCCCGGCACAGCCTTTGAAGCGATTCCGGATGATTGGAGCTGCCCGATTTGCGGCGTTCGCAAAGCCAGCTTTGTGCCTTACAGAGAAGCGGAATTGAAGACCGCCTGAGGCTCAGCAAGAACGGACATTTTTGCTACGGCAGCCATGGCGTGATCAAACAGACATCAGGCACAATTCAATTTCGATGATGAAATGCCCCGGCCATGAGCTCAGAGAAGCCGCTCGATGTATTGGTGATTGCTGCCAGCAATGGTGAAAACCTCAAGTTGGCCCAACGCTTCCAAGCAAGCGCTCGCAGCCTGGGCCAACAGAGCGAACTTCTGGATCTCACAACGCTCGACCTACCACTATTCACCCCCAGAACCCAAGCAGCCAATGGGATACCAACAGCCATCTCCCCTCTCCAGGGGTTGCTGACATCAGCACCTCGCTGGGTGATTTGCGCCCCGGAATACAACGGATCGATCCCGCCCTGCCTCAGCAATGCCATTGCCTGGCTTTCGGTTCAAGGCGATGACTTTCGGGCCCTATTCAATGGCCGTCCCATTGCCATGGCCACCCATTCAGGAGGAGGGGGCATGGAAGCGTTGATCTCGATGCGAATCCAGCTCACACACCTCGGCGCAGAAGTGGTGGGCCGGCAATTGCTTAGCAACTACGCCAAACCCGCCAAAGACGACAGCATTGAAGATCTCCTCCAACGCCTGTTGCAACAACAACCGTTAAAGCTCTGAACCAGTTCAGGCGAGATCAGACTGACCAATCAAGTCCAGCCTGCTCAGAAGCAAAGCATCAACATCAAGGCTGCCGGCGATTGACTTGTTGAATTTGACTGAAGCACTACCTGTGGTGCTTCGCTGATTAACGACACCAAAGAGTATCCAGCAATACATCAAACTTCCTGCCACTAAGTAACAGAGAAAACAAGTGCAAACGCAGTTAAAGCTTCGGTTTTGTCAACAGATGACAACGCAATCGATTCAATTCTAAAAAAAATCAGCGGTTGACTGGCACACCACATCTTGTGCCTTGAAATGGATTCACTTCAACCAATGGATTCCCTGAGCGATGGGATTTTTGCTTGGTCAGGAGGTGGTCGTGCGCTACCGCGGATTCCTCCTACTTGAACAAACCAACAAAGGATGGCTGGTGCGTCCAGAACGCAGTCCGATGCGGTTGTTGCCCTTTCGGACACCATCCTGTTCGTTAGCTGATGTGAAAACTCTGCTCGATTGGAGGCTGTCGGAAGACAGCACCGAAATCAACGCCGCTTGAGTTCAAGCAGCCGCTGGCGGTGGCGTTGGATTTCCGATCGGTTGCAGAGGGATCACCAAGGTTGCCCAATGATTAGGCCGCTCAGGGCGTGTTCGGCGTGCTTCGCGAACGCCAAAGGGCACACGAACAACATTCGTTCCTTCGATCGAAAGCGTATGTCCACGGTTGAAGGCCGATTCCAAGCCTTCTGGAAGTTGTGGAAGGCTTGGGCCCTGCAAGGGCCCAAGCCCCAAATTGGTGGTGTCATCCCGATCCATGGTGTCCCCCGACAGACGAATCAGTTGCCGCATAGTGTGACTTCAATCGCCGGAACGACTGGTGAAATCAAACTAATTAATTCGGTTTTCAGTAAAAATTTACCTGCTGAACTGCAAAAGCACCAGTCCAAAGCCGCGAATTAGGCCGCAATGGCAACAGCTTCCACAGAAGGACAGGTACACACCAAATTCCTGTCACCAAACGCGTTATCGATCCGAGCGACCGCTGGCCACACTTTGTTTTGGGCCTGATCCGGCAAGGGGAAAGCGGCCTGTTGGCGGGTGTAGGGACGCTCCCAGACCTCAGCCATCACCGCAGCCATGGTGTGGGGAGCACGCTTTAGGGGATTGTTCAAGGCATCCATCACGCCCGTTTCAATCGCTCGCACCTCGTCACGGATGGCGATTAACGCGTCTGCGAAGCGATCCAATTCCGACAAGCTTTCACTTTCGGTGGGCTCCACCATCACGGTGCCCGCTACCGGCCAGCTCACTGTTGGGGCATGGAAGCCATAATCCATCAGTCGCTTGGCAATGTCATCAACATCGATTCCGGCATCTTTCTTGAGGGGTCGCAAATCGAGGATGCATTCATGGGCAACACGGCCAGTGGCGCCACGGAACAACACTGGGAAATGGTCATCGAGACGGTGGGCCAAATAATTGGCGGACAACAGCGCCACGGCACTGGCCTGACGAAGTGCATCCGCCCCCATCATCCGTAGATACATCCAACTGATCGGGAGGATGCTGGCGCTTCCCAGAGCTGCCGCAGACACAGGTCCGATAGCCGAAGCGGTTTGCTTTTGGAGGGGATGTCCGGGCAGAAAAGGAGCCAGATGAGCTGCCACACCAATCGGACCCACCCCCGGACCGCCACCACCGTGGGGGATGCAGAACGTTTTATGCAGATTCAAATGGCAAACATCGGCACCAAAGGCTCCTGGGCGAGCAAGGCCCACCTGAGCATTGAGATTGGCGCCATCGAGATACACCTGACCGCCATGGTTATGGACCACCTCACAGATATGGCGGATCCCGGTTTCAAACACACCATGGGTTGATGGGTACGTCACCATCAAGGCCGCAAGACGATCCGCGTACTCGGTTGCTCGGGCAGCAAGGTCGTCTTGATCAATATTGCCTTCGGCGTCGCAGGCCACCGCCACCACTTTGAGACCCGCCATCACAGCGCTAGCGGGATTGGTGCCATGGGCACTGGTGGGAATCAGACAAATATCTCGGTGGTCGTCCCCGCGGGAACGGTGCCAGGCACGAATCACCAACAAACCAGCGTATTCGCCCTGAGAGCCAGCGTTCGGCTGCAATGAAACAGCAGCAAAGCCAGTCAGCGCCGCCAGCCAACGCTCTAAATCATCGGCGAGACGGCGATAGCCCAACGCCTGATCCAAGGGAGCGAAAGGGTGTAAGCGGGCAAACTCCGGCCAGCTCACAGGCAGAAGTTCTGCGGCTGCATTCAGCTTCATCGTGCAGCTTCCTAGCGGGATCATTCCATGCACCAGCGACAGGTCGCGACTGACCAAGCGCTGGATGTAGCGCATCAGTTCGGTTTCACTGCGGTAGCGATGGAAGGCCGGCTGGGTCAGCCAAGGGCGGGTTCGCGATGGGAGACCACGCAACGCCGTATCGACGGCTGGGGAGGTGGGTGAAGCCGGGGCAGGCTTACCGACCACCTGAGCCAGTGCTTCGAGGAGTTGGCCGATCTCCTTCTGATCACTGAATTCATCGAGGCTCACGCCGAATCCAGTGGCTTGGGACGTCGGCACACCATCGGGGATAACCCTCAGGTTGAATCCCGCCTCCACCGCCGCTGCGTGCAACAGCGGTGCATGGGGGGTGGTGACGGTGACGGTGTCGAAGCGGTCGGCCTGATCCACCGTGAAGGCAAGGTTGCGAAGGCCAGCTTCGAAATGCAGACGGAGACCAACAATCCGCTCGGCGATGGCTCGTAGGCCATCGGGGCCATGGTGGACCGCATAAAACGAAGCGATCACCGCCAACAAAACTTGCGCCGTACAGATGTTGCTCGTGGCCTTATCCCTGCGGATGTGCTGCTCACGGGTCTGCAATGCCAGGCGCAACGCAGGGTTGCCCTCGGCATCTTTCGACTCCCCCACAAGGCGTCCAGGGATTTGACGTTTATAGGCCTCTCGCGTGGCAAAAAATGCCGCATGGGGCCCACCGAATCCCATCGGAACACCAAAGCGTTGGGCACTGCCCACGGCAATATCAGCACCAAAATCCGCTACGGGGACGAACAGGGTCTGCGCCAATGGATCAATCGCCACCGTGACCAGAGCAGCTTGCTCATGGGCACGCTCGATCACAGCAGTGGGATCCCAGAGCAACCCGTCGGCACCGGGGAGCTGCAACAGCACTCCAAAAACGCTTTGATTGAAAGCCATCTGCTCGGGGTCAACCCGCTCAAGCTCAATTCCCAATGGCTCTGCCCTGGTTTGCAGCACAGCCCAGGTCTGTAGCAGCACATTGCGATCGACCAGGAAACGATTCGCTTCGGGACGTCGACAAACACCAAAGCTCAAGCCCATCGCTTCTGCGGCGGCCGTGGCTTCATCCAGCAATGAAGCATTTGCGATCGGAAGCCCAGTGAGCTCACTGATCAACGTCTGAAAATTCAGCAACGCTTCAAGCCGCCCTTGGGCGATCTCCGCTTGATACGGGGTGTAAGCGGTGTACCAAGCAGGGTTCTCAAACACGTGACGTTGAATCAACGCCGGCGTTGCTGTGCCGTGATAGCCAAGACCAATCAGCGATCGTTGAACACGGTTCTCAGCCGCAATCGTGCCGAGATTCGCCAGTGCCTCTGCTTCCCCACAACCGGGCGGAAGAACATCGCGTGGCGGCGCGGCGTCAAGAATGTCATCGGGGACAACGTCCTTGATGAAATCATCCATGTGCTGATACCCCAGCGCTTGCAGCATCTGGTGTTGCTCAGCGTCGCTTGGGCCCACATGCCGCTGCAGAAAAGGGGAAGTCACGGTCTGCAGCGGAGGAAGTCGGTGATCTTAAAGAAGGGCGACCGCCTCCCGTTATCAACCGGCGTTCACCTTCGCGGAATAGGTGGCTGAATCGAGCAAACTTTCGAGTTGTGCTGGATCACTTGGTCGTACCACCAGAAGCCACCCCGCGCCATGGGGGTCGTTCTGAAGTTCTTCTGGGCTGGCCAGCACCGCTTCATTGCGCTCAACCACTTCCCCTGCAATAGGGGCGTACATGTCCTCGACAGCTTTCACCGACTCCACAGAACCAAAGCTGGTGCCCTTATCGAGGCTGGCGCCCACATCGGGAAGATCGACAAAAACAATGTCGCCGAGCTGATCAACAGCAAAAGCACTGATGCCAACGCGAATGAGCTCACCATCGAGATGGGCGTATTCGTGGCTGTCGGCAAAGCGATAGGCGGCGGGGAACTCGAACGCCATCAGACAAACGGAGGTGAATTAGATGATCTCAGTTTGAGGGAGAGTGATCAGTCCCGCCGCATCGAGTGCCGTGAGGGCTTCAGCCAAAGCCAACTGGATGTGAGCACGGTGGGTTCCGCCTTGAACAAACAAATTGAACGGCTCTCGCAAAGGAGCATCTGCAGAAAATTCGCTCGTTGATCCGTCAATAAACGTGCCACCAGCCATCACCAAATCATTGGCATAGCCAGGCATTGCAGCCGGTACTGGATCGAGATAAGCCCCCACCGGTGAACAGGCTTGAAAAGCACGGCAGACCGTTTTCAAGGCCTCCGGACTGCCAAGACAAACCGCCTGGATGAGGTCGCTGCGCACAGCGCCTGGCCTCGGTTGAACGGCAAAGCCAAGACGCTCAAACACACCGGCCACGAGATCAGCACCAATCAAAGCCTCAGACACCATCTGTGGGGCCAGAAACAATCCCTGCAAAACGAGGCGCTGCAGATCAAACCCAGTCCCACCTTCACGACCGATACCAGGGGCCGTTAAGCGGCAACAGGCCTGGTCCACCAGGTCAGCCCGACCCGCGACGTAACCGCCGGTGGGGGCGATGGTCCCCCCAAGGTTCTTAATCAACGAACCCGCTACCAGATCAGCTCCGACCTCCGGTGGCTCACAGTCCTGCACCAATTCTCCGTAGCAATTGTCGACAAAACAAATGCAATTGGGCTGACGCGCATGGATGAGGGCGCAGAGCTCACCGATTTCCTTCACCGACAACGACGGGCGCCAGCTGTAGCCACAACTGCGTTGAATCAAGACCATGCGCTGAGGCAGAGCCAGCGCCTGATCCAGACCCACCCGATCCACAACCCCCTCAGGCGTTAACGGCACTTCGTCGTAATCGATCCCAAAATCGGCCAACGACCCCTGACCCGTCCCCCTCAAACCGATGACTTCCTCAAGGGTGTCGTAGGGACGACCGGTGATTGAAAGCAAACGATCACCAGGCCGCAGCACGCCAAACAACGCTGCCGTAATTGCATGGGTGCCACTGACAAACTGCATTCGCACCGCTGCCGCCTCAGCCCCAAGAACCCTGGCAAACACTCGATCCACCAGATCACGGCCCTGATCTCCATGGCCGTAGCCAGTGAGGGAAGCAAAGTGCTGCGTCCCCAACCGCTCCGCAGCAAACGCAGCCAAGACACGCTGCAAGCGTTGTTCCACCGCAGATGTTCGCTGCGCAGCTAGGGGCGCCTGGTGCTGGCTCACAGAATCGATCAGCTTCCTTGCAATCGCGCTCGTCACCAGGCCTCCATGTGTTGGAACCGTTCCCAGGCTCCATGCTGCGCTCTCGCCTTAATCACGCTGATCCGCTGCAAGGCGAGAACTCCTTTAGATTTCCGTTATCAACGGCACCATCCGCTCCCTAGTTTTCCTTTTTGAGCGGCACTGTCGATTCCAGGAGATTCCGATTGGTTTCCTCGCAACCAGCTGATAGCCGCGAGCTTCGCGTTAGGGCTGCTGTAACGGGCCCCCGCGGGCCATTGCCTGCCCGTCAAAGGCGTTTAAAAACAGGAACCACCGGCTTCATGCTGGTCAATCACATCCTGGCCACCGTGGCCTTGCTTCCACAGTTCTGGAGCTGGCAGGCCATTGTTGTCTTCGGGGTGTTGTATTGGATGACCGTTCTAGGGGTCACCCTCGGCCTGCACCGCTTGGTGGCCCATCGCAGCCTCGTGGTTCCCGTGTGGCTGGAACGGGCTCTGGTGATTATGGGCACGCTTGCCTGCCAGAGCGGACCGATCGAATGGGTGGGGCTGCACCGCCATCACCACCGCTTTTCCGATCAACCCTCTGACCATCACGATGCTGGACGCGGTTTGTGGTGGGCCCACAGCGAATGGATGCTCCATGAAATACCCGCGCTGAAAGAGCTCGATCGCTATGCCGGAGATCTTCAATGTGATCCTTTTTATCGCTGGCTCGACCGCTGGTTCTTGCTCCTGCAAATCCCCTTGGGCTTGGGTTTGTATTGGTATGGCGAAGCCGCCCAAGTTCATGGCGGCGGCTTAGGTCTCGTTCTCTGGGCCATTCCCCTACGCCTCGTGGTTGTGTATCACGTCACGTGGCTTGTGAACTCGGCGACCCACGCCTTCGGCTACCGCAACTTTGATTCACCCGATCTGTCGCGCAATTGCTGGTGGGTGGCCGTCCTGTCGTTTGGAGAGGGCTGGCACAACAATCACCACGCTCACCCTGCGAGTGCACGCCACGGCTTGCGCTGGTTTGAATTCGATATCACCTGGCAACACGTTCGTCTCTTAAAACGGTTTGGCCTCGCGAGACGCGTCCGAGAAGCCGCGTACAACCCCTAAACAAGGCGTTCATTCAATTTTTAAACCCTGGTGGATGAGAAATCCCCCAGGGTTTTTTTATTGCTTGCCAAGCAGCCAAAATCACGTCAAGCCATCGGCCGCGAAGGGCAGCAGGCTTAACAATCAGCGTTGTCCTGTCGTGATGGGCTGCTGGGCCAAGACAAATCCTTATCTAGGAAAGCTCATCGGCTATAAACAATGAAAAGTGATCGAACAAAGTGATATCCGACGTGAATCGAACGCCATCTCCACCGAGCCGGCCGGTCACGTCCCATAAGGCTTTGAAACGTGCTGGCTTGCTCCACGTTCCCCGAAAAGGTGGGCGAGCCTCAGCTCCCTCTCAAAGTCCACGTCGGGGCACCATCGTGTTCATGGTGGTGCTGCATGCATCAGCCATCTTTGCTCTGCTGCCGCGTTTCTGGAGCTGGCAAGCCGTTCTCACCCTCGGCATTTTGTACTGGGCAACGGCCTGCCTAGGGGTCACGATCGGCTACCACCGTCTGCTCTCCCATCGTTCATTTCAGGTTCCCAGGTGGTTGGAGCGCTTTTTTGCCACCTGTGGTGCCTTGAGCTGCCAGCAAGGACCCATTACCTGGGCCGGACTGCATCGCCACCATCACAAATTTTCAGATACGGATGCGGATCACCACAACAGCCATCGAGGCTTCTGGTGGAGCCATATGGGCTGGATGTTTGAGACGATTCCAGCCATGCAGGCGATCCCGCGCCTCAGTGGGGACCTCAGCAGTGACCCGTATTACCGCTGGCTCAACCGGAATTTCCTCTACCTGCAATTTCCGCTGGCTTTTCTACTCTTCGTCATCGGTTCCAGCACCGGCGCTGGTGGATGGGCTTTAGTGCTTTGGGGCATCCCCTTAAGGCTTGTGCTCGTGTACCACGTGACCTGGCTGGTGAACTCCGCCACGCACTGCTGGGGAACCATCGCCTACGACAGCGGCGATGCCTCCCGCAACAACAAATGGGTGGCGGCGCTCACCTTTGGCGAGGGATGGCATAACAACCATCACGCTTTCCCTCACTCCGCATGCCACGGACTCCAGAAAGGACAAACCGACCTCACCTGGGAACACATCCGCTTGATGCGAGTCCTAGGCCTCGCCAAAAACATCCGCTTACCAATCAAACCTGCCTAACCCAAAGCAGTGGTATACGGGGCTTCACACCCATCAAAGAGTAAAAAATAATCTTTACTAATCAATCAATAGAACGTTCAACGACGCAACGGTGAACACCATTGGAGTTGGCTATAGACGTTTCAATGTGTTGAGCACGGTCGAGAATGATCAAATTTTTGATGAGCGAGTCTTCACGACCAGAGGCTCCAATCCACGCATTTGGCTCGTGACCCAAATGCCACGGCAGCCCCATCGATCTCCTTGGGACGGCTGAGGTCGTAATATTCCGGATCGCCCCGTAGTCGTTGTCGGTCGGAGTTCCATGCCCAAACGCGTACAAGTCGTTCTGAACGAGGACATCCTCAGCCTCGGCAAAAACGGAGATCTCGTGGACGTAGCCCCTGGCTATGCCCGTAATTACCTCATGCCCTTCGGCAAGGCTGTGCCTGTCACACCTGCGGTGATGAAGCAGGTGGAGCACCGCCGTGCCAAGGAAGTTGAGCGTCAAGCCGCTCTGAAGCAAGAAGCACTGAACTTCAAGACAGCTCTCGACACCATCGGCCGCTTCACCGTGAAGAAGCAGGTTGGCGAAGACAACGTGCTGTTCGGCACCGTGACCAATGGCGACGTCGCTGAAGTGATCGAAGAATCGACCAAGAAGGAGATCGATCGCCGCGACATCCTGGTGCCTGAAATCCACCGCACGGGCAAATACACCGTGACGGTGAAGCTGCACAGCGAAGTGACGGCCGAAATCAACCTCGAAGTGGTGAGCTACTGATTTGCAGCGAATCGGCTCGGTTCGGCCAGAGTGGAAACACTCTTAGCTGCACCTTGCCGCCATGGTGAGCGCCCCCCAGTCAGACAACGACGAATCGGTCAAAGGGGGACGCTCGGGCTACGGACGAGAACGACGGAATCAAGAGCCAAGCTTTGAAGGCCTCCCCGATTCCGTTCCACCCCAGAACCTCGAGGCAGAGGAAGCGGTGTTGGGTGGCATTTTGTTGGACCCAGACGCGATTGGGAGAGTTGCCGACATCCTGCAGCCTGAGGCGTTTTACCTCAATGCCCATCGGGAGATGTTTCGTACAGCCCTGATGCTGCACGGGCAAGGCAAACCCACCGACCTCACCTCGATGACCGCCTGGCTGGCGGACACTGGATCACTTGAAAAGGTTGGCGGGAACGGACGACTGATTGAACTGGTGGAGCGGGTGAGCTCCACAGCCTCGATTGAGCAGGTGGCTCGCCTGGTGATGGACAAGTTCCTGCGCCGCCAGTTGATCCGTTCGGGCAATGAAGTGATCAAGCTGGGCTTCGATCAAAGCCTGCCGATGGAGCAGGTGCTCGATCAAGCCGAACAAACGATTTTTGCCATCAGCCAGGAAAAGCCCTCCAAAGGGCTCACCCCCACCGCCGAAATCCTCACTCAAACCTTCGAAGAAATCGAAAGCCGCTCGCTGGGCACCTCGGTGGCCGGCATTCCGGTGAACTTCTACGACCTGGATGCGATGACCCAGGGCCTGCAGCGCAGCGACCTGATCATCGTGGCTGGCCGGCCGGCCATGGGTAAAACCTCAATCGTGCTGAACCTGGCCAAGAACGTGGCCCAACTGCACGACCTGCCGGTTTGCATCTTCAGCTTGGAGATGAGCAAAGAACAGCTCACCTACCGGCTGCTGTCGATGGAAGTGGGCATTGAAGCCGGACGGCTGCGGACGGGGCGATTGCAACAGGAGGAGTGGCCCCTGCTCGGCCAAGGCATCAACACCCTCGGACAACTGCCGATCTACATCGACGACAAACCCAACTCCGGAGTGCTGGAGATGCGTTCACTCTGCCGACGGTTGATGGCCGAACAGGGCAAAGAACTGGGGCTGGTGGTGATCGATTACTTGCAGCTGATGGAGGGATCCACCCCCGACAACCGGGTGCAGGAAATCTCACGGATTACGCGAGCTCTAAAAGGAATGGCCCGTGAGTTGAATGTGCCGGTGATTGCGCTCTCCCAGCTCAGCCGTGGCGTTGAATCACGCACCAACAAACGGCCGATGCTGAGCGACCTGCGGGAATCGGGATCGATTGAGCAAGACGCCGACCTGGTGTTGATGATCTACCGCGACGAGTACTACAACCCAGAAACCCAGGATCGCGGCATCGCCGAAGTGATTCTCACCAAACACCGCAACGGCCCTGTTGGCACCGTGAAACTGCTGTTCGAGCCCCAGTTCACCAGGTTCCGAAATCTGGCGGCCTAACCCAACCAGCATCGGATCGCGCTATCTGGATGGGAAGCGGAGCCACAGCTTTCAGGCATGCCTTGGAGGAAGTAGTCCACTTAGCACCTAAATGAACGCGTGCCTCCTTAAACATGGTCCAAATAGAGCATAAATAAGCCTTTGCCTCATTAAACGCTCAGGGAACACTCATAATTTTTTGTCTGGTCGTTAATCCACTAAAAATATGCCTTACGTTGACGGGCTAAATGTTGAGCTATACCAAGGGATTAACTTTGACAGCCTAGTTGCAACAAATATCGAGGAAACGATCAACCTTGATGACAGTTATGACACGGGGGATGGAGATGAATGGTCAATACGTGCCCAAGGAGAAATCCAAGCTTATGCAACAGGAACAAATCGCTGGTACACACTTAGCGACGACAGAGTTCGCATCTGGATTAACGGTGAACTGGCAGTCAACAACCCGACCGACCACCCTCAGACGTACGACTTAGTTACAGCAACAGGCCTCACAAATGGCCAGTGGTACAGCATAAAAATTGAATTCGCTGAGAACACTGAGGTAGGGAGATTAGCGCTTCGTCAGTATTCGAACTACACCCAACTCGTCCCCAAAGAACAACTTCGCTTCAATACAAGCGCACCCACCTTCCAATCAGCGGCTACATCCACTGATGGAACCAAAGTTGTCCTCACTTATGACAAAGCACTCTCCTATGAGGAGGCAAGCGACTGGGCAAGCGCCACCTCCTCCACAACAGCCGCAACATCCGACTTCGCGGTCACAACAGACGGCTCCGCTAACGCCGTTACCGCTGTTGCCGTCTCCGGCTCCACCGTTGAGCTCACCCTCACCAACACCGTCAAAAACGATCAGACGGTCACCGTTGCCTACACCGATCCAACATCCGGTAACGACGCCAATGCTGTTCAAGACAACACTGGCAATGACGCCGCCTCCCTAACCAGCACGTCTGTCACCAACAACTCCACCGTTGCTGGCACTGCTCCATCCTTCTCCTCAGCTGCCACCTCAACCGACGGCAGCAAAGTTGTCCTCACCTACAACGAGGCCCTCTCCTCCACAACTGCAGCCGCCTCCACATTCGCCGTCACAACCGATGGCTCAGTCAATGCCGTCACAGGCGTTGCTATCTCCGGCTCCACCGTTGAACTCAGCCTC
>JADHRU010000035.1 GCA_016777265.1 Synechococcus sp. BS30m-G31
TGCCACGTGTATCTCACCTATCCCTTTGTGATGAGCTGGAGCCTGTTGGAGGCGATGGCCTGTGGTTGTGCCGTTGTCGGCTCCGATACGGCTCCGGTGCGCGAAGTGATTCGCCATGGTCATAACGGCTTATTGGTGGACTTCTTCTCTCCCGTAGATCTCGCTACGGCTACAGCTGAACTGCTTGGCAATCGAGAGCGAGCCAAAGCTTTTGGGGTTGAGGCGCGCCGCACGGTGGAGGGTACTTATGACCTCGATGTCTGTGTCACGCGTCAGCTGGCTTTGATGGACCTCGTTGCCAGTGGAAGTATTCAAGGGTGATCTCCCTGCAGACTGGGCAATTGACGTAGAACCCAGCACCGTGACGCAGCTGCAGAGCCTGAGGGGGATGGTTGATTTGCTGCCGCATGTATTGCAGCGCTGGCAAGCCGTTGAAGCTGCGTCTCGCATCCATTTTCAACGCTCTGGTTTTGGAGAGATCCGCACGCCGCTGATGGAACCTACGGACCTGTTTTGCCGTGGCATTGGTGAGGCCACAGACGTTGTGGGAAAGGAGATGTACACCTTTCGCGATCGTGGAGACCGTTCATGCACGCTGCGTCCGGAAGGGACGGCATCGGTGGTGCGTGCAGCACTGCAGCATGGCCTGCTCACCCAGGGGCCCCAGAAGCTTTGGTACGCCGGACCGATGTTTCGTTATGAGCGTCCCCAGGCCGGACGTCAACGGCAATTTCATCAGATTGGTGTGGAGTGGCTTGGGGCGTCGAGTTCTCGTTCCGATGTCGAGGTGATTGCCCTCGCTTGGGATTTTTTGGCGTCGTTGGGTGTGGGTGGTTTGGAATTGCAACTGAACAGCCTCGGTTCAGTTGATGATCGGAAGGCTTTTCGTACGGCTCTTGTGGGCTGGCTCGAGCAGAGAGTGGATCAGTTGGATGAGGATTCTCGCGCCCGTTTGTCCACGAACCCGCTGCGGATTCTGGATTCCAAAAACAAGGCGACTCAGCTGTTGTTGGAATCGGCTCCGACGTTGACGGAGTCCTTGAGCCCTGAGAGTCGAAGCCGATTTGAAGCTGTGCAGCACGGGCTGACCACCCTTGGGATCCCGTTTTGTCTTAACCATCGCTTGGTGCGTGGTTTGGATTACTACTGCCACACCGCTTTTGAAATCACGAGTGACCAGCTCGGTGCTCAGGCGACAGTGTGTGGCGGAGGTCGTTACGACGGTTTGATCGGTCAATTGGGTGGTGTAGACACCCCTGCTGTGGGATGGGCCCTTGGCTTAGAGCGTCTGCTTTTGGTGCTTGAGGAAGCTGCGAAAGCTGAACCCCTAGGTCGTGCTGCCCAACTCACGCGTGCGCCGAAGCCGGATGCCTATCTGGTGAACCGGGGCGTTCAGGCTGAGCAAGCTGCGCTTGTCTTGGCTCGCGCCTTGCGATCTCAGGGTTTGATAGTGGAGCTCGATAGCAGTGGGGCTGCTTTTGGGAAGCAGTTCAAGCGGGCGGACCGCTGTGGCGCGCGTTTTGCCCTGGTACTGGGAGATGAGGAGGCGGGTCGAAATGAGGTGTTGATCAAGCCGCTTCTCGAGAAAGGAGATGAGTCCACCTGGGCAATTGATGCCATCTCCGCGATGGTGGATCTCTTACAGAGCCGCTAATGCGGATTCATTTAGTCACTGGAGGAGCTGGTTTTCTTGGCTCTCACCTGATTGATCGGTTGATGGACGCCGGTGAAGAGGTGATTTGTCTCGACAATTACTTCACCGGTCGTAAATGCAACATCGATCGCTGGATTGGTCACCCACGCTTTGAGTTAATCCGCCACGACGTCACCGAGCCCATCAAGCTTGAGGTGGATCGCATTTGGCATCTGGCCTGCCCCGCATCTCCGATTCACTACCAGTTCAATCCGGTCAAAACGGCGAAAACCAGTTTTATTGGCACCTACAACATGCTCGGATTAGCCAGGCGCGTTGGTGCGCGTCTGCTGCTGGCGAGCACCAGTGAGGTGTATGGCGATCCTGAGATTCATCCGCAGCCCGAAAGCTATCGCGGCTCAGTGAATCCGATCGGAATTCGGAGCTGCTACGACGAGGGGAAGCGCATTGCGGAAACCCTTTGCTTCGATTACCAGCGGATGAATGCCGTGGAAGTGCGTGTAGCGCGCATTTTCAACACCTATGGGCCTCGGATGTTGATCGATGACGGCAGGGTTGTGAGCAATTTCATTGTGCAGGCCCTCCGTGGAGAGCCGCTCACCATTTATGGCGATGGTTCCCAGAGCCGTTCGTTCTGTTACGTGAGTGATTTGGTGGATGGTTTGATGCGGTTAATGGGTGGGGAGCACACCGGTCCGATGAATCTGGGAAATCCTGATGAATTCACGATTCGGGAGTTGGCCGATCAGGTGCGGCAACGCATCAACCCTGATCTGCCGTTGATCGAAAAGCCCTTGCCCTCAGACGATCCCCGTCAACGCCAGCCCGATATTGGTTTTGCCAAGAGTGCCTTGGGCTGGGAGCCGACTGTGTCACTGGAGCAAGGCTTGGCCCCCACCATCGACTCCTTCCGTAATCTCCTTGCACTTCAAGGGGACACAGCAGCGTGAAGGTTCAACGCATCTGCTGTATCGGTGCGGGTTATGTCGGCGGGCCCACCATGGCGGTGATTGCTGACCGCTGCCCTGCGATTCAAGTGACGGTGGTTGATCTCAACCAGGCTCGGATTGATGCTTGGAATGATTCCGATCTCTCCAAGCTTCCCGTGTATGAACCCGGGCTCGATGCCGTGGTGGCGCGGGCGCGGGGTCGAAACCTGCACTTCTCCACGGCTGTGGAGGCGTCAATTGCCTCCGCCGACATGGTGTTCATTTCTGTGAACACACCAACAAAGACGAAGGGGCTTGGTGCTGGACAGGCCAGCGACTTGCGCTGGGTGGAAGCCTGTGCCCGTCAGGTGGCAACGGCGGCGACAGGCCACACGATTGTTGTCGAAAAAAGTACCCTGCCGGTGCGCACGGCCGCTGCGATCAAAACGATCTTGGAGGCAGCCCAGGAGGAGGGCTCGTCCCACAGCTTTTCTGTGCTGTCGAACCCTGAGTTTTTGGCAGAAGGCACTGCTATCGGTGATTTGGAGTCCCCGGACCGTGTCTTGATTGGTGGAGACGACACGTCGTCGATTGATGCGTTGGCAGAGATTTATGGCCATTGGGTTGCCCCGGAAAAGATCCTGCGAACCAACCTCTGGAGTAGTGAACTCTCCAAGCTCACGGCTAACGCTTTTTTGGCTCAGCGCATCAGCTCGATCAATTCGATTGCAGCGTTTTGCGAGGCCAGTGGTGCTGATGTGCGTGAGGTGGCTCGGGCGATCGGAACTGATAGCCGGATTGGTTCAAAGTTTTTGAATGCAGGCCCAGGTTTTGGTGGAAGTTGCTTTCAAAAAGACATCCTCAACCTGGTGTATCTCTGTCGTCATTTCGGCCTCCCAGAAGTCGCTGACTATTGGGAAAGTGTGGTGAAGCTGAACACATGGCAGCAACACCGCATTGCTCGCCTTGTGGTGGAACAGTTGTTTGGAACTGTGACGGGCAAACGTTTGGCGATTTTGGGGTTTGCATTTAAGGCCAACACCAACGACACACGCGAAGCGCCGGCGATCCGCATCGCCCGCGACCTGCTCGAGGAGGGGGCTCAGCTTTCAATCCATGATCCCAAGGTGGCGGAAGCACAGATCAGCCGTGATCTGCAACTGGAACCAGCTTCTACAGCAGATGGCTTAAACGGAACAGGCAGTTGGGCTCAGGCCACCTCGATTGAAGCGGCAGTCCAGGGGGCCGATGCTGTTTTGATCCTCACGGAATGGCAGAACTATCGCGAACTGAATTGGTCTGATCTTGCCGCTTTGATGCGCCGACCGGCTTGGGTGTTTGATGCCCGTGCCGTGGTCGATCCCTTAGCCGTGAAAGCAGCTGGATTGAGGTTGTGGCGTATTGGTGACGGCGAGGGTTGATGACCCGCACTGTTCTGGTCACCGGTGCAGCAGGCTTTATTGGTGCCGCTTTGTCCCAGCGCCTTCTTCAACAGGGCGATCGCGTGGTGGGTGTCGACAATCTCAATACCTATTACGACCCAGCTTTGAAGCAGGCGCGTCTGTGCCAGATCGAGGCGGTCGCACCAGAGGGCAACTGGCGGTTTGAGCCAGTCGCTCTTGAGGATGGTGAGGCTCTGATGGAGCTGTTCTCAGCTGAACAGCCTCAGGTGGTGGTGAATTTGGCAGCCCAAGCTGGTGTGCGTTATTCGATTGAGAATCCTTCTGCCTACATCCAGAGCAATCTCGTTGGCTTTGGTCACATCCTTGAGGGCTGTCGACATCATGGTGTGGGCAATTTGGTGTATGCCTCCAGCAGCTCGGTGTATGGCGGCAACCGCAATCTGCCCTTTGATGAACGTCAACCGGTGAATCATCCGGTGAGCCTTTACGCCGCCAGTAAGAAGGCCAACGAGTTGATGGCGCACACCTACAGCCATCTCTATGGACTCCCTGCAACGGGCTTGCGCTTTTTCACGGTGTATGGGCCTTGGGGACGCCCGGATATGGCACCGATGCTGTTTGCGCGGGCGATCTTGGCCGGTGAACCGATCAAGGTGTTCAACCACGGCAAGATGCAGCGCGATTTCACCTACATCGACGACATTGTTGAAGGCGTGCTCCGTTGCTGCGATAAGCCCGCCACGATCAATCCCGATTTCGATCCCCTCCAACCTGATCCGGCAACGGCAGCAGCACCGCATCGGGTGTTCAACATTGGAAACAGCCAACCAACGGAGTTATTGCGCTTTATCGAGGTGATGGAGCAAGCACTGGGGTGTGAAGCTATTAAAAATTTCCAGCCAATGCAGCCTGGTGATGTGGTGGCCACTGCAGCGAATACAGCTGCCCTTGAAGAATGGGTGGGATTTCGTCCTTCGACGCCGATTGAACTTGGCGTCGAACGGTTTGCTCAGTGGTATCGATCGTTCTACAACGTTTAAAAGTTCTAATCATGCATAAAAAAAGCTGGCCATAGGGCCAGCCTTTTTTATGCATTGCTGCAAACGAATCAGGCGGAACCGACTCCGGTGTACGCCCCGAAAAAGAACAAGCCGACGACGAAAAACACAGCCATACCTCCAGCAGTTGCAACGAGCCAGAGCGGCAAAACGCCTTCAGTCCAGCGGGATCGCCAAGCCACTGCGGGGCGTCCGTCGGGAAGACGATCTGGGATACGACCGTCGGGATAGAGAGATTTTTTGCTGCTCATGATTCAGAGTCTCAGTTGAAGAAGTAGCTGGACATCAGCACTCCGGTGACGAAAACGAACAGCAATCCCAGGTACAAGCTGGTGCGGTTCAGTTCGACCGGAAGATTGTTCGGATTGGGATTGCGTTCCATGATTAAGGATCAGCGGCGGATGAACTGCATCGCGGCAAGAGCGCCGAGGAAAAACACCGTGGGAATACCGAGGGTGTGTAAAGCAAGCCAGCGCACCGTGAAGATCGGGTAATTGCGCGGCGTTGTGGCCATTGGAGCTTGTGACATGGGTTATTTCAGGCGAACGTCAAGTTGAGCTTTTCCTTCGTAGCGCTGGCTAACGACGGGAGCTTTGGTGTCTGTGGCTTGGAAGTAAGCATCAGGACGAGGGGTCCCAAAGGCGTCGTAGGCCAGGCCTGTGTTGACGAAGAGGAAACCCGCTAGGAAGATCGACGGCAGCGTCACTGCGTGAATCACCCAGTAACGGATGCTGGTGATGATTTCGAAGAACGGGCGTTCCCCGGTAGAGCCTGCGGCCATGGCTTCGGCGTTTCAGATAAGTGATCTTAAGAGGTGAAGACGGGTTGCTGAGCCTGTCGTTTCATCTCAGTTACACAGCGTTGCCGACCCAGCGCAGCAGATTGCCCCGTTCTCCTAAAACGAAGGCGTGGTCGTCGTCAAAGACGAAGCGAGTGAAGTTGCTGGGTTGCTGGTCTCCAACGGGATCGGTTTCCCAGCTGTCGCCACCGTCATGGCTTACTAGGAGAGTTCCGTTTCCACCGCCGGCCCAGATGCCACCGTCGTCATCCCAAGCCATATCCATATAGCCGTAGCCGTTGGTGATCGGGATAATCGCTTTGCTCCAGTCCTCAACGTTGCCGTCGCCGTCGTTGAGACGAATCTGAGCGCCGCGGGCCACCATCCACAGATTTCCATCAGGCTGATAGCCGATGCTCTGCAGGCGTTGACTGCTCACACGTTGGTGGACGTTCCACACGGTCTGTCCTGGTTCCCAGGTGGCGTAGAAATTGCCAAGACCACTCACACTCACGTAGCTGCCGTTACTACTGCGGCGTAGATCACGCACCGCACCGGCGGCGTCGGTCACGCTGGCTTCCCAGCTCTCACCGCCATCATTGGTTTTGTAAACAGCTCCCACATTTGTGGCGAGTTCGGCGGTGTTTTTCCCCTGGGCTGTAATCAAATAAGGCTCTCCAGGGAGCTTGGTGTCAAGGAAGAGTCGGGTCCAGTTCTGGCCTCCGTCGATGCTGTGCATGAGTAGGCCAGGTTGTCCAGCGATCCAGCCTTCCTGGCCTTCGAAATCGATACTGATCAACCTGAAGTTTTCTTCGTCAGGTAGGTCGAGGCTGCGGTCGTTCCAATGGGCTCCACCATCGTCGGTTTCCCGAATCATTCGGTTGCTGCCCACCAGAAAGCCATGGCTGGGATCGGTGAACGACACATCCAACGGATTCGACTGGGTTTCCAGATCGATCGCTTGCCAAGGGCTGGTGCTTGCGATCGGAACACGGGTGGAAACACAGCCACTAAGACCGACGCCGAGCACGAGTGCGAGGACAAGATTGACGGCGGATGACAGCAGTCGATTCATGACGAATGGGCTCAGCGCAGGGAATAAAGAGAAAGGAAGAAGGCAAAGCCCAAAGCAAGGCTCCCGAAGATCAAAACGTTTTTCTGGCCGGGGGTCATGCGATTGACGCCAAGACCGTAATTGAGGTTTTCTTCAAAACCGCTTGCTTTACTACGGGGACCGATATCCCGGAATGCGGCTACTTTGCTGCGGCAAACCGGACAACGAAAACTGAGAGGGTCAAGATCGCTGAACGCTGTGCCGGCATCAATCCCAACTTTTTTGACACCTTCTTCAGGGTCATAGACGTAGCCGCAACTGCGGCATTCGAATCGGTGGGTCGCTGGATCGGTTTCAGCCGTTGCTTCAACAGGCGCTTCAGCCGCCTCAGCGACAGGTTTGCTCTGTTCGACGGACTCAAGTTCGTCGCTCACCGCTCTACTGCTGGGCTGCACGACTCTATCTGCGACAACTCCTCACGGCGAATGCCAGACTGTTTTTATGTATAGGGACGTCCATGTTCGCCCTGCCCGGCTACGACGCCTTTCTGGGGTTCTTGCTGATCGCAGCTGCTGTTCCTGTTCTGGCGCTGGTCACCAACAAGTTGTTGGCACCCAAAAGTCGCGCTGGTGAGCGTCAGCTCACCTACGAATCAGGCATGGAGCCGATTGGTGGTGCGTGGATTCAATTCAACATCCGCTACTACATGTTCGCGCTGGTGTTCGTCATTTTCGATGTCGAAACAGTGTTCTTGTACCCATGGGCGGTGGCTTTTAACCGGCTTGGTGTGCTTGCTTTCATCGAAGCGCTCATCTTTATTGCCATCCTGTTGGTAGCCCTTGCCTACGCCTGGCGCAAAGGCGCCCTTGAGTGGAGTTGAGTTATGCCTGAATCACCATCTATTTCGGCCGTTCGCGACCTGCGGGAAGCCACTTGTGGCCCCATTGGTACCCCAGCGGTGACCAACGAGCTGAGTGAAAACATCATTCTCACCAGCCTTGATGATCTGCACAACTGGGCCCGGCTCAGCAGCCTGTGGCCCTTGCTGTACGGCACAGCTTGTTGCTTCATCGAATTTGCGGCTTTGCTTGGCTCGCGTTTCGACTTCGATCGCTTCGGTTTGGTGCCGCGCAGTTCGCCCCGTCAGGCTGACTTATTGATTGTGGCTGGAACGGTCACGATGAAGATGGCTCCTGCCCTGGTGCGTCTCTATGAGCAGATGCCTGAGCCGAAGTACGTGATCGCCATGGGTGCTTGCACCATCACCGGTGGCATGTTTAGCGCTGATTCCACAACTGCGGTCCGCGGCGTTGACAAGTTAATCCCTGTTGACCTGTACCTCCCCGGATGTCCTCCACGCCCAGAAGCCATCTTTGATGCGGTGATCAAGTTGCGTAAAAAGGTGGGCGATGAGTCTTTGGCTGAGCGAAGAAAGCATCAGCAGACCCATCGTTACTTCACGATGACCCACCAGATGAAAGCGGTGGAACCTCAAATTACCGGTGCATATTTGCGGGCTGAAACTCAGAAAGCAGCCTTGGCTGCAGCGCCTGCTGGGCAAACATTGGCGACGGATGCAGCCGTTTTGAATCCCGCTCCTGAAATGGTTCAGTCATGAGTGATTCAGCACCAACCAACCCAACTCCAGATGAGTCAACGTCGGCTGTAGCGACGATTGAACCCGGCCCGGTCAGCCAATGGTTGAACACTCAGGGGTTTGATCACGACGTTCTTGATCCCGACCACGTTGGCGTCGAACAGATTGGTGTTGACTCGGCCGTGTTGCCGATCATCACTGCCGCTATCAAAAGCCATGGTTTTGATTATTTGCAGTGCCAAGGCGGTTACGACGAAGGGCCTGGCGAGAGGCTGGTTTGCTTCTATCACTTCATCGCCATGGCCGAGCAAGTGGAAGCCATGACCGAAGGTCGGCCCCACGAGCTGCGCGAAGTGCGCTTAAAGGTGTTTCTCAGCCGAGAGGGGACACCGTCATTGCCATCGATTTATGGATTATTTCGTGGTGCTGATTGGCAGGAGCGCGAAACGTTCGACATGTATGGCATTGAGTTTGAAGGTCACCCCCATCCCAAGCGTTTGTTAATGCCGGAAGATTGGAAAGGTTGGCCACTGCGCAAAGATTATGTGCAGCCCGACTTTTATGAAATGCAGGATGCCTTTTAGGGCTTAAGACAACTCTGGATTCATTCAAGTTTTGATTCCTTGAACGTGATCTTTATTGCTGCGAAGACTCCCCTTTGTGTTTTCGGTAAAAACGCATCACGGCTAAGGCAAGGCTTCGGGAATCATGCCGCAAGGTTGACGTAGGACGTGCTCCTTGAAGTGGTGCTTGGGTGACGTCGTAGCCATCTTTTCTCAGGCCTTTGGCATCGCATAGCACCGGTTCGGCTCCACGGGCTTGGTAAAACTTGATCAGTGCAGAATTGGCAAGATCATTTTGGGCAAGAACGGCAGAAAACAGCCGTTGGCTGAGCCCGAGGCTGGCGAGTTGCGCTTCGATCGCCCGCAGATGTCCACGAACATCGAGGCCATCCGTTTCTCCTGGTTGGGTCATCAAGTTGCAGATGTAGAGCCGAGGTGCGCGACTGCGTTGAATCGCTGAAACTATCTCTGGCACAAGCAAATTTGGAAGCAGCGAGGTATAGAGGCTGCCTGGACCCAGCACAATTAAGTCCGCATTGGCGATGGCTTCCAGGGCTCGGGGGAGGGCCGGGGGACGCTCTGGGATACACCCCAGCCTCACGATTGGACTGGGGGCATGGCCGATATTGCTTTCGCCTTCGATGCGTTGGCCGTTTTCGAGTTCTGCCCATAGACGCACATCGACGTTTGTGGCCGGTACCACCTGCCCTTGTACGGCTAAGACACGACTTGACGCGGTAATCGCTGTTTCGAGGTTGCCGGTGATGGCCGTCAGCGCCGAGAGGAACAGGTTTCCGAAGCTGTGTCCCTCAAGTCCACCTCCAGCGGAAAATCGGTACTGAAACAGTCGTGTTAGCAGTGGTTCTTCGGTAGAAAGAGCTGCGAGGCAGTTGCGGATATCCCCGGGGGGCAAGACGCCGAGCTCACGTCTCAAAACACCGCTGCTGCCCCCGTCATCAGCCACGGTGACGACGGCTGTGATGTGGCTGCTGTAGCGCTTCAGGCCGCTCAGCAAGGTGGACAATCCAGTGCCTCCTCCGATGGCAACGATGTTGGGGCCACGGTTCAAGCGGCTTTGGGCTTGCAGTGCATCAATGAGCACCGTGTCTTTATCAGGCGCTAAGGCCTGTTGGATGGAGCCAAAGCTTCGGCTTTGTCCCCATAAAACGAGGGCAACGCCCACAAGCAGCAGGATTGGGCCGGTGAACTCTCTTGGCAGAACGGTGGTGAGTGTTCCAAGCAGCCAGCTCAGGGTTTCAAGAATCCAATAAATCGGTTTGAGGTCGGCCCAAACAGCCCCTCCGACCAAGGCCATCAGTAAACCAAGGCCAGACGTGAGAACCCAGCGTTTCACCACCAGGCCTGGTTGCAACCAGCGCACCGCGCGCTGGGAGCGAGTCATCAGCTCTTGCCGCCGGCGCCCCCGGTTCACTCTCGCCTGTTGGCTTCTGCTTTGAGGGGGTTTGCGCGCCAAGGGGCGACTCATTCAGGCATGTCATGAACTGTACGGAGCCTTCTCAAGCGCGGCAGGATGGTGAGATGTTTCGGACTCTGATGTGCCTCAGCTCCAGTCCGTGGTGGAGATGGACAACCTCACCATGCAGTGGGGATCAAGGCCTGTCCTGGACAGGGTGAGCCTGACGATGCAGCCGGGTGAGCGGCTTGCTGTGGTGGGGCCATCGGGGGCAGGAAAATCAACGGTGTTGCGACTGTTGGCGGGTTTGCAGCTGCCGACGAGCGGACAATTGCGCTTATTTGGCGAAAACCAGGACTACCTCCGGCTTGATCAAACCAACCCCCCTGATGTTCGGTTGGTCTTTCAGAATCCGGCTCTGTTGGCGTCTCTCACCGTCGAGGAAAACGTTGGTTTCTTGCTTCGGGAAAAAGGAACTCTGTCCAATGGTGAGATCCGCGAGCGCGTTGAAACGTGCTTAGAAGCCGTTGGCCTGTATGAGGTGGCGCATCTTTATCCCGGGGAATTAAGCGGCGGGATGCAAAAAAGAGTGAGTTTTGCCCGCGCCTTGATCGATGACCCCCAGCGGGGAGATCAGTCGATGCCTCTCTTGCTGTATGACGAGCCCACCGCAGGGCTCGATCCTGTGGCGTGTACACGCATTGAAGATTTGATTGTGAAAACCACAACGGTGGCTCGTGGTTGTTCCGTTGTCGTGAGTCATGTCCGCAGCACGATTGAACGCTCGGCGGAGCGGGTGCTGATGCTCTACGAAGGCCATTTTCAGTGGCAGGGATCTGTGGATGAATTCCGCAGGTCCACAAATCCCTATGTGGAACAGTTCAGGACGGGTAGCCTGCGCGGACCCATGCAGCCTGCGGAGCACTGATCAGCATGCGTCGCAGTGTTCGTGATGCCATCGTCGGAT
This sequence comes from Synechococcus sp. BS30m-G31, assembly GCA_016777265.1. Classification (GTDB taxonomy): domain Bacteria; phylum Cyanobacteriota; class Cyanobacteriia; order PCC-6307; family Cyanobiaceae; genus Parasynechococcus. The sequence goes on from JADHRU010000035.1 coordinate 11,418, forward strand.
TCACTGTTCTTGGTGGATTAGTCGGTTTCATTGCCACAGGGATGTGGATGCGTGGCGTTCGATTGGGATCTAGCGAATGGGGATTGACGGCGGAGTTCAATGATGCGTCAGGACTGGCCGAGCGTTCACCAGTGACGTACCGCGGCATTTTGGTCGGATCGGTGCGGTCGATCAAAGTCACCTCCAGTGCTGTGGTTGCTGAGTTAGAGATCACCAAGGGTGACCTGCGCCTGGCTTTACCGGTGACAGCCACCATTGGATCAGGGTCATTGCTTGGCGGTGATGCCCAGGTGGCATTGATGAGTCGTGGCAAGCCGTTGCCGGAGAATGCCCCCCTGCCTAAGGCCTCCAATTGCCAATCCAAGGCTCAATTGTGTGATGGCGCCACGGTTGTTGGCCGTGAAGCCCCCAGCATCGCCACGCTGACCAACACCTTTCAGGAGTTGTTGACGCAAGCCAAAACCGAGAAGTTGATCCCGAATGCGGCGGCTTCGATTGAGCAGATTGATGCCACCGCGAAGTCGTTTGAAGCCCTAACGGTTCAGCTGCAAGCCGAGTTATCAAAAGTGGACCCGGTGTTGCGCAATCTCCAAGCAGCGACGGCCCATGCCAACAACATCGTGGCGTCGTTGGATAACGCTGAAACGTTGTCGAGTTTGCGGAAGACGGCCACGAACGCGGCTGAGCTCACTGCCAAATTGGATGCCGTAGGAGGTGATGTGGAGACACTCACGGCCGATCCAGCGTTTATGGACGGTCTTCGCAATGTGACCATCGGCCTTGGGGCCTTGCTCTCAGAGGTCTATCCAGCCGAAACCAGTCGCTAGGACGATTTTTTCACAATATCGAAACGAATTGACCCCTATATCGTGCTGATTGCCTCCATGGCAATGGACGCAATGGCTTGATCGCTGGCCTTAGGAAGTTGGACATATTTGCCGCCGGCAGCTTCGGCGAGGTCTTTGCCCATGCCGCTACCGATGAATTTGCGTTCGGTGTCGATCACCAACAGCTTGATGCCCAGCATCCGATAACGGGCTGCAACATCCAGCACCTCCTGCTTTAAATCGGGCTTCTCGTCTCCGTCCAGTTCGGGTTGGCCCAGCGACTTGCTGAGCGGGACGTTTCCCCGACCGTCGGTAATGGCCACCACCACGACTTGGCCGAGATCCCCTGTGGCCAGAGCATTGGCACCCACCCTGGCTGCTTGGGTGAGTCCGTGAGC
>JADHRU010000036.1 GCA_016777265.1 Synechococcus sp. BS30m-G31
TTCTTGGCCCCACGGGCGTTGGCAAAACCGAACTCTCGAAGGCCCTCGCCAATCGTTTATTCGATAGCGACGACGCCATGGTGCGCATCGACATGTCGGAGTACATGGAGAAGCACACGGTGAGCCGTTTGATCGGAGCACCCCCTGGCTATGTGGGCTATGAGGCCGGTGGACAACTCACGGAAGCTGTTCGTCGACGGCCCTACGCCGTGATCTTGTTCGACGAGGTGGAGAAAGCCCACCCCGATGTGTTCAACGTGATGCTGCAAATCCTCGATGACGGACGCGTCACCGATGGCCAGGGACGCACGGTGGATTTCACCAACACCGTTCTGATCCTGACCAGCAACATCGGTAGCCAATCCATCCTTGAACTCGCGGGTGATCCGGATCAACACCAAGCCATGGAATCCCGGGTGAATGAGGCTTTAAAAGCGCACTTCCGACCGGAATTCCTCAATCGACTCGATGACCAGATCATCTTCCACAGTCTCCGAAAAGATGAGCTGCGCCAGATCGTGACGCTGCAGGTCGCACGTCTTCAACAACGGCTCGAAGCCCGCAAGTTGGATCTGCAACTCACTCCAGAGGCTTCCGACTGGCTCGCCAATGCCGGTTACGACCCGGTCTATGGAGCCCGTCCTTTGAAGCGAGCGATTCAGCGCGAACTCGAGACCCCTATCGCCAAGGCAATCTTGAAGGGTCAATACAGCGAAGGAGATGTGATCTCTTTGGATGTTGACTCCAACGCGCTGGCGTTTCGTTGAAAAGCCAACGCGCGTAGGAGACGAAAACGGCTGTTGTGTTGTGGCCTATCACTTAATCAAAAGCGCATAGGACTGCGCTCAAAACCAGTTGGGCACATTGGTGTAAGTGGCAGCATTTCGACGATTTTCACGCGCTTCCACGGCCCAGCAACACGTGCGCCCCCCATCCCTCTGCTGAAGCAGTTCGTTCGCCCACGCCCACACCAAGGCCGCGGTGGCCTCCATCCCAACGTTGTCCATCACCCGCAGATCGAGGGCACCAAGCTCATCCAAACGACGCCACTCGGCGAGCAACGGATCATCCGCGTTAGCGAGAAACGTGTGATCAAATTGCTCCCGCAAGCGTTGTTCAAACGGTCGAAGACTGGAAAAATCCACCACAAATCCACAAGAATCAAGTTCTTGGGCACCAAACCAAAGGGTGAAGCTGCGGCTGTAGCCATGCACAAAACGGCAATGGCCCTCGTGGGACCACTGACGATGGCAACAGGAATAGCCCTCGAACAACTTGCTGCAGCTGAAGGGAGTGGGAGGAATGGTCACAACACGGATGAAGAAGGCAATGGGATGAACGCTGCGGGAGGATCAAGACTTGGCATGTAACTCTGAAATCTGATGCAGCCCCTCAGTCCAGCTTTCATCAACCAACTCCGTTTTAACGAAGCTGGGTTAATCCCAGCGATTGCCCAGGACTGGCTCGATGGAGCGGTGCTGATGATGGCGTGGATGAATCAAGACGCGATCGAATACACCCTTAAAACTGGAGAAGTGCACTACTGGAGCCGATCTCGACAGGAGCTTTGGCATAAGGGTGCAACGAGCGGCCATACCCAAACCGTGCGAGGGATTCGATACGACTGCGATGCCGATGTACTGCTACTCAGCATTGACCAAACCGGTGATGTTGCCTGTCACACAGGCTCGCGAAGCTGTTTCTATGAGGACAGGGATGAACGAAGCACCGGTGGGGAGAAGGCCCTCCCCCCCCCGGCCGATGCCTGCACCGAATTGTTCAGGACGATTGAGGATCGCCAAAACAATCCCGAGGAAGGCAGTTACACCAACAAACTGCTTGAAGGCGGCGACAACAGGATTCTCAAAAAAGTCGGCGAAGAAAGCGCCGAGTTCGTGATGGCCTGCAAAGACGACAACGCTGAAGAAATCGCCGGTGAAGCCGCGGACATCATTTTTCATCTGCAGGTCGCCATGGCCCATCACGGTGTGCCGTGGCGCGACGTGCAGAAAGTGCTGGCTGAACGTCGCGGTGCGCCTCGGCGCCCTTAACTCAGGCAAGGAGAATCGGAGCTAATCACCACCTCGTCGCCAAGCTCCACCGTATTCAGAAGCGTTTTCAGAGCGGCTTGCTTCACATTGATGCAGCCACCGGTCACCGCCTTTCCAACTCGACTGTCGTCGTTTGTGCCATGGATGGCAAAGCTGTACCAGCGAAACTTGCCGTCGTAGGTGTTGAAACGAAACGGTTGCTCGGTGTTTTCTACGGGCGTAAGGCTGATGTAGCCCGCGCCGTACTCACCGGTTTCACCATCACCTTTGAAATCAATGGCATTCATATCGCGGAACAAGTTTTGGCGTAATTCGACCTCACTTTTTCCAGACTTCGTCACCAACGATGGATCCATCTCAAACTTGGTGGAGCTGAGAATCGCATTCACCTTGAACGTCCCCAATGGCGTGATTCCTTCCTGAAATGTGCTCCCGGCACATGCGATGCCATGGCGACCAAAGCCGACATTGAAATGGAGGGGGGCCTGGGCGTCGTAGAGCACACCTTTGCTCAAATCAGGTTGGTCAGCATTGAGAACAATCCGAATGGCGTCGGTTTCATCCATCGCCTTGCTAGTTCCATCGTCCCCTGAGCTCAGGCCACAGCCAGATAGGCCCACGACCAAAGCCGTCATAGCCAGAGCACGACCAGCAGCCATCACTTAAAAACCGTCTCAATAAAGGATGCCGACTCCAACGGAATCCTGCAGAAGCAAACTGTTTTGAAGATAGAAAATGCAGTGGTGTTTTAAAAAACTTACTTCGGATTCGTTTTAATCAATTGACCGAAATCAGTGATCCGTTGATACAACCAATTCAACGTCACTCTGTCGCGCTTACTGAGCTTCAACACAGGATTTTGATTCTGGTGAATCGCCATCACATCATCAGGTTGTGGGCTATGGCCCCATATCCCAAAGGCATGACCGAGTTCATGAACAGCTGTGGCCTCCAACACCGAAGCTCTCAGCTCTGGAGACACCAACACCTCCACACGAGGCTCGAGTCGCCACTGGCCCAAACGCTGAACCTCTACGACCTGCAGACGACTACGACCATTGCTGGCTCGCCATTGAGAGCCGATACGCCGGCGTGGTGGGCGGCGCTGCAAGATCTGGATATGGGCTCGGTTTGGAGACTTCACCCGAGTGATCGGCAACACCTCCTCCCAAACCGAAAGGGCCGTTTCAAGGGCCAAGGTCCAACGCCGTTCCCATCGATCAGGAGCTTGATGATCAGAGGGCTCAAGCCACACGCACCAGTGCTGGAGCACTGGTGGTCCGAAGGACGTTGTGGCCAAGACAGAGCCATACCCAGGGGCCGAGCTGACAGCTGAGCGGTCCAAGCTCATCTCCAACACGTGAATCGCCTCAACGGGCGGGCATGGATCAAGAGACATCAAGCCGCAGGCAAGCCCACTCCACGGGCCATCAAGGTTGCCAGGAAGGGAATGCTGGCAAAACCGACCAACTCAATATTGATGATCCAACCGAGGCGAGTGGCTAATGCTTCACTCACCTTGGGCAGCTCTCCCTTCCTCAACGGGATCGCCCACAGGATGTAGGTCACCGTTGGATAGAGGGACAACCCTCCGACGGAAAGGTACAGGCCAACCTTCCACCAGAACAAAGGGTTTTGGGTATAAAACTCAGTTCCTTGGCCGAAGTGAATGACCCGGAGAATGCCGCTCACCAGCAGGGCCAAAGCAGCGATGCCATAAACAATGTCGGTAATCACCATCGCGGTGGCTTCTCGACGATCTGGATTGGCTTTGATCAAGCGACGCTCCACCACAAGTGCTGCAAAGCACAACATGAAGCTGAGGTAGTGAACGTACGCAACGCCGGCGCTCTTGGCGACGTCGGTGGTGAGGGCGACCGCCAGGTGCATCACACGAAAACGAAAGGAAGCGCGACCCTAGCCGCCCGCAAAACGTCGAGATCAAAAGATTGGCTTCACAGACAGGAAGAAACCATTGAATATTACGCAAAACATTAATTCGGTACTCTTTATTACGCCCCTTAAATCAAAACACTTTGCTTCTAGCTTCATTAAAGCGATGAAGTCATGATGTCGAGCTCCCTCAGTGCCTTCCTCGGTGAGATTGGTCGGCATCAGCTGCTGACACCCGAACAGGAACTGATGTTAGGGAGAAAAGTACAAGCAATGGTTGCCATAACAGAGCCCTGTCTTATTGCTGGTGGGTCAGGACCATCTTGTGAATACAACGACAATCAAAGATTTGTGATTCGTCGTGGCGAAAAAGCAAAGAATCAAATGATTACTGCCAATCTTCGCTTGGTAGTGAATTTAGCAAAGCGTTACCAGGGCAAGGGTCTTGACCTTCTAGATCTCATTCAAGAAGGCACCCTTGGACTTACGCGAGCCGTCGAAAAGTATGACCCGACCAGAGGCCATCGTTTTTCGACTTATGCCTATTGGTGGATTCGGCAAGGGCTCAATCGCGCCCTATCCACGCAAAGCCGAACGATCCGAATCCCCGTCAATGTGAACGAAAAATTGACGAAGCTCAGGGCAGCGAAGGCACGCGTCATGCAACGCAATGGGCTAACCGCGACTGGGGAACAGTTAGCAGAATTCATGAATATTCCCCTAACTGAAGTGGAAGACCTTTTGGCCTGTGAACTGCGCAGTGTGACCGTCAGTCTTCAAGGGATCGTGAAGTCAAAGTCCGACCCCTCAGAACTGGTGGACATCTTGCCCAGCGACGAGATCCCCCCCATGGAACGGGCAGAAATCGCTGAGCGTTCGGCATCCGTTTGGGCCCTGCTCAGCAAAGCCAACCTCACGCCGAAAGAGCACAAAGTGGTGACGCTCCGTTTCGGTCTCGACGGCACCAATGAATGGCGCACGTTGGCGGAAGTCGCACGCCACATGAATTGCTCAAGGGAATATTGCCGTCAGGTCGTGCAAAGGGCACTTCGCAAACTGCGTAAGACAGGGATTCAGAGCGGCTTGGTCGAATCCACACTTTGATCAATTGCTGTGGAGGTTCATGTTTCAAGTCCCGTTTGGCCCCACGAACAGAAGCGAGCCTTTCGATGAACAGGTGATTGAGGCAGACGTGCTTGAACGTGAACTCATCGATGAAGGGGTCTTCAAAAAACTTCTGCGTCGCGGTGGTCGTCGACTGGCGATCCCTGCGGTTGAAGGCCTTGAACTTCTGCTGGACCACAAAACCCCAGCCCAAGTGCGGCTCACAATGCTTGCGGCGTTGACCTATGTCGTCATGCCCGCTGATCTCATTCCAGATTTTCTACCGGTGGCTGGACTCAGCGACGATTTGGCAGCTCTTACGGCCTTGCTTGGCCTTTGGAGGCATCATGTAACCCCAGAGGTTCGCAGTCGCGCTCAACGCAGACTCGATCACTGGTTCCCTCCTTCGCGCTAATCAGCCTGCTTATCGATGCCTGGATGGTCTCCCGATTTTGAAAACGACCTTACGCAGTTGCTGAAGGAGTGGTTGAAAAGCCAGGGTCGAACGCAGGCCGACCTGCGACGCAGTCTGCGTGCTGCCTCGACACGCTTGCCTTCAATTTTGGAAGTACTGGAGCGGGATTACAAAGCTCAGGGGCTCCAAGGACTCGCGTCTCGGCTTTGCCAAGTAGAAAACGAATGGCACGGAGAAGAACGTCCGATCGATGCCAACGCAGCCAAGAGTGCGGCAGATCCTTTCGGACAATTAGATCTGCTTTTGCAGGAAATCCGCCAAGATTGTTCCGAGTAACCACCATCAAGGGCACACTGGAAGTCTCGACATTGATGCAATGAATCAGATCAACGTTGTAAGTGCGAGCTTGCTGCTTCTGGTCTCCCTCTTCGCTGGAGCCACATCGTCTCTTGCTCAAACAGAAGGTTGGTTGAGAGGCCCCGGTGTCAAAGCCGGAAAGGAAAGCACCGTTGTTCCGACCAATTGCGTGGAGAGCAGCGATGGATCCATCAGCTGTGACACCGAGATCAAAAATCCGGCGAGTAACACGCAGGCTCGTCCCTACTACAACCCCTTCAACGATTGAGCTCTATTCACAAGCCCACTCGCGGCGGACGACAATCTTTTTTGAGCTGGGTCGACACCGGCGAACGCCTTGTGGCGAGGATCCTCGCCCTGATCACCGGTATCGTAATCATTTCAGCGCTGCTGAAACTCGTGCTGTCGCTTGGCACCAAGTTGCTCACGGGTTCAGAAGCCACATGGCTCGGTGACGACTTGATCAAGGTGCTCGGTGATTTACTCACCGTTCTCATCGCCCTGGAAGTTCTTCAAAACATCACGAGCTACTTAAGACGTCACGTTGTTCAAATTGAGCTCGTCCTCGTCACGGCTCTCACCGCAGTTGCGCGAAAAGTGATCGTGTTGCCCTCAGGGGCAGAAAACAAACCACAACTACTCGTAGGCCTCGGCATCGCTGTCGCGGCATTGGCTGCCGCGTATTGGCTGGTTAAGCGTGCCAATACAACGCCAGCCAAAGCGTCCCAGGATCAGGATCGCTTCGCTCCACCCGATGGAGACGATTGGATGGAATCAACAGATGGTCACCAGGGCTGAGGTCGATCACACCCTCTGCGTCCTGAAAACGCAGCTGAGCGCTACCACGCAACACCAGGACCCATTCCATTTCTGACTGATCCATCCACGACTCAACCGGTGAAGAAAAGGCGTTGGAACAAATCAATTTGAGTTGCCAACCCCGACCTGAGGCCAACTCGCGTGAGGATTCTTTCCCTGGGGGAGGACAAGGAGTTTGTAATAAGTTGTCGGCATGGTTAGACCCAGAGGCCGCTTCTCCCCAACGTCGACCAATGTCAAAACCCCAGCATTGGGCTAAGGCAACCACTTGATTGTGGGAGGAGCAGGATGCCAACTGATCTCGACGCTGGGGATCGTTTTCAAGGCTCTGCGCCAGCGCCTGTAACTGCCCAACCTTGTCGAGAAAACGGATCAGATCATGCTCTGCCATCCGTGGACCCATCGTCTGTTGTGCTCATCCTGACAACAGACCAAGCACCACAGCAAACTGTTTTTCAGTGGAGTGAAACGGCATGAACAGATGGATACAAGGACTGTTGATCACGCTATTGATCCTGCTGATGGCGCCAGGGCTCGGAAATACTGCAGGGTCTAGCGAGGGAGCAGAACTCTTTCAGCAGCACTGTGCTGCTTGCCATATCAACGGCGGCAACATCATTCGCCGTGGAAAAACTCTCAAAATGAAGGCATTAGAACGCCAAGGGATTGCATCAGTGGACGCAATCGCTCAAATTGCAAGGGAGGGAGTGGGCCAAATGAGTGGCTACGGCGAGCTTCTTGGCCCTGGAGGGGATCAAATTGTTGCTGAATGGATTTGGGAGCAAGCTCAAAAGGCCTGGATCCAGGGATAAACGTCCACAGCCGTCCAGATCCCTTCCTTCCAGTACACATCTGCAGCAACAAGCTGTTGCACAACGCTGAGTGTTTCGGCTTCAAAAATCCCGAACACATGGGTACTCCCTTCCGTTGGCCCCAACGTGACCAGGATTCCTTCCTGCTTGAGAGATTTCAAACGTGATAAATGCTCTTCTCGGTATGGTGTGCGCTTCTCAAGTGCGTCGTCACAATATGTACCCCAGAGAACAAAACGTGCCATAACAATCGATGATCCCAAAATCTTCCGAAATAAGAATGGCATATGGAGCGATTTAATCGCTATGTTGATCATATTGATTCATCCGCAACCCATGCTCACCGGGAGTGACCTACTCAATAAAGTCCAAGAATTGGATGATATCAGCAAGTCTGACCTTGTTCGCTCTTGTGGCTACGTAATCACCAAAAAGGATGGTCAAGAGCGGCTGAATTTCACATCGTTCTACGAAGCACTCCTCGAGGCCAAGGGCATCAACCTGGGCACGAATGGGGAGGGCAAGCCAGGCCGAAAGTTGAGTTACGTCGCAACGGTTCAAGGCAATGGCAACTTATTAATCGGCAAGGCTTATACAGCCCTACTCGACCTTCAAGTAGGAGACGAATTCGAAATCAATCTCGGACGCAAACAAATTCGTTTAGTTCCCGTTGGTGATAGTGAAGACGATAATGATTAATCCGAAATCAAAAACGTTAAATCGTTTTTAATCGGCTGCCTTACGCAGTTCAGAACAAAACAATCCTGCTTCCGCAGCCGCAGAACCTGGTCCCGCGGAAGCCATTCTTTTCACCAAGGCACTCCCCACAATCGCTCCATCAGCTCCCCAGCTGCGCACCTGTCGCACTTGCTCCACTCCGGAAATCCCGAATCCAACGGCAACGGGGACAGTGGATGTTTGCTTCAGGGCTTGAACCAACCCCTCCACGCGATTTTCCATTGTGCTGCGTTCCCCTGTGACACCAGTCACACTGACGAGATAGGTGAACCCTCGACTGCTCTGAGCGATTCTCCCCATCCGCTCTAACGGGGTTGTCGGTGCTACCAGCAGGACAAGGTCAAGTCCGGCCCGCTCCGCAATCGGAGACAACCGTTCCGCTTCCTCCAGGGGAAGATCAGGAACCACCAAACCGGATGCTCCTGCCGCTGCAGCTTGCTCACAAAAAAGCTCCATCCCCACGTTGAGCAGGGGATTGGAGTAAGTGAACAAAATCACAGGTATCGATAACTGGCCGCGAAGGGACGCCAACATCTCCAAAACCTTTTTTGGTGTGGTGCCAGCCGCGAGAGCTCGTGCTGCTGCAGCTTGGATCACGGGTCCATCCGCAAGAGGATCGCTGTAAGGCATTCCAAGCTCCACCATGTCTGCACCAGAGGCTTGGAGACTGAGCAACACCTCCGCAGTAACGGACAAATCAGGATCTCCGGCCATCAAAAATGGCATGAGTGCCATGCGGCCTTCTCGCTTCAGTTGTTCGAAACGCAGCGCGATGGACGATGACTGCTGACTCGACATCTCGACGGTTCAACTTGGACGACACTTGCCAAGCCTATGGCTCGGCAGAGGTGGGGTCGTTGACAGCGTTAGTGGAAGGGGAATCCTCTGCTTCGACACCGATACGACGCAGCAAGGCCTGCTGTTCGTCGTCTGGGAGGGCATCAAAGCGGGCTTGGATGGCGTCAGCAGCAATCTCGTCGTAAACCCCGCGATAGCGGCGACGCTGCTCCATGTAGGTCATCTGGCCTGTGACAACACGAAAGAGATAAGACCCTGTCCAAATGACCACAATCAGCACCAACAGGGTCTGAGCCGCAATACCGGCGGAGAAACCTTGGAAGCCAGCAGCCTGAAAACCCACTTGACCGAGGCCACCAATCAGGAGGACCGCCAGGCCGATCAGCAGTACTTTTCCTCGCGTCAACTCAAACCTCTCCCTGACCGCTCAAGCGGAGGTTGATGAAGGGAGCAAACACGATCATTCCCGGAAAGAACAGGAACACGAGTCCGTAAACCCCTAAACGTTCGAACTTGCTCATGCGGTACCAGCGCAGATTGATCCAGACGTAAAGCGCTAGAGGAACAGCGACCAGGTAGGCGCCAAGCACCACCCCGTAGGCCAGCAGTACGAACAGCGTCTCCTGAGGGAGTTGGCTTAAGAGGGCCTGAAAGTCCAAGATGCAAGGACAGGTGTCCTAAATCTAGGATGTCTGGCGAGGGGGCATGGCGGAATCGGTAGACGCACCAGACTTAAAATCTGTCGGCACGCAAGTGCTGTGGGGGTTCAAGTCCCCCTGCCCCCATCCGATCGATCAAGACGGCAGTAAATCCGAGAGCTTGGTGCGAAATTCACCTTTCTGCATTCCGCCCTTCAACTCAGCATGGATGGTGAAATCACCCTCAGGATCAGTCACTAACAGGTAGGTGGGCCAGCCCATCCCTTCTTTATTCGGATACTGCTTCAGGAGGATCTTGCGGTACTTGCGATACGCCTCTGTGTCTTGAAGCATCACTGAGACAAAGGTGCAGCCAAGTTCTTCCGCCACCTTGGCGTCGTAATGACTCATCCGATGGCAAGTACCGCAGTCCTCAGAGCTGAACTTGATCACGTGCATGGTTGAAGCCTCCAAGGGAGCGTCTCCCCAGCATGAAAGGGAACGAGCCCATTCACCACATCTGGCACTAATTCGTCTTCACGTTGCAAGGTGACGACACCTTCATTCACCGGTAAGCCATAAAACGCGGGTCCATGCAACGAGGCAAAGGCCTCAAGGCGATCCAGCTTGTCGTCTTGGGAGAAGGCCAGGGCATAGCTCTCCAATGCATGGGGAGCATTAAAAATGCCCGCACAACCACAGGACGTCTCTTTACCGGGTCTGGCGTGAGGAGCCGAATCTGTGCCGAGAAAAAAGCGCTTGTCACCGCTCATTGCCGCCCGTCGAAGGGCTAAACGATGCCGTTCCCGTTTGGCCACTGGTAAGCAGAAAAAATCACTGCGAAGGCCGCCCGCAAACATGGCGTTGCGGTTGATGTGGAGATGGTGGGGGGTAATCGTGGCCGCCAAATTTCGATCGGCGGAGCCCACAAAATCCACCGCCTGTTCTGTGGTGATGTGCTCCAACACCACTTTGAGATCGGGGTAACGCTCTCGAATTGACTTGAGAGAGCGCTCGATAAACACCGCCTCCCGATCAAACACATCCACATCAACGTCGGTGACTTCCCCATGGATCAGCAAGGGCATACCGATGCGTTCCATGGCGAGCAGAACACTGTGAATGTGTCTGAGGTTTGTTACTCCTGCTGCGGAATTGGTTGTGGCATTCGCGGGATAGAGCTTGGCGGCGGTGAAAACACCCTCAAGAAAACCGCGTTCAATTTCGTCTGGAGCGATGTCATCAGTGAGATACGCCGTCATTAGCGGTGTAAATGCTGAGCTCGGACCACAGGCCGCCACGATTCTTTCTCGATAAGCCTTTGCCGCCTCCACGGTCACCACGGGGGGGCGGAGATTCGGCATCACAATCGCCCGACGAAACATGCGGGCGGTATGGGCCACGACTTGCGTCAACATCTCGCCATCACGCAGATGGACATGCCAATCATCTGGAGCAATGAGTTGAATTTGATCAGTCATCAGCTGGAATAGCAGCCACCGCCAAGCGCAATGCAGTGATCCGATCCGTGGTGATGTTTTGAGTCGGCAAACGCTCGGTGAGCTTCAATTTTTGAAGCCGATTTTCAGTGCTGCCCGAAGCTCCTACAAGGAACACCTGACGCCCCACCTCGATGGCCTCTTTGACTGCATTTTCAAGGGCGATCGCAGCTGTTACTCCGAGGTGAGACACCTCTGACAGATCGAACACAACGGCCTGACAAGCACCAATGGCATTGTGCTCACGAGCAATCGCCTTGGCGACGCCAAAAATCATCGGTCCCGCCAGCTGGAACAACAGCACCTTGCCGGAAGCCTGATCCAAGATCGCCTCCTCCTCTGCCGTTAGCTCCACGTCGTCATCGGCGGTGCTGATGGTCTTCACCTTTCTGGACTGAAGCGCGCTCATCCGATCAATCGTGAGCACGTTGGCAACGAAGACACCAATGCCGACGGCCGTAATCAAATCGACGAGAACCGTTAGAGCGATCACCCCATAGGTGATCACTGCTGCCTTCACCGAAAGATGGTGAGCCCGCTGCAGAAAGTCCCAATCGATGATGTCGATGCCCACTTTGAGCGCGATCCCTGCCAGAACAGCAAGCGGAATGGTCGAAGCGAGTGGAGCAAATGCCAACACCACAACCATCAAAATCAAGGCGCGGATAATTCCAGATAGCGCCGAGCGTCCACCCGCTTGGATGTTCACGACGGTGCCCATCGTGGCTCCAGCACCAGGGAGACCACCGAAGACGCCGGAAGCGATGTTGGCCAGCCCCTGACCCACCAATTCCTTATTGGAATCGTGCTCTGTGCGGGTGAGGCTGTCTGCAACCACCGAGGTGAGCAGCGCATCAATGCAGCCGAGCATGCCCAAAACGGCAGCATCAACAAACATCAAGCGCAGCTGACCACCGGAGAAGGTGGGCATATGCAGCGTGGGCAACGCCGCTTCAAAAGGCGGAATCGTTTTTAAGCCTGCGTTGTGAAACAGCGTCATCGACAGCAAGGTGCCAAGCACCAAGGCCAACAGCTGAGGCGGGCAGTAGCGCTTAACGCTGGCAGGGGTGAACCAAAGCAGCGCCACCGTGATCACCGCCAATGCCAGCTCCATAGGCTGAACACCCGTGATCAACCCTGGAAGGTTGGAGAGCGTTCCCATCACCCCACCCACCGCTTTCTGGCCCAAAAAGGCCGGCAGCTGAAGGATGACCAAAATGGCGCCGATGCCCGACATGAAGCCGGAGATCACCGTGTACGGCATCTGGGTGACGTAACGCCCAAGACGAAAAACACCAAAAAGGATCTGGAAGATCCCGGCGAGGATCACCACGGTGAAGGCCATCGCCATCGCCGTTTCTTTATCTGGGGCCGTGGCCGTAAAGCTCAAGATCACCGAAG
>JADHRU010000037.1 GCA_016777265.1 Synechococcus sp. BS30m-G31
ACGTCTTTCACCTCGCTGGCAAGCGTTTTTCCATTGACGACTCCGAATGGACCGGTGATCGCAAAAACCAACTCGTGTTGATCGGCCGAAACCTCGACCACGCTCGCTTGCGCCAACAATTGCAAGCCTGTGTCGCCAAGGATGCTGGACAAGGTTTTTCCTAAACAGGCACAAGCCAAAAAAGCCGACTAACGTGCGCGAATGCAAGACACCTTGATGGCTGAGCCCCTCGTCCTTGTTTCGCTCCTTTTGGTTACAAGCTTTCTGTTGTGGCTTCTGGCTGACTCCGACGATGACAACAGCGGCGGTGGCTTAAGACAACCTGTTTTGGTGCCGATCCCAGTCCGTCGCAACCGGCATTAGTGCGCTCACGCCGAGCAATTCAGACACCCCCACTTCGGTGGGGCTTTTTTTTATCTATCGCGGCGAATCAAAGCGGGGTAAGTCAAACGATTCGCCAAGCCTGAGTGGGGGCTAACCAACGTCTGTCTAAACGCATGAGATGAGCAACGACGCCGAATCAGCCCTCAGAGCCCACAACAACCTCACAGATCCATGAGCCGGAAAGTCCTGGCTGGAGTAGCCGCCGCTCTGGCCATACTCGCAATTTGGCCGCTATTCAATCTGATTGGAGAAGGGCTGCGAGGACTACTCAATGGATTGGGGGACCTAGGGCCTGACGGAGGTCGTCAAATCCGCGGAACCCTTTCGTTGCTCCTCGGAAGCGCCCTCATTGGCACCGTCATCGGTACAGCCAACGGCTGGCTCCTGATCAACTGCCGCTTCCCTGGACGGCGATGGCTTCGTATTGCGCAGCTCATCCCTTTGGCCACACCGGCTTATCTCCTCTCGGCCACCCTGGTCGACCTTGGAAGTCGACAAGGGTGGCACATTCATGGCCTCGGCTGGGGAGTCGTGGTTATGGCACTAGCAACTTATCCCTATGTCTTTCTCCTCAGCACGGAAAGCTTTGCCATGAGTGGACGGCGGCAGCTGGAGGCCTGCCGCAGTTTGGGGGTGGGTCCTTGGGCGGCATTCCGCAGGGTTGCACTTCCCATCGCCATACCAGCGATTGGCGCCGGAGTGGCCTTGATGGGCATGGAAATTGTGAATGAATTGGGTGCTGTTCAACTCCTCGGCATCCCAAGTCTGTCGGCGGGGATCCTCGAAGCCTGGCAATCCGATGGCAATCCCACCGGTGCGATCAGCCTTGCTCTGATCACCCTGGTGATTGTGCTGAGTCTGGTGATCGGCGAGCGGCGACTGCGAAACCGCAGCCGCCGCTGGAGTGATGGCGTTGCCGGTGGCGATGCCACGGCTTGGCCCTTGCAAGGAGGCCGTGCCCTTACGGCCCAATTACTCGCTGCCATTCCTCCGCTACTGAGCCTTGGAACGCCCTTGTTTTGGGCGCTCACCAATTTGGATCAACTCCAAAACAACTTCACCAACGACCTGCTCCAACTCAGCCTGCGCAGCCTGCTTCTGGCGTTAGCGGCCGCACTTCTTGCCGTCAGTGCAGCGGTGTTGCTAGCGATTGCCAAACGCTGGACCACTGCACCCTGGTTGCGCAGCCTGACGTTTCTGGCGGGCATGGGCTACGCCATCCCAGGAACGGTGTTAGCTCTCGCGCTTTTGCTCACCGGAGCACCCTGGCAAATCGCACCACTAGCCCTATTGCTTTGGGGCTATAGCGACCGCTTTTTGGCCGTCGCCAAGAGCGGTCTCGATGCAGCCTTGGAACGCATCAGTCCCAGCCTTGATGAAGCCGCCACAGGAATGGGCTTCGATTGGCAGCAGGTGCTACGCCGCATTCATCTGCCACTTCTACGCGGACCCATGACCGTCGGACTCCTACTGGTGTTTGTCGACACCGTGAAGGAACTACCGCTCACCTTCGCGCTGCGTCCCTTTGACTTCGACACCCTTTCAGTGCGGGTGTACCAATACGCGAGTGACGAGCGATTGGCCGAAGCCTTACTCCCGGCGCTGATGATCTTGGTCTTGGGATTGATGGCATCCATGGCGTTGGTCCCCACCCTTGATCAAAGCTCCAACAACAGATCAATCCAGGATTAATTCCGCCGGGCCAGCCAACCACCGATTGAGCGATCAGCACGGAAGGATCCAACCGCTAAAACATCAGCCAGCGTCGAAATCAGTCGATAGCTGAGCACCACCGCTAGCAGAGGAGCTTCCGCCACACCTCCACCAAGACGCAGCAGCAGGGTGGCTTCGAAAACACCCAACCCACCGGGGGCACCAGGCACCACCAAACCAACGGCGTAGGCCAAACCAAAGGCCGATAACCACTGCGATGGCGCAGGCTGGGCCAAATTAAAGGCCTGAACGCAACACAAGAAACCCGAAAAGCGACACATCACAAAGGTGAGCTCGGCAGCCAATGGCGACCACGGATATCCCGAGCGGCCACTGCCCTCGATCTCGAGAGGCTGATCCCCAGCCATCTGAAGCTGCGCCGCTTTCGAACGCTCCAAGCCCTGCAGGATTGGCTCTCGCCAGCGGGGCAGCAACAACAACGCCGGGATAGGAGCCAACAAAACCAGACCGTTCTGCCATCCACCGGCCATCAGCATCAGACCAGATGCAGCAACAATCAGCAGAGGATCGAGGATGACCCCGGCCAAAGCGGGACCTCCTCCCATCGAAGGGCGCAGCAAACGCACACGCTCCACCAAGTGCCAAATGCCCCCTGGCAAATACTTCAGCAGATTGCTGCGAACAAACAACGGCACCACCGCCAGGTCCTCAGGCACAGGACCAAGCCACCCCAACACCACGCGCCAAGCGAGGCCATTGATCAGAATGCTCAGCCAGGTGAGCCCAAGCCCAAGCAGCAACCACCACCAGCCTTGGCTATCCAGGCTTTGCTGGCGCAATTGGGCACTCTGCTGAACGAGAGCCACACCAATCAGGGTGAGGCTCGCCAGGGTGATCCACAACTTTGGCGACCGCCACTTGCCCATCACCAACTCCAGTCCGCTTCGCTGATGAATGGAGCCGCCACCGCCGCCGCTCGCAAATCCGCCACAGAGCAACCGGTGCGGCGACTCATCAACTCCAAATCATCGGCCTCAGGCTTCACCGTTAAACGCCCATCGGGGCGCTTGACCTGCTTAGCGGGGAGCATGCCCCAAGGAGTATCGAGCAATCCGCTTCGGCGTGGAAGCAACCAGCGGCCCTGACGGCGTTCCCGCACTCCAATGCTGGTGCCAGCGTTGAACCAGACCTGCCGCACCCGTTCCGCCGCATCCTCCTCCACCAGGGCGATCACCCCATGGCCACATCGTCCTTTTTTCATCACCAAGGGATGGGCTGCTACATCAACGGCCCCTGCCTCCCGCAGACGTTCCATGAGCAAAGCCAAATCCTCAGGCGTGGCGTCATCCAGCCATGCCTCCTGGACAACAAGCGACTGCCATCGCGGAGCATCCGTTAACTCTTGATACGCGCTGTCTTGATCAGCGGTATCAAGGATGAGCCGCACCAAATTTGGCCGATCCAGCTCACGATGTCCTAAGCCAACACCCACCAGTGCTGGGGTGAATCTGGCTGGTGGCACAAAGCGATCAGCCCAAACGGCCATTAAGGCCAACCCGGTCGGAGTCACCAGCTCCCCCTCAGGTGCATCGGGACTCTGTTGAAGGGGAACTTGGTGACGGCGGGCAAGCTCCAATACAGCTGGCACGGGCACAGGAAGAAGACCATGGGCTGTCCGCACCGTGCCCCGGCCGGCGGGCAGAGGAGAACAAAAGATCCGTGCAGGATTGAGCTGATCGAGCGCCGCACAGACACCCACCACGTCGACAAGGGCATCAACCGCACCCACCTCATGGAAATGCACGGACTCCATCGACGAGCCATGCACGGTTGATTCAGCTTCAGCAAGAGCCGTAAACACCGCCAACACTCGATCTTTCAGAGAGGTTGGTAAGGACGCCTCAACGATTTGCTGTCGAATATCAGCCCAGTGTCGATGAGGCGGTTGGTCTTCCAATCCCATCACACTGACGCGTTTACCCCGCAGACCGCCACTTCGGGCTTCTGCGACATCAATGCGATAACAACCGGCCAGTCCCAAGCAGTTCAGCGGCTCCTCAATAGCCGAGATTGGAATGCCAAGGTCGAGGAGACCGGCCAGGAGCATGTCTCCCGCCAAGCCGGTCGGGGCATCGACCCAAAGCGTGGTCATCTCGCCAAGCGTGGGGCGATTTCCAACAGGGCTGTCGCCTGCTGCTCGAGGTTTTCGCGCTGGTCCCGTAACTGCTGCTCGATCTCGCGTCGGGCGCGGCGTTGCTCCCGTTGCGCCGTACCGGCGTCATGGCCAGACATGCCCCAAAGACGGCCAAGGAGAGCCCGATCATCAGCACCACCGCGTGCCTTGCCAAACACCAACTTTTCTGCAGCGATACCCGCCTGAAGGACTCGACTCCAGCGACGCAAGTCCTCAAGCGTCATTCGCACACTTTCAGGAACAACGAATTCAGTGGCACCGTTACTCGCCAAACCTGCTTGAACACAAGCAAGCGTGCCGACCAAAACCCGCTGAACAGGCAAAGCCTCCGTTTCGGCAATCAGAAGATGCCCCGCTTCATGCACTGCAATCCGGCGCAAACGCTCCTGCCCTCCAGGCAAGGCTTCCGCCAAAATATGGCCCCCCATCCCTTGCCAGCTCGCCGCATCCACGCTGAATGCGATTAAGCCGCCAAGAACGAATACAACAATCCAGGCCGACGACAACCCCATCGCAGGGCCGAAGGCACCAAGACCAGTAATCCCCGCCACGACCAAACCGGCCCGCAAGGTGCTGGTGGAACCCTGGCCCTGTTCTGCCATTAATGACGATTGCGGGAGGTAGCCGCTCCACGGCCACCCTTGGATTTACCGCCGCGGGTCGGCATTGGTGCGATCACCTCATGCTGCTCAAGATGGAGTTCTTGACCCTGACGACGAAGATCGAGACTCACGAAATGGCGCAGGTGCTCGAGGGGAAGCTCTCCTTTAATCGACACCTTGAACGGCAATGGACGTTTGCCATCTGGACGAGGAAGCTGTCGCACTTTGACCACCATGTCGCCCGTTTCAGGCTTGGTGTAGATCAACTCCCCACGAATGGAAAAGTAGTCGTCACCTTGTGGGAGCGAGTCATCCCCATCGTTTTGATCAGGAGCCAAGGTGCTCGGCTCCCAAACACCAGCGATTTGGAGGTGAAGGTGTTCGTTATCCCGACAACGGGGATACACCACCCACAGATGGGGCTGATCCATGGCGAGATGACGGCGCATCAGGGTCAAAACCCTGCCAAGCACAACTGTTTCAAGTTCAAGGCCATTGGAATCCGTCAGCACGCCACGCGTGACCTGATCGGGGTCTGTCGGGGTGTATGTGCCGCGAACAAGACCGATGGCCCGGAACTGCAACGGCTCGGTGACCGGGGGAATCGGATGGGCGCGCATTGAGCTGGTCCGGGCGGTGCAAAAAATCCGTGTGGGGACTGTAGCCAGCTCTCAGCAATCGCCTCAGACTGGCGGGGCTGATCAAGGACCATGCCTCGCCCAAAACGACTGTTGCTGCTGGGACTGTCCCTTGTCAGCGCTTCATTTTTGGGGTGGAGCATTGCCGCATCGCTTACCAGCCAAACCACGGCCTTCGCCAATCGGACGGATGACGATCTCCAGGTAGAGCAGCTGCTCGATCGCCTGCAAGAGCAGGGTGAGTTAGGGCCGCACACGCGTCGCACACTCCTGGACATCTTCCTCGCACAACGCCGTTTTGAGGACGCTTTGATCGTGCTCCAGCCTTGGCTTGCAGAGCAACCTCGCTCCCTCAAGCTGGCCTTATTGAGTGCCGATCTTCATCGGCTAACAGGCAACACCGATGGGGCATTAAAAGAACTCAAGCAACTGCTGCGCTTGCATCCAGTCGATGCCCAAGTGCTGCAGCTCCTGGTTTTGGTCGAGCAAACCAATGGCAATGGAAAACAGGCCCTTCAAGACCTACAAAAGCGCTTCAGCGACCAACCACCCGGAAGCCGCTTGGAGCTGGGCTTATTGGTTGCCGACGTGCAACGCCAAGAGGGGCAGCCCCAGGCAGCGGCAAAAATGTATGAACAGCTCGCCGCTGAATCTCCGACCAATAGCCGTCCTCAACTCGCCCTTGCATTACTGAAACGAGACCAAGGACAGGTTCAGGAGGTTCAAGCGCTCCTTCAACAAACACGTCAACGTTTGACGGCAGCTGGTGGAGACACCATCTTGATCGACCAACTGGCGGTGAATTGGGGGTTAAGTGCAGCCCGCATCAACCCAACAAAAACGACGATCCCAACGACTAGGGCTGCTGCTGATAGGCCTTGAGTGCTGCATCGACAGCATCAGAAGGGGGGGTGGCGTCATCCATCGCACCGGACCTGCGGATGCGGTTCAGAAGGTCCATGGGATTCGTCGAATCCAGAACACTGCCGCCAGCGGATCCAGCGGAATCCGGGCTGTAAATCTGACGCTCTTGGGGCGTCTCATAGGCACTCCCCATCTGAGCGACGGCCGGGCAACTGACGACCGGCAGAAGAGCAACGATGGCCATCAAAGGCACCGCAAAACGGCGAGACATCGGGAAATTGAGGTTTGGCGGATGCTAAGCGTCATGTCCATCGCGGAGCAGCAGTGCGGATCGCAACCTGGAACGTGAATTCAGTGCGATCACGCCTGGATCAAGTGTTGACTTGGCTGGAGCAATCTCAACCGGATTTGCTTTGCCTGCAGGAAACCAAAGTGGATGATCCACTCTTTCCCTCAGAAGCTTTTGAGGCCAAGGGATGGCGGGTCAGCTTTCATGGTCAAAAGTCTTACAACGGCGTCGCGCTGGTGAGTCGTATCCAACTGGACGACGTGCGCTGCGGATTTGCTGGAGAACTAAGGGACGATGCAGAGGCGCTTGAACTGGGAGAGCAAAAGCGCGTTATCAGCGCGCTGATGGATGGGGTGCGCGTTGTGAATCTCTATGTGCCCAACGGCTCCAGCCTGACGTCTGACAAATATCCCTACAAACTCAATTGGTTGACATGCCTCAAGCGCTATCTAGAACAACCCATGCAAAGGGGCGAGCCGCTTTGCGTCGTTGGAGATTTCAACATCGCGCTAGAAGCCAGAGATATGCATGATCCCGATCGACTCAGCGGCGGGATCATGGCCAGCGATGCCGAACGTCAAGCACTCCAAATGGCCCTCGAGAGCGGTCTGCAGGATGTCTTTCGTGTCTTTGAACCAGATGCAGGACATTGGAGTTGGTGGGATTACCGCACCGGCGCCTGGGATCGAGACCGCGGCTGGCGGATCGATCACATTTACCTCTGCGACGAGTTGTTGGGTTTAGCCCGCAGTTGTGTGATCCACAAACAGGTGCGCGGTAACGACAAGCCCAGCGATCACGCTCCAGTGAGTGTTGATTTGGATTGGCCTCCGAGCGACGACGACGAGAACGAGAACGAAAGCGACGACATGCTGTTTTGAGTCAAAACAGTTCGACAGTGGCTTGAAGCGTCACGGAACGCTTCGCGGATTCACCGCAAGTTCGTGGTGTGGGAAGCACCTTCCCAGGGTTGGCTCGATTGTCCGGGTCAAATGCGCGCCGCAGTAGTCCCATGGTTTGAAGATCCTCCGGCGCAAACATCCAATCGAGATAACAGCGTTTGTCCGCACCGACGCCATGCTCGCCACTAATGCTGCCCCCCACAGCAAGACACTCCTTCAAAATTGCTGCGCCGAGATCCTTCACCCGCTGTTCAGCGTTTGGCTCCGCGGCGGAATACAGGATCAGCGGATGCAAATTGCCATCACCTGCATGGAACACATTGGCCACGGGCAGCCCATGCTCTTGGCTGAGTCGTTCGATCGCCGCCAAGACCACTGGCAGGCTGCTTCGAGGCACAACACCGTCCTGCACGTAGTACGTCGGGGTAATTTTTCCCACCGCTGAAAACGCGGATTTACGCCCTTTCCAAAGCACCGCACATTCCGTGGGGTCTTCGGCTCGACGCAATCCACGAGCACCAGCCCCACGGCACAGCAGCTCAGCCCTTTGAGCGGAGGCCTGAACCTCCGCTTCCTGTCCATCAAGTTCGATTAACAGCACCGCCGCCGCATCCCGTGGGTATTCGTCGTACCCGAAGAAATCATTCACCGCATTGATGGTGACGTTGTCCATAATTTCCATCCCGGCCGGCAGCAAACCCGCTGCTGTAACGGCCCGCACAGCTTCCCCTGCAGACTCCATCGTTTCGAAATCAGCGAGCAGCACATTGACGCATTCCGGCGCTCGCAACAGACGAAGCGTGATGGCGGTGGCGATCCCTAGCGTCCCCTCACTCCCGATGAAGGCGCCGCGCAAATCGAGCTCTTGAGACTCGGCCAAGCCATTACCGAGCTCGGTCACGCTGCCATCGGGAAGCACCACTTCCAAACCGA
Organism: Synechococcus sp. BS30m-G31; assembly: GCA_016777265.1. GTDB lineage: Bacteria > Cyanobacteriota > Cyanobacteriia > PCC-6307 > Cyanobiaceae > Parasynechococcus. The sequence goes on from JADHRU010000037.1 coordinate 8,481, forward strand.
GCACGTGATTGCTGGTTACCCCGTACTTGAGGCAGTGCACACCTCCGGAGTTCTCAGCCACGTTGCCCCCAATGCTGCAGACCACTTGGCTGGAAGGATCCGGTGCGTAATAAAACCCATCACCGGCGACAGCCCTGGTGACCCAGCTGTTAATCACCCCTGGCTGCACGGTGACGCGGTGGTTCGCCAAATCCAGTTCAAGCACCTTGCGCATGCGGCTGGTGACCACAAGCAGGGCTTCCTCATCCACCAACGCCCCTCCTGAAAGGCCAGTTCCACTCCCCCGCGCCACAAACGGAATGCCGTGGGCATGGCAACAACGAAGAACAGCAGCGACTTGCTCCGTGGTTTCCGGCAACACCGCCAAAGGTGGACATTGGCGCTCCAAGGTCAAACCGTCACAGTCGTAACTGAGTAACTCCTGACGTTTCGAAACAACCCCGCGAGCGGGAAGTAGACGGCGGAGATCCCTCTCCAGAGCAGACCAGTCGTAGGACATGTCATCCCTCTAGATAGGAGAACGCTAGGCAGACCCTGCTGGCAATCTTCCGCAATTGGGACACAGAACAGACGCATCGGGACGATCTTGGGTCAGGATGATGCACGGTTTGCATTTGCCTCTTGGCGTCGGTTCCTGTGACAACACCTGCGTTGAACACCAGCCGCTCCCAGGCCATCTTCGGCGCAGCGCAGGGCTTGATGCCCGGTGGGGTGAGCTCTCCAGTGCGCGCGTTTAAGTCTGTGGGCGGTCAGCCGATCGTGTTCGATCGGGTGAAGGGTCCCTATGCGTGGGATGTCGATGGCAATAAATACATCGATTACATCGGTAGCTGGGGACCAGCGATCTGCGGCCATGCCCACCCTGAAGTGATCAGCGCGCTCCAGGAAGCGATTGAAAAGGGCACAAGTTTTGGCGCCCCCTGCGCCCTAGAGAACACTCTGGCGGAGATGGTGATCGACGCTGTGCCCAGCGTTGAGATGGTCCGCTTTGTGAACAGCGGCACCGAAGCCTGCATGGCTGTGCTTCGCCTCATGCGTGCCTTCACAGGTCGCGACAAGGTGATCAAGTTTGAAGGCTGCTACCACGGCCATGCCGACATGTTTTTGGTGAAGGCGGGGTCCGGCGTTGCCACCCTGGGACTTCCCGATTCGCCCGGAGTACCTCGCAGCACCACCGCCAACACCCTGACGGCTCCCTACAACGATCTCGAGGCCGTGAAAGCTCTGTTCGCAGAGAATCCAGATGCGATCTGTGGCGTAATCCTCGAGCCCATTGTTGGCAATGCTGGATTCATTCAGCCCGAGCCAGGCTTCCTTGAAGGGTTGCGGGAACTGACAAAAGAAAATGGCGCGCTTCTCGTGTTCGATGAAGTGATGACTGGATTCCGCATCAGCTATGGCGGCGCCCAAGCTCATTTTGGAGTCACACCAGACCTCACCACGATGGGCAAGGTGATCGGAGGCGGGCTACCGGTTGGAGCCTATGGGGGAAGGGCAGACATCATGCAGATGGTGTCCCCTGCTGGGCCGATGTACCAAGCCGGCACCCTGAGCGGGAACCCTCTGGCGATGACAGCGGGTATCAAGACCCTTGAGTTACTCAAACAACCTGGGAGTTACGAGAAACTCGCGGCCACCACTGAGCGTTTGATGACTGGCATCAAAAGTGCTGCAACTGAGGCCGGTTTCCCCATCACGGGTGGCAGCGTCAGCGCGATGTTTGGATTCTTCCTTTGTGAAGGTCCTGTTCGCAACTTCGAAGAGGCAAAAGCCACAGATGCTGAGCGTTTCGGCAGGCTGCACCGCGCCATGCTTGAGCGCGGCGTTTATCTCGCACCCTCGGCATACGAGGCCGGCTTCACATCGTTAGCCCACTCAGACGACGATATCGAAGCAACGCTCAACGCCTTCCGCGAAAGCTTTGCCGCGATCGGCTAACCCTCGAATCCAATTGTTGCTGGCCTCCATTCCACCGATACCACTCGCTTTGATCTGCACCATCCAAACGGTGCACAGCAGCTGGTCCAACACACCCATCCAGGGTGTGCGTGAGCTTGAACGCCAAAGCTTCCGAGTGATTCGTACTTCGGAACGTATGGCGCAACCAAGAGTAGAACCAAGAACAGTGATTGATAGTCGGCTGACCAGCCTGGCTGAAAATTTTCAAGCATCAGGGCGTTCAAAACCGGTGGCACCCAATGAGAACCTGCTCAACTACAAGTGGTCATTCGAAGCCCCCCTTGGTTTCGTAGCAAAGCAAAACCGCGACACAACGTCCCAAACAGTTAATAAGTCAACTCTTTTTGTCGAAGGAGTCCTGAAAATCGACTCGCAACTACAATTCGAGTTGCGCAATCTTTCAACGTTAAGACAGGAACAATCAAGCGATTTAATCAACAGCTTGAACGAACTTGCTACAGGAATGTGCGTGCCACAATCCTAATTCAATCGTCTCAAGCAATTGCCAAAGCCTGGAAAGACTTGCTCAATCAATCAGAGGATTATAATGTCTGAAGTCAAATATTTTTTCTAATCGTTGTTCATGCAACTGGGCGCAACCAACGCGCAAGTGCCATGTCTGAACGGCCAATATCTACAATATTTTCATAGACAAAATCTCGCCAACCCATCTCTGGCAATCCAGCAAAGAGCATCAGATTGAGTGGAAACTCCTCAGAGTCGGTGCAGCGCCGAAAATCATCACGAAACAAAAAAATTGGCTTGTTTAAAGCCATGGCAGCACCCAGTTCCACCATGACACCTTCATCCGGAGGAGTCCCATTCACAATCGCAAATAGTGCATCAGCATCCCGTACATCTTGCAGATCCTTTTGAGCAACTCGATACGCCCAACCAGGCTGCGCAAAATCTATTTGGCCATTACGCGAAAAAGGCTCCCACACCTCTAGTCCAAGGGCAGTTAATGCATCAATAAATTCAGGGAGCAACAGCCGTTTCCACTGCTCAGAGAAGCCATAGGGCGAAGCAAGATAAATGGTGCGTTGCATCGAATTAGGAGCCAAGACGAGATTGGCGATAGTTGTTTTCATCAGCGATGACTGCCGCTGCATTTTCCCAGGGAAACAAAATCCACTCAGAACTCGCGGTCACCTCAGCGGCATCCCACCATTGCGGTGGCGCCTTGCTGACCCAAACCGCATAGGTGGCCTGAGGCCATTGCCCCCGGAGCCCTTGCAACGTCTGCCCAGTCTCAAAGACATCGTCGACGATTAAGCAGTGGTTATTGGGTGCCGGTAGAAGAGGAAGCTCCAAAGAATGACTCAGCCCCACAGCCAGACAAAGACCGCCGCGAGGAATTCCGAACACACCGTCAAAAGAACGACCGTCAAAAGAACGACCGCCATAACGCTGTGTAAGGACTTGGACGCAGGCATCAAAATCAGCCCAGCTGAGTTGCTTCATGCCATGAGAATGGCATTCCAATGCTTGATCAGCAGCAATGATTCAAGAGATTCCTCCCCAAGAGCAGATGCGCAAGTGGTTTCGCAGTCATCTGCTGTCGCGCGACGTAGAGCTCCAGGAGCTGTATGAACTCGAGCAGGGAGAGCTCGATCTTCTGATGGCAGAGACTGCAGAGATCCGCTCCGATTTAGAAAACCGTTCCCGCAGCCATGGACGATGGTGCACGGCCGGCTACGTGCTGGAACTCGCCAGGATCATTGATCAACGACGGGCCTCCGAGAGATCCAACGACAGAAGGTGATGCCAACCATCGCTCGGCATCCAAAGGCAGTCCGTTGATTGAGGCTCCAAACAACGATCCCCCTGATTATCAAACACCACCTTTGTGATGCATGGGAAGACGATCAACCTGACCAAGCATTATTTTCAATCCCTAAATTACTGAGCACTCGATAAGGCCAAGACTGACGAGTTTTGTAGTCAGCTCTCAATTGACGCAGCACTCTTTTCTGATAACTGATCTTACTAGGATTGTCGGCCAAT
>JADHRU010000038.1 GCA_016777265.1 Synechococcus sp. BS30m-G31
ATCTTCATATAACGACCCGCTTGTCGCATCATCCACACGGGGGGACGCTCTACCGATTCACCGCGTGCAGCGCGCAGTAGGAGTGGCAGGGTGTCGCTCATCTAGCCGGTTCAATTAAGCCGGAAACCTACCTGAAGCAGTGCAATTGCTAGGGGGTTTCTGGCCAACTGTCACCGGCTTCGTCACATGGCTGTTCGGTTTAGGCCCAAGGCCAAGTGATTGTTTATTCGGATGGCGCGGTGGAATCGATCAGCGTGCGCTTCGGATCGTGCTGGAACACCACCAAACTCAGTGGTGGTAGGCAGAGATCCAGGGAGTGCTCATAGCCGTGAATGCCGCAAGCGTCTGTGGGCTTGCCACCCATGTTTCCGAGGTTGCTGCCGCCGTATTTGGCAGCATCGGTATTGAAGATTTCTTCGTAGAAGCCTTCGAGCGGGACGCCAACGCGGTAGTTGGAATGGCTCTGTGGGGTGAAATTGGCCACAACAACAAGCCAAGTTCCACTGGCACTGTCGCGTCGCATGAAGCTGATCACGGAGTGGCGATTGTCGTTGCAATCAATCCACTGGAAACCAAACTGATCAAAATCATCGCGCCATAGGGCTGGTTGAGCCTTGTAGAGCACATTCAAATCATCAACTAAGCGTTGAATTCCCTTATGTGGCTCGTAATTCAGAAGATCCCATTCGAGATCTCCCCAAACATTCCATTCCGACCGTTGGCCGAATTCCATCCCCATGAAGATGGTTTTCTTGCCTGGATGGGTCCACATGTAGGCCAACAGAGCCCTTGTATTGGCGTACTTCTGCCAATCATCACCAGGCATCTTGTGAAGAAGATGGCTTTTCCCATGCACAACTTCATCGTGGCTTAGAGCCAACATGAAGTTCTCCGTGTAGGTGTACCAAATGGAAAAAGTGATGTTGTTCTGGTGAAACTGACGGAACCAAGGGTCCAGCTCGAAATAATCGAGCATGTCGTGCATCCAACCCATGTTCCATTTCAGGTTGAACCCGAGCCCACCCATGTCAGTTGGTTGGGTCACCATCGGCCAGGTTGTGGATTCCTCTGCGATTGATAGGGCGCCTGGGTAGTGCTGGAACAGCACATGATTGGCTTGTTGTAGGAAACGAACCGCCTCCGTATTTTCTCGGCCACCATTTTCGTTGGGCAGCCATTCACCATCAGGCCTCAAATAATCCCGGTAAAGCATGGAGGCAACAGCATCCACTCGAATTCCATCGATGTGGAACTGTTCAAACCAAAAAACGAGGTTTGCAACAAGAAAGTTTCGAACCTCGTTTCGGCTGTAATTGAAAATCAGCGTTCCCCACTCTTTGTGTTCTCCAATGCGTGAATCACCATGCTCATAAAGATGGGTTCCATCAAAAAGGGCCAAGCCGTGGGCATCTTTGGGGAAGTGTCCAGGAACCCAGTCAATAATCACGCCGAGTCCTTCGGCGTGACAGCGATCGACGAAGGCACGGAACTCGTCAGGGGTGCCGTATCGGCTAGTGGGTGCGTACCAACCCGTGACTTGGTATCCCCAAGATCCATCAAAGGGATGCTCGGTGATCGGCATCAATTCGATGTGAGTGAAGCCTCGCTCTTTCACATATGGAATCAGGCGATCTGATAACTCGGCGTAGGTCAGGAGTCGAGCGCCGGGCTTCATGTCCGCCGCGGGAACGGGTGCCCGCGGTTGGCCATCCGGTTGGATCCAAGGCTCGTCTGCAGAAGCATGAATCCAGCTTCCTAAGTGCATCTCATAGACAGAGATCGGTTGGTCGAGCGCATTCCGACTGTCTCGATCCTGCATCCAGCCAGCGTCCGACCAGTTGTATCCCTCAAGCCGGGCCACAACGGAGCTCTTGTCGGGCCGAACCTCGTGTTGAAAGCCGTAGGGATCAGCTTTCTGATGGCAGTGCCCCTCTTGGGAGCGAATTTCGTATTTATAAAGAGTGCCTTCATCTAATCCGGGGATGAACAATTCCCAGATTCCCCCGAGCCGTTTCTGCATTGGGTGATGGCGCCCATCCCAGGAGTTGAGGTCGCCAAGGATGGAAGTACTCAGGGCGTTGGGAGCCCAAAGGCAGAACATCACCCCACTGATGCCATCGATCTGGGTGAGGTGAGCACCCATCCTCTGCCAGATGTGGTGATGATTTCCTTCAGCAAAGAGATGGCGATCCATCTCCCCCATCCACTCGTGGCGGAAGGCCCACGGGTCATGTTGTTCGTGGGTGATGCCTCCCCGCTCAACCCTCACTTTGTAGTTAGCACCAGGGTCTGAGGGTGTCGACGCCTCAAAAACCCATGGATGGTTGGGCGTGGATGTGACAATCTCTTTGCTGCCGAGCAAGAGGGTCACCTTTTGAGCTTCGGGCATCCATATCCGAACTGTCCATCCCTGCTCTCCGGGCTGAGGACCCAGCACTGAAAGGGGGTGGTCGTGACGGCAATTCTCTAGCCGTTCGCCGTCCTGAACCATCCAGTCGAGGACCGCAGCGCCACCCATGTGTGAGATATGAAGTGGCGTGATGTTAAGCCGCTTTTCGTGATCGGTTCGCGTGACTCAGACGAAATCTCTTGAGATGTCGACGTTAATGATTCGACCCTGATTATCGAAGATCACAAAAAGGTTGGACGTCGCTTTCCCAAAAGCCACAGCCACCAGAACCAACTGCTGTTCTCCCCCCTGGCTAGCGATCACGGCATCCTTCACCTTGCGGAAGCCGCCGGAGACGCGATTGAGCTTGGACCATTTGCGTTCCAGATCTGCTGGAGAAAGCTCTTCTTGCAATTGCAGGGAGAGTTTGGTCCTGGCCAAGACCCAGCGTTCGTCGGCGAGATATCGAACGAATTCAAGAGCCGTGGCTTCGATGGGCTGAACCTGTTGGCTCCATTTCCAGGCCAGCAACTTTCCGTCTTCATCCAGAACCATCAACAGTGGTTGATCCCCATCTGCCGTAACCACAACGGCGTCAACCGTTGTGGTGTTGTACCCGGGAGCAACCCCCACCACGCGGGTGCGGCGAATGCTGGTGAGCTCGTTGAGACGCTTTTGAACCTTGGCTTTGCTCACACTGGCGCGAACAGCATCGGCTAGGGCCCCGTGCAGCTCGCCCCCATCCCGATCCTTTAAGGCCTTCAACGCCAGCTCGGCGGCTGCGGTGGCCTGGGCTGTTGATAGTTCAGTTTTTGTGAGCTGCTCACCATCCAGTGGAGCGGCCATACCCATTGGGGCTGAAAGAACGAGAGCCAGCAGGGCGGCGGACAGCTTCACGGCAGGACGGATCACTCACCCGCCAGTTTGCCGGAGTTCATCGGGATGAGCTGCAGCTTGGAGTCAGTGAGATGCAATGTCAGTGTCACCACACGGTGTTGAGGGGAGGGTGCACCCGATGGTGTGGTGTCGTCACCGGGATTGACACCTACTGCAGGCCAGGCCGCTGCGGCGATAGAGAGGCGAAGTTGATCGCCGACTTCCAAGGTGGCTAACAGGGGTTGGAGTTGCACGACATGCTCCAAGGCCATCTGTGCTTTATTCCCTAGAACCCTCAGCACGCCGGTGCTGAGTTGCTCAGCTCTATCTGCTCCTTCAGTACAGCGAGAGAGACTGACGCAGAGGTCAAATCCGGGATGGTCGGCTTGAGCCATGACGCTTAGTTGAGGGCGGCCGAAGAGTTGGAGCTCTGTTGTCAAAGGCGAGGTGTTGAACGTTGCTACGTCGGTGCGGCGGTCCAGCGTGGCCCGGTCTGCAGGGCCAGCACTCGGACTGAGATGCCCTCCGATCGCAGGCATGGGGCGCCAAGGATCGTGCACGATCCACTCCATGCCCATCCCTAAACCATCTGACTGGAGAACACCGTGAGTCGGATCGGTGCAGGCAAGACCGGAACTCTGCAGTGACCAAGTGCTGGCAGGAGGCGTGCAGGCCTCCTGCCAGCAAGATTGTGTGATGTTCCAAAATTGCGCCCGCTTGGCAGAGGGCCAGTTGTCGATCCCCTTCAGGTGTTGGCTGAAGAAGTGCAGGAGTTGGGTTTGAGCATCTGGCCACCATTCCAAGTGTGTTGCTGGGCCCACCATCAGTTTTGGAGATCCGCCAGCAGCTTTGCTTTGTTGCCAGAGATCGAGGAGGCCCAAAAGATGGGGATCCCACCATCCACCGAGCAACAACATGGGTTGCTTCAACCAGCTGGTCTGGACGGGATGGATCGGCCATTGCTCACGATCCCTGGGGTCGCGCTGGAGCCATGTCCATGCCATGCCCTTGGGATCATGTTCTTTCAGCAGGGCCGGACCGTCTCTGAGATAAGTGCCGTTTTCAAGGCTGCGTCGAATCTTGATCCAAGCCTCAGCGTCGCCGCGACGTTTGGCTTGAAGAGCGGCCAGTTGTAACCCCCAGCCCAGTCCGAGATGCCACCAATGGGCACCTCCTTCACAGCTCCAGTTGTCGCGTTCATCGAGTCCTGCCATCGCTGGTGCGAAGCAATCCGGTGGCTGGGCATTGGCTGGAGCGAGAAGTTGTGTGAGGCCTTGATAGGAGAAGCCGTAGCAACCCAGCTTTCCGTTGCATTCGGGTAAAGCGCGCACCCAGGCATGGGTTGCTGCCGTGTCGCTCGCTTCTTGAGAAAAGCCCGAAAACACTCCAGTGGAATCGCCTTGGCCGCGCACGTCCTGGACGACGACAAGAAATCCATGCTGGGCCCACCAAGATGGATGGGCATACGTCACTGTTGAAGCGATATGTCTTCCATACGGCTGACGCATCAACAACGCCGGCCAAGGACCTCCAGCCTCAGGAAACCAAAGCTTGGAAATCAGCCGTATGCCATCGGAAAGGAGCAGCTCATCATCCCGAGACTGAATGGCTGGGGAATCAGCGAACATTTGGACAATGCATGCCCACGACGTACGTCACCAAAACTTCCGCATCTTCGTTGCTTAATTTGCGACTTTTAGCAATCGTTCGGATGGATTTTTTTGAATGAGCCGATTTCCCATTTGCATTTAATTCTTTGAAATCTCTGCACATGCTCTTGGCTTGCTGGGGATTTCTCTTCACTTCATTCAGCAGATCAGAGCCGGCGGAAACCGTTGTTGTTTGCAGACCCATTAGGGCCAATCCGATCAAAACGTTGCGCATCAGAGTTCTAAACGCACCCCTTCAATAAACAATTCTTTCCATCGCAGGGGATGGTCTGGGGTCAGTTCCTGAGTTGTTTGGCTCTGTTAATCCAGTCTCGAGCGACGCTCAGATCAACAACAGCCTGGCGACGGGTTCCAAGACTTCGTTCAAGTCGTCCTGTTTGTCGCACCAAACGTTCCGGAGTGCAGCTGGCCAAGGCAGGAATCGAAGCGATCCCGGCGTGCATCAACAGGGCTGCATCTTGGGGGGGAAGGTCGAGAGCACAAACCAACGTTGCGATGCCTCGCAATCGCTTGAGGTTGCGCGCCGATGCCAAGCCGCTACTGGCAAGACGACTGAGTTGCAGCTCATCAATGGCTTGAACCGCAGGCCATGTGTTGATGCCTGCCCGCAGGAGTTCCTGATGTTCCCGTCGAAACGACTGGGGTAAATCGTTGAAGGGCTGTGATGAGGGCGATGTCATTCCGCTGAAGCGGATTGGAAATCACGCACTGTTTCACCAAGAACGACCGGTCGGCCCAAACCAACTCCCACAGACTCAATACCGCGCAAGCGCACAACAACGGTGCGGCTGCCTCGTCCAGAACCACGCAAATTGCCTGCGATCTGTTCAAGGGTTGGGGCGATCACCGAAGGATCGATGTCGATGGGGAGTTGTGCAACGACAAGGTCGCTGCCGTTGTCAAAAACAATGGGAGCCCGAACAGCACCCTCAATCACGACCGGCGGTGTGTAGCTGATGCCGAAGGCCCAACTGCTGATGGCCAACAAAAACGTAAAGCTGCTCACCCCCACGAGTCGGAAACGAATGCCCCAGCGAGCGATAAATCCCACCACGGTGAGGCCAGCGAGCCCAAGGCCCGTCCAGGCCAACCATGGCGCTGCGGTGAGGAGCAGCTGATTAAGGGCCATCAAGTCTGGTGTCTTTTCGACAGTCTCCTTATATTGCGCCTGCCTTGGTGCCCTTTGTCGCGTTTGATGCGGATAACGCGGCGAAACGTCCTTCCGATCACCGGCGGCCTTCTCCTGATCAGTGCAGGGGTCGTCGGGCTGCATGCCATAGATCGATGGGCCGCCGCTGAAGTCGAGAGATGGCGGCCAGCCCTGGAGAGGTCCTTAGCTCTGCCCGTCGGTCATCCGATCCGCATTGGGGAGTATCAAGGTCTTCGTCCATGGGGACTCGCCTTCGGGCCAAGTCGGATCTCTGCCTCCAAGCTCGATCCTTCCCAGGTCAGCTTGGCTGGGTTCACGGTGACATTGGATCCGCTGTCCAGCTTGCGGCGGTGGAAACCGGTGGTGGCCTTGCGATTTCGAGGATTAAAGGCACAACTTCAACGCAATGAAGATGGCCGCTATTGGACCTTTGGTGGCTCAGAAAGCAACGATCCACCCCCCAATCTTGAACTTCGTTACTCCTTTGATCAACCGGCACGCATCACCTTCAAGCCTGGTGGTGAGCAGTTAGCGATTCAAAGTCGTGGAGCGATTCAGTTTGATAATTCCCGGTTTCAAACGTCATCCAGCTTGAGTTGGCTGGACCAAGCGGGGACATTGCGTTTGGACGGTGGCGGACGGTGGGATCGGCCCCAGTTCGACGTTCGCAGTCGTGCCAAGTCAATCCAAGTGGAAAGGCTTGCCGGCTTTCTTCCGTTGGCGACCAATGCATCTGTTTCGGGGCAGCTGGATGGAGATCTGCGAGTGCGTTGGTCTGGGACAAAGTTGGGATGCCAAGGGGATCTGCATCTCAAGGGTCTCCGGGTGCAGACGACGGCCTTTCCAAACGAGCTTCGCTCGGGTCGGATTCGAATGGAGTGTCGACAGGATCGAGTTCACTTCGCACCTGTGCAGATGCGAAGTGGTGACTTAACAGCCACTGCCTCAGGTGCTGTGGAATTTGAAAAGCGGCTCCATTTCAAACTTGCTGTGCGTCGCCAAACCAATAACGATGCGCTGAATGTTCAGATTGCGGGGCCATGGGCTTCACCGACCTGGCGTTTGGCAGGGCAATTCGTTCCCCAGCCCACATCAATGTTGCAGGGTCCATTTTCGCTTCAGGGTGAGGGATCGGTAGGTGTTGATGCATCCGATCAACGTCATTTGGTGATTCGAAACCTGGGCTTGCAGGCTCCGGGGTTGCGTCTAGCTATATCCGGCGAATTGGGACAACGGACGGAGCTTCGAAGTACTGAGTTTTTGATGCTCCCCGAGTTGTGGACACAGGTGCCGTCCCTCCAGACAACGTTGGGTTCGGCGTCTCCCATTCAAGGAGAGCTCGCGATGCAAGGGGCGATCAGTTCCCCCGCGGTGCAACTCAACCTCACTCAGGCCAAGAATCCGTTACTGGATCGTTGGTCTTTGAACGCTCAATGGTCTAAGGCGCGTTCAGTGCTGGAACTTGATCAGTTCAGCAGTCCGTTGATGCGCGCCTCAGCGGCCCTGCCTCTTGCCTGGTCTGACGGAGCTTTGCAAGCCGGTGATCTGCAGGCCGGGCTTGAGCTCCAATCCTTTGACCTTCAACGTCTCACCGCTTTGGTTGGGACGCCTCTGGGGGGCTCGCTTTCAGTGCGCGGTCGTTTGGCCGGACCGCTGGACGCTTTGCAGCCGAACCTCGCCATCAGCCTCGATCAACCGCGTGTGAGCTCAGTAGCCATTCCGGAACTCTGGAGTGGGCGTCTTGAGGGAACTGTTGGGGAAGGGGTCCAGTTGGCGATGGAAACTCCTGGTCCCCTTCCGGTTGGAGCACTCACTGCTGATTTCGCTCCCAATGGCTGGCCCTCTTCACTCCGGCTCAAGCGCGGCGGGGGTGTTTTCAACTTGAAGAAAGATCAGCGGGGATACCGTTGGGACGCTGCTGGACTGAGGCTCGATGGAGTCCAGCTGGTCTTTCCATCGCAACAACGTTTTGAGTCCGTTGGGGGGAAGCTCAGTGGTTCCGGTCAACTGGCTTTTGCGCCCCTGATTCTGAACGGCAGGCTCACGGTCGATGCACCACGCATAGGCGCTGTTTCGTTGCAAAAAGTGGCTTTGGAGGGGGGTCTGCAGAACACCCGGTTTGAAGCGGATGCCGTTCTGACCCCTCCGCTTGGATCGCTCACCATTAACACCAAGGGCTTGCTGAATGGTCCGTCAAGCGGCCGCGTTGAAGCCAATGGACTTGACGTGAATTGGCTCTTGAATGTGTCTCGACAATTGCGCGGTGAAGATCGTCCCGATGGATTGCCTTTGGGTCGTGTGGATGATCTGGGCACTTTGGTCATTAATACGTTTGGAGGATCGTTAGACGGTCAGCTGAAGGCCCTCAACGAAGCGCGTCAGGCGTTGAGGTTGTATGCCTTAGCTCATCCGGATCAAGGGCCTCAGGTCGAGCGTCTTGAAGGACGGCTTGATGCAGTCGCCACATTGCAGGGACCGCGCTTGACGCAGCTTGTGGCTGATGTTCAAGCCAAAGCGCATCTCTGGACGGATGGTGATGATCAAGCCCAAGCGCTCCAACTGGAACCGGTTGTGGCCACGCTGAAGGGTCCTCTTTTTGGGGGTGCGGGGACCTTCAGCTTCTTGCATCTGCCCTTTTCCTTGCTGGCGTTGATTGCCCCTGTCCCTCCGATGTTGAAGGGAGCTTTAGGGGGCAGGGGGCATTACGACCTCAGCGGTGAATCGCCGCTGATCAGTTCCTCCCTGACCTTGGAGTCCACGACCCTTGGAGATCAGCCCCTGCTTTTCGAGCGTGATTCGTTGGTCATCGAAGATCAAGCCCTTCGGCTTGATTTGGCCCTGAGGTGTGGTCAAAGCGATGAAGTTGTGGCGATCAATGGCGCCATCCCGTTTGATCCTTCCTCTGAGCTCAATCTTCAGGTGGAAAGCCATGGAGATGCCTTGACCCCCCTGGCGGCCTTATCGGGTGGCAGCGTCAAGATTCATTCGGGTCGTTCAGATCTCCGTCTGATGTTGCGGGGATCGCTGAACCAGCCTGTGGCGAATGGCTTTGTGGTGGTGTCGGACGGCAACATCACTCTGGGTGAACAGAGCGTGAGCCGAATTAACGCCTCGATGCTCTTTGATTTCGATCGTGTTGAGCTTCAGCGGCTTGAGGCTCAAATGGGGTCGGACGGCATCCTGCGCGGGGCTGGCTCCATTGCTCTGTTGCAAGAGCACAAGGTTGAGAGTCCGCTCACCTTTGCGCTCACGAAGGTCAAAATTCAGCAGGAGATTGCGCGTTATCAGGCCGATGGAACACTGATCGTCAAGGGTGCCCTGGCAAGGCCGACGATCGGTGGCGAACTCAGCTTGTCTTATGGATTGATCACGCCGCGATCGGGGGTGTTGGCACGAGCCGGACAAGGTGGCTTGAAAGCTGGGCTCTCACGAGCTAATCAGCTCGGTGCGTCGGACGACACGTTGTCGGAAGTGTCGATGACCAAACTTGTTGAGGAGAAGTGGGATTTCAAGGACCCCCTGGTGTTGATGGGGCCTGGAACACCCTTGCCTTCTTCGCAGGAGCGGCTCAAAAAAATGATGCCGAACCTGCCCGCCTTGCGCTTTCAAAATCTCAGGCTGATTTTGGGTCCAGACTTAGAAGTAAGGATGCCTCCCTTCCTCAGCTTCCGCGGTGGTGGCCAGCTTCTACTCAATGGACCGTTAGATCCATCACTGCAAGCGCGCGGTTTGATTCGGCTGGAGGCAGGACGCGTCAGCCTGTTCACCACGTCGTTCATCTTGGATCCAAAGGCATCGAATGTGGCGGTGTTTACCCCTTCCTTGGGGCTCGTCCCCTACGTCGATGTCGCCATGAAGGCACGTGTGTCGGATGGCGTCAGCATCGGAGAGTCCGACCGGGCAACCACCTCCAACGTGTTTGAGACCAATGGACTTGGAGCGTTGTCAATCGGTGGTGGGCAATTGAATCTGGTGCGTATCACTGTGGAAGCAACCGGTCGGGCGGATCGCTTCCTGGGGGAACTCAAGCTGCGTAGTTCTCCCCCGATGGGTGAATCTGAGATTTTGGGATTAATTGGTGGCAACTCACTAACCGGTTTGGCTGGAGGCGGGAGCGCGGCCCTAGCCACGGTTGTTGGCCAGTCGTTGCTGTCGCCTGTAATTGGAACACTCACGGATGCCTTGGGGCAGAGAATGCAGATCGCTCTCTTCCCCACCTACGTCACGCCTGAAGTCAAATCAGAAGAAGAACGCACCTCTGGCCGGGTCCCACCCACCTTCACCGTGGTGACTGAAATTGGTTTGGATGTCAGCGATCGTTTTGATCTGTCCGTGATCGCGGCGCCGAACAACACGGATGTTCCTCCTCAAGCGACGGTGAGCTATCAACTCACCCCCAATACGAATGTGACCGGTTCCATTGATACAAATGGCACTTGGCAAAGCCAATTTCAGCTGTTCTTCCGGTTCTAACGAGTGTATTGAGGTCATAACTGGGATGTGAAGGGACAAACTCCTTTCAATCCAACCTTATTCAAACTTTTAGATGCCGTCGACTCTACTGACGCTCTCAAATCCGTACAGATAAAGCCGTCAAGATGTCTATGGATGCTTTGAAACGCCTACGAGGCAAAAAGAAGTGATTTTGGCTACAAGCAGAATGTAATTAAAATGACCTATCTGCCGTCAAAAGGTAGTGAATAGTTCTTTTTTCAACCTCCTCATTTTCTATGATAAGGGTTGTACCTCCTTCGTCCCCTTCCGCCTGTTCTTCTGTGTTTCACTTTGGAATGAGCTTTAACTATCCCCTGAATGACGAGGGCAAGGCTGCCTGGTTTGACTTCATTATTGATGATTTCGAGGATTACATAGAAAACTACTGGTCATTTACTAAGGGGATTGATTGCGAAGATGACTATCCTATTTCTTTCCAAATAGATTATGTTGATAACCAGTTTTTAGATGATTTTATTATAGAAGATAGTTTTCGTTGTGAGCTTGGTGATGAATGCTATTTTGACCAAAGCCTTTCTGACACCTTCTTAATTAAGAACAAATCCTATTCCCTCGATTACGCAGCAAATGTTTCTTCTAGTCGGCGAATTGTAGACAGCACTCCATCCTTGATAGAAATCAAGATGATGTCTCTATGGTCACAACGCTATCTATCTAAACATTCTTATGAAATAGTTGTTTTCAATAGCTTTGCGCGTGAGGCTAATATTCCATTAGATGACATTATAAAAGGCTCTCTTGCTACCAGTAACGCTTGAAGTCAATCTGTTTGCGTCAGTCATCCAAACTATCAACGAGAACGACTGCGCTCAATAATCGTTCTACTCAAACGATGCGGTGGGGTTATTCCAACTTTTCACTTGCACAGCGACTGGATATGACGGGGCAGAGGCGGCGGAGCACGAAGTGCGTAACGGTTCAACAGGTAGGTGCTGAATATTTTGCTCAAATCCACCTGCCACTATTTCTCACACATCAATGCGTCGACGACCGTTGCCTACACAGAAAAAAGACGCCTCGTGTGATGACGAAGCGCCTCGGTGCGCCATCCCGAGCGCCAAGCCTGGTCTATCCCTTCTCAACGCCACTAGATGTGGTGGTTCTTACCAAATGCCTGTGTCCGCCAAGACACCTCAATCGCTGATGTCTAACCTTTTTTCGGCGTAACCATTCCAACTCCCTGTTCAAGCCTTCACTTTGTTCAGGTGGCTACCCATTCAAGCCTTATTCCAACTTTTTTCTCTCGCTACTGATCCGCTCAAAAGCCAGTCATAGATTGAATTTGACAAATGACTACAACTAAAAGCTTCTTCCGGTTCTAACGATGTCCTCTGATCAGGTGATCGGTATCGATCTGGGTGGTACGGCGATCAAGTTGGCACGTTTCAATCGTGCTGGAGACGTGCTGGCAGAACTGCAGATTCCGACGCCCCAGCCTCCAGTTCCTGGGGCGGTAACGATGGCCTTGTGCGAAGCGATCGAACAGCTGGATCCAGATCATCTCGCCGCTCTTGTCGGTGTTGGTTTGCCGGGTCCAATGGACGCGAAGGCACGGGTCGCGCGCGTTTGCATCAACCTTTCTGGCTGGGACGACGTCCCCCTAGCGGATTGGTTGGAACCTCGATTGCAACGTCAAGTCACCCTCGCGAATGACGGAAATTGTGCCGTGGTTGGAGAAGCCTGGCTGGGGGCCGCTAAAGGGTTCGAGGATGTGGTGTTGCTCACCCTTGGTACGGGCGTTGGGGGAGGCGTGCTGTTGGGTGGTGCGTTATTCACGGGCCATAACGGTGCTGCGGCTG
>JADHRU010000039.1 GCA_016777265.1 Synechococcus sp. BS30m-G31
AGTTGAGCAGTCGGTTGTCCTGACGTACCGCGGCCTGCAATACATGCGTTGTTGCTGAGCATCAACCCACTGCCTGCCAAGGTTCATGAGAGCTTGAGCAGGCAGAAGCCCTCCATGTCTAAGCACCAAGAGATGTGCAAACTCACATCCTCTCCATTGATCTTGGAGTGATCCCGAGTTTTTTCCGAAGTTTTAAGGCAGTAGGTCGTCATCAGAGCCATGGTGCGTGGGTTAGGTCCCACCATGTTCACAATCGAGAGAATGTCAGGCACTCACTGGCAGCCCGAAATCCAACGCAAAACGGAATTCAAAGCATTCGTTGATGCCCGAACGAAATGCATGGCCACTGGTCAGACCTACCGCGTGGTCAATCCAGACCAAGGCGTTGAGTGCGTCATCACTCTCGACGACTGCAGGAAGCACTTTCATGCTCGTTAAGAGCACCCACAAGAAAATTTCTAAAATTAAAAATAATTCCTTCAACAACAAAATATTATCAGAGCAAAGATTAATTCGCTCAAATTAATCTTATTCTATTTTGAAGCTTTACCCTATTACTTAAACTCTATAATTTTACAATATTCTTATTTTGAGCCAATCATCCGCCTAGATAAGCCATCTCAGCATGAGGCTTATCCACATCACCTCGCAGACGCCGCTCTTCACTGAAACGATCAGAACGTCGCGTCCACAAGTCAGACAAGCGTTCGCGGAGTTGAGTCTCTGGTTCGCCAGCCCTCAAATAAGGCCGAAGATCAACTCCCTGTGATGCAAACAAACACGTAAATACTTGACCATCTGCCGTAACCCGTATCCGATTGCAATCTCCACAAAACGGTGCACTAATCGAAGCAATCACACCAAGATGACCAGCGCCATCGCGGTACCGCCAACGTGATGTCGTGGAGCTTGATGAACGGCCAACAGGGTCCAAGGGCCAATGCGAAGTCACGCGTTGCACCATCTCAAGGGCAGGCATGACCTGAGCAAGCGACCAACCGTTGCGGCTCCCAACATCCATGTATTCGATCAACCGCAGCTCCACGCCTCGATCTCGCGCCAACCGCGCCAACGCAATCAGCTGATCATCATTCCGACCTTTCTGAATCACCGCATTGAGCTTCAAAGTACCTTGAGAAGGATCAAAGCCAGCCGAGCGAGCGGCCTCAAGTGCCGACAACACCTGATCCAACAAGGATTGGCCAGCTTTAGCCCCACCATGCAGACCAGCCATACGAGCAAGACTGGCTGCATCGGCACCATCTAGGCTGATCGTTATACGGTCCAACCCAGCACGTTTGAGCCGCAAAGCCCGCTCAGGCGACAGCAGCACTCCATTCGTCGTGAGAGCTAATTCCTTCAAACCAGCAGGTCGGTCCAAAGCAATAGAACTCAGCAACGGTTCAAGCCGATCACTGAGCAATGGCTCCCCGCCCGTCAGCCTGACGGTATGAACTCCCAAGGAACAAGCGACACGAATTAAACGCAACTGATCCTGTAATTCCAGCATTCCCTCTGGATCACGAGAATCAGGGCAGCAATAGGGACACGCCAGATTGCAGCGGGCCGTCAGCGACAAACGCAAGACACCTAAAGGGCGCCCATGCAAATCAACTACCGATGACGTATCCGTCATTCCGGCAACGCCGACAGATCCCTCGGCTTATTGGCATTGAGTAAACAATCGGAAGGCAGCGCCACTGATTCATAGGGCACCCGGTCCAACCAGTCCAACCAGCGGTAGCAACCACGGGACAGCTGCTCTGACAAGCATGTTTGAAAAGGAGCTCCGGAAGGAATGATGGCCAAAAGCGGTTGAAGCCGCTCACCGTCATGGGCTACAGCGATCTTGTTGGGGTGTCGTCGCCAAGCCTCAATCAATTGGCGAAAGACGACGGTCGTCAGCCGCGGCATATCCACCGGCAACAAAAGCCAAGCAACACCTGTTTCCGATGAGAGAACACAGTTGAGAGCCTGCAATGGTCCATTCCAGGGAGGTGGCTCCAACACAAATGTCAGCCCGGATCGATGCGCCAAAACATCAGCATGAACCTGATGACGACTGACTACGACAACGGGCAAATCCAATGGCATCAACTGATCAATCATCGCCGTAAGCCAAACGCCACCCTCCTGATGGGGTAGCAATGCTTTATCGCAACCCATCCGTCGACTCTCGCCACCGCTAAGTAGACAAACAGAAAGCGATCTAACCAAACAATTCATCCTCCAAATAGAAATATCAGGCCAGGGCAGCGCCCCAAATTGTCGCAACAACTACCAAATCTAAATTGAGTACGGTCGCCAAATCAATCTCATTAACAAAAGATATGTAGCACAGGATACTAAAATATATTTATTGGTAGCCATTCAAACTAAAAATATCATCCATGCTTGGTTAACTAGCTGCATAAGCGGATGTTTTTAGACCGTTTCGTCACCCTCGGGCACCTTTTTTTGAAGCCCGTGGCTTAATAACCCACTGACTCAATGCTTCGCGACCTTTGGTCGTTCCAAGGTAGGTATCGAACTCTCCACCTCACCTGGTTCGCCTTTTTCCTGTCCTTCGTGGTCTGGTTCAACCTGGCACCTTTGGCCACCACTGTTAGAGCGGATCTCGGGCTCACGCTTGGTCAGATCCGAACAGTGGCCATTTGCAACGTGGCTCTCACCATCCCGGCCCGCGTGCTCATTGGCATGCTGCTCGATAAGTATGGGCCTCGAATCACTTACTCAGGGGTCTTGGTTTTTTCGGCCATCCCTTGCCTGATGTTTGCGTCCGCCCAGGATTTCAACCAGCTCGTGATTTCCCGTCTTCTGCTCTCCATCGTGGGCGCCGGATTTGTGATCGGAATTCGCATGGTTGCTGAATGGTTCCCACCCAAAGAGATCGGTTTAGCCGAAGGCATTTACGGCGGCTGGGGCAACTTCGGATCCGCATTCTCAGCCCTCACCATGGTGGCCCTCGCGGGATTCCTCTCCTTCTCGGGTGGATTTGAACTTCCCACCGGTGCTGTTTTGAACTGGCGTGGAGCTATTGCTCTCACCGGAATCATCTCCGCTATTTACGGTGTTTTCTACTTCTTCAACGTCACCGATACACCTCCAGGCAAGACGTACCAACGGCCCTCAAAAACGGCAGGGTTAGAAGTCACGTCCATGCGCGATTTCTGGGGTTTGCTGGGAATGAATGTGCCCTTCGCCGCAATTCTGTGCGTGCTTTGCTGGCGTCTTCAAAAGGTGGGATTCCTCAACGCAGGCACATATCCACTGGCCATTGGAGCCGTGGCGGTTTGGTTTGCTTTCCAAACTTGGGGCATCGTCCGGACCAACAGAGAGCTCATCCTTGGCACCAAGGTTTATCCCAAAGAAGACCGCTACGAATTCCGCCAGGTTGCGATTCTGGAGCTCACGTACATCGTGAACTTCGGCTCCGAACTCGCAGTGGTTTCAATGCTTCCCACATTCTTTGAAACCACCTTCGATCTCCCAAAAGCCACCGCCGGCATCCTGGCGTCCTGTTTCGCCTTCGTGAACTTGGTCGCCCGTCCCGCCGGAGGTTTGATCTCCGACAAAGTTGGCAGCCGGAAAAACACGATGGGATTCCTCACCGCTGGGCTGGGAGTGGGCTACTTGGTGATGAGCATGATCAAACCCGGAACCTTCACCGGCACCACTGGAATCGTCATAGCCGTGGCGATCACCATGCTCGCGTCCTTCTTCGTGCAGTCCGGCGAGGGGGCAACATTTGCTCTGGTCCCCCTTGTCAAACGTCGCGTCACCGGACAGGTGGCCGGACTCGTCGGTGCCTACGGCAACGTTGGTGCCGTGACTTACCTCACGATTTTCAGCCTTCTGCCGATGTGGATGGGCGGTGGCGGAGAACCAACTCCCGAGGTGATCGCTGCTTCCAACAGCGCCTTCTTCCAGATCCTGGGTGTAGCTGGTCTGATCGTCGCCTTCTTCTGCTTCTTCTTCCTCAAAGAACCCAAAGGGTCTTTCGATGAGTTGCATGAAGGCGAAGTGGCCTAATCAGTTCCATTCCGCAGTGCTCTGACATTGCAGCTGTACCCGGGGCCTCGACCCCGGGTTTTTGTTCTTCTTCTATTCGTATGACCCAAAGCCCCCGCAGCGTGCGCAGCCAATGCCCCTACTGCGGAGTGGGCTGCGGCCTCGAACTCTTACCCCCTGCCGAGAAAGGCCGAGCTGTACGCAGGGATGCAGAAGGCAATCCAATGTGGACAGCCCGTGGCGACCGACAGCACCCCTCCAACCTGGGCCAGGTGTGCATCAAAGGCGCCACGGTCGGAGAAACCCTCGCCAGTGGTCGGCTCCGCCAACCACTGTTCCGTAGCAGCTTCAGTGACGATTTTGAACCCATTAGTTGGGATGACGCGCTTGAACGAATCACCAAGCAAATGGCCTGCAGCTTGGAACGTCGAGGCAATGCCAATGGGATTGCGATGTATGGCTCTGGTCAGTTCCACACAGAGGACTACTACGTCGCCCAAAAGCTGATGAAGGGCGCTCTTGGCACCAACAACTTTGATGCCAACTCACGGCTATGTATGAGCTCAGCCGTGGCTGGGTACACCCAAAGCCTCGGATCTGATGGCCCTCCCTGCTGCTACGACGACCTCGATCACTGCAAGGTGGCTTTCCTCATCGGCACCAACACGGCCGAATGCCATCCGGTGCTGTTCCAACGTCTACTTAAACGAAAAAAACGCAATCCCGGCAGCCTCAAAATTGTGGTGGTCGATCCACGCCGAACCGACACCGCTAAGGCAGCAGACATCCATTTACCAATCGCGCCTGGAAGTGATCTGGCGTTACTGCACGGGATCGCCCACCTGATTCTCCGAGAGAACGGCCAAGATCCTGCGTTCATCGATGACCACACCGAAAACTATGAAGCCTTTTTCGATGTCGTAGCCCGCTGGACACCTCGGCGTGTTGCACGCTTCTGCAATCTCCCTGAAAAACGGTTGAGAGAAGTCGCGCAGCTCTTTCACCACCGCGAAACCGTTCTCAGCCTGTGGTCGATGGGGGTGAACCAGCGGCGAGAAGGAACCGCGGTTGTTAGTGGGCTGATCAACTTGCATTTACTCACCGGTCAGATTGGCAAAGAGGGCGCTGGCCCCTTCTCTCTGACAGGGCAACCCAACGCCATGGGTGGCCGAGAAGCAGGTGGTCTATCCCACCTGCTGCCGGGATATCGGCTGGTCGCCAACGATCAACATCGCCAAGTCGTTGAGCAAGCTTGGAACTTGCCAGCCGGCAGCATCGCAGCCGAACCCGGTCTGGCGGCTTGGCAACAGATTGAAGCGATGGAGAGGGGCGAGCTCGACCTCTGGTGGGTGGCCGCAACCAATCCTCTCGTCAGCATGCCTGATCTGGACAGGGTGAAAGCTGCCATGAGCAAGTGTCCTTTGGTCGTGGTGAGTGAGGCTTACGCCGATTCCGAAACCTCCCATTACGCACATTTGCTGCTTCCCGCAGCCCAATGGAGCGAGAAGGCGGGAGCCATGACCAACTCAGAGCGCAGAGTCACTTACTGCCCCGCTTACCGCCGCCGATTTGGTGAAAGCAGGCCGGACTGGGAGGTGTTTGCAGAGGTGGGACGACGGCTTGGCTTTGAAAAGCAGTTCTGCTTCAACTCAGCCGCTGACGTCTATGCCGAATTCGCTCAACTCACCCGAGGTCGGCTCTGTGACATGTCTGGCCTCAGCCATGCCCTTCTATCAGAAGAGGGACCGCAGCAATGGCCATTTCCAAGCGAAAGCACCACCCCCTGCGAATCCAAACGGCTTTACACCGACCGTCGTTTTGCAACGCCATCCGGGCGCGCACGCTTTTGTATAAACCAACCGCTGGGCCTCGCAGAACCCCCTTGCGACACTTACCCATTGGTCCTGACGGTGGGTCGCTATCTCGGGCAATGGCACACGATGACGCGAACCGGGAAGGCGGAACGACTACGCGCAATGCACCCAGAACCACTCCTAGAGATTCATCCTGTCGATGCCCAAGAGCTGAAGTTGATCCATGGCGAGCTCGCAGCCATCAGCTCTCGCCGTGGACACATCACCGCCAAAGTAAAAGTGACCGACAGAATCCGTAGTGGCTCTGTTTTTCTGCCGATGCACTGGGGCTTCACCCAAGACAACGCCTGTGAAGCAAACACCCTCATGCACGATCAAGCCTGTCCAATCTCCAAACAGCCTGAACTGAAAGCCTGTGCAGTGATCGTGGCGCCAGCGGTATCGGTGGTGAAGCCCGTCGAACAAGAAAAAGGACGTCTAGAGACACTCCGCCGTCTACTCACCCCAACACTTCCTTAAAAGCAGCCACCAAGTTGTGGTGGTCATGACCCGGACGGGCCAATTTGCACAGGCAGAATCTGTCCAACTCAGTGATCTCCTCCCACTGCAGATCAGTGAAGAGCACTCCGTAGGCATTCGCAGCATCAGCCACCTCAACTGGTATGCCATTGGTCTGCTGCCATGGAGTATCTACAGCCCTTGGAAGATCCTTGGCTAAGCCATCAGCCATCGATCGAGTCAGCAATCGCAAGTGCTCACGACACTGCTCCAGGTCATCTGGAGCATCCGACCAATTCACTAACTCTTGGCGCTGGTCCTGAGACAACTCCAACCAGTGACTCAACTTCAGCTTGAGCCCCATCAAATCCAATTTGCGCCGAACACAAAGTGGAATGCAACGCCAAGTTCCAACAAAATCCCGCTCGAAAGCAAAGCAGTGATCGGCAGAGATAGACGAACGTTTCATCACACCAGCATCAACCACGAAGCGATCAATTTCACCAATGGTGTGAATGGTGACAACTACTTTGGCTTGCATCAGCGATGTTCACCTTGTTACATAAATTGCATTGTGCGTCTCGCGATTTGTTTAGGAATGTTCCTTGGCATGTCCCACGGTTGGGTCATGGCAGAAACACGCTCAACTCAATCTTCGAGCGAGTGGAATATTTTAAAAACCGTTAATTCTGATACCAGTTTTTTCCCAAACCGTAGCCATTCATACCCTTCGTTCGCATACTGATGCTCTGACAACAGAGTTCAGGCGTGACAAGCAGCATCTCTTCCTCCAGCCGCGGCGCAGTTGCAATAGCAGCTGGCTTCCTTGGGGCCTTCATCGTCGGCTCACTTGCTGTGCAACTTGTGCACAACCAATCAGGCTCGATCAACAATGGCCAAGCCGATGTTGATCCTGTCGTTGCGAGCCCTGCAACGCTTTGGGCCGCGTTGGGCGAACGCGATGCCGCCATTGCTCCCAGCGTGGCTGTGCCCAACGTCGTGGCATCACCGTCTCCTGCCATCAATGTTGAACCTGTCGTGGGCTCCGAAGCAACGCTTTGGTCCACCCTGGGCGACCGCTAAGCAACAGCTCAAACAGTCCGAATTCAATAGTGTGTTGGCATGCCATTGCATCGCCGAAAACTGCTCAAAACCTCTGCAGGTTTGGCGATCACAGCCTTCGTCGGTGGGCAACCTGCAGCTGCTTCAAACAGCGGGTCTTGCCAACCACGAGACCCCTTAAAAAATTTGACGGAGGGCAATCAGCGCTTTTGCAACGCATGGCAAGAGGCAGCTCGCAACCCCTCCACCAATCTCGGAAGCGAGCTCCAAAACAACCGCTGCTTCAACGCTCCGCAAACACTGTTCAACGAGCAACATCCCTGGGCCACCGTGCTCACCTGTGCTGACTCGCGCGTCTCTCCAAGCTGGATCTTCGACACCACACCTGGAGAACTTTTTGTGATTCGCAGCGCGGGCAACACTGCTTTTGACGCAGCAATCGCTTCGATCGAATACAGCGTCAGCATCCTTCAAACACCCCTAGTGATGGTGATGGGCCATAGCGGCTGCGGTGCCGTATCAACGGCCATGGGAGAGGCTGCGTTAACCCCCTCTTTGGAACGGCTGATCTCCCCAATCCGCTCTCAAATCGCAAACAGCCCTGACCTAGCAGCTGCGGTGCGCAGCAATGCGCTGGGCACTGCCGCAACCCTGCGAGAGAACAGCACTTTGCTGCGTCAAGCGGAAACCACGGGCGCCTTGAAGCTGGTGGTGAGCTACTTCGATCTCCAAACGGGTGCCGTGACCTTGATCTAATGGAAAGCGACCGCAATCTGAGCCACCTCAACAGCAAAGGGGACGTGCGCATGGTGGATGTTGGAGATCGGCCCCCCACCTTTCGTGAAGCACATGCCCAAGGCACAATCCAGATGGATGTGGCAACCCTTGGCTTCATTCTTCGCGGCGAAACGCCAAAAGGCGATGTGTTGGCTGTGGCTCGAATTGCAGCAATCCAAGCCGCCAAACGCACCTGGGAGCTCATTCCTTTGTGCCATCCGATTTCGTTGAGTGGAATGGATGTCGACATCCATCCCGATGATCAATTGCCTGGATTAAGGCTGAATTGCAGATGTCGGACCACGGGGCCGACCGGCGTGGAAATGGAAGCGATGGTTGCGGTGTCAGTCGGACTACTCACCCTCTACGACATGCTCAAAGCCATCGATCCAGCCATGACGATTGGTTCGATTCAACTCATCCATAAAGCAGGAGGGCGGAACGGTGTCTGGAACCGCTGAGCCCTATGGCATCGAGGGCCTGCCCCTCTTGGAGGCACGTAAAAAAGTGCTCTCAGCCGTCACTCCCACGCAAAAAACCGAAACCATTGCACTCGACAAAGCCCTAGGACGCGTCAACGCCAAACCTGTCTTGGCACAGGAGGCCGTGCCTGGATTCAGAGCATCAGTGATGGATGGCTATGCGCTTGGGCAACATACGCAACCGCAACAGGGTGACCAATGGACTCTGGAAGGGCGTTCCGCGCCAGGTGCTCCTTTCCCAGGTTCTCTAAGCCACGGAGGAGCGATTCGAATTCTCACAGGAGCCCCATTACCCCCCGGGGCCGGATGGGTACTGCCGCAGGAACTTGTGAGCACAAGAGATACGGAACTCACCCTTGAAGGCAACGCATCTGACAACCCTTGGATCCGTGCAGCCGATGAGGAGTGCAAAGCCGAAGATTGCCTTTTGGATCCAGGGCAACGCCTCACCCCGTCACTCCTTGGCCGTCTTGCTGGCTGCGGGATTGCCGAACTCTTGGTGTATCAACAACCCCAAATCGGCCTCATCATCAGTGGCGACGAACTTGTGCAAGCTGGAACCACAAGACCCCCAGGAGCGATTTGGGAGAGCAATGGAACCCTGCTCATCGCACTATTTCAAACGCTTGGCCAAAACGTGGTGCAGAAATCCGTTGTCGCTGATGAGCCCCAAGCACTCCGCCAAACGCTGCAAGATCTAAGCAAGCAATGCGATGTGGTCGTCAGCACAGGGGGCGTCTCAGCAGGGGACAGCGACTGGATTCGACCGCTAGTGGCTGAACTTGGTGCCGTCGAATTCTGGAAGCTCTTTCTGAAGCCAGGTCGTCCCTTTGCCTTCGGCAGCCTCGGGGACGGCGTCCCTTTCTTCGGCCTCCCGGGGAATCCAGTCGCTGCAGCCATCACCGCCATACAGCTGCTCTGGCCGGCGTTACAAACCATCGAAGGCCAAACCACACCCGAACTTTTCCCTCGCGTGCGCGTCGAACTCGCGGATCAGCTCCAACGTCGCCCCGGACGCCCCGAACTGGCACGAGCTCAGTTAGACGTCGGCTCTTCAGGCCAGTTGCTGGCTCGACTGAATGGATCGCAAGCCTCCTCACGGATCGGATCCCTCAATGGTGCGGATCTACTCCTCGAACTGCCAGCAGAAGCAGAAGACCTCAAACCCGGGGAGCAGCTGTGGGCTCAAATGATCCGACGAGCGGTGTTCTGAAGTCGTCCACCGCCTAAGGCCTGTTGCCAGGCCTAGCGTCCATGGCAACAACGGTGCCGGCATGCATCTCACCATCGTCGGTTGCGGCTTTGTCGGTCTCGCCCTGGCGCGTCAACTTCAAGATGATCGATCGCACCTCAGGCTCACTCTCACCACAACCAGCGAAGAGCGATTAGCAGAATTACAGCCCCTTGCCGAGCAGGCGAGGATCTGCGATGCCACTGACGCCATCTCCCTCAAGCAATCATTACGCGACGCAGAGATCGCGGTGTTCTGCCTTGGGCCTAAGGGCAATAGTCAAGTGGATGAAGATGGCTATCGAAACACCTTTATCGACAGCTTTCACTGCCTAACAGGCTTGCTCCCGCAACTTCCACAACTGCGTCAGATCATCTATACGAGTAGCTGTTCGGTCTATGGCGACGCACAGGGAGCGTGGGTGAGTGAATCCACGCCTACCAATCCCAGCAATGGCCATGGCGCTGTATTGGTGGAAAGTGAATCGCTACTGCTAGCCATTGATCAGCCACAGCGTCGGGTGTGCGTTCTTCGCCTTGGCGCTCTGCACGGTCCAGGACGTGAATTCAAAGACCGCTTTGAAAACCTCGCCGGACAGACAATGCCTGGACGTGGTCAACAATTCACCAATTGGGTCCACGTCGATGATGTAGCAGGAGCGATTAGGGCTGCAATGACGGAGATGTGGAGCGGTGTTATCAATCTCGTCAATGACCAACCAATTCGTCTAGCTGAGCTCATCGATAGAACCCTCTCAAGCGAAGGACTCGAGCCGATTCGATGGGGTGATGATCCCAAACCCGCAAGCAGTGGTCGCCGCATTCGGAATACACGTCTCCATGCACTCGGCTACGTCCTAAAACATCCAAAACCGACGTTTTAAAGCGGCGTATTCCCGCTCAACCAAGTGCCCTGGCCTGAAAACCACTCCCTCTTCCAAAAGGGTGCCTGATGCTTCAACGCTTCTAAAAGGTCACTACAACAACGCTGAGCACAGCCACGACGGTCTGCCTCAACGGCCACCAGAACAATGAGCTCACCGGGGAGCAACGTTCCAACGCGATGGACAACCAACGCACGTATCGCTCCATGGTGCTGCAGCTGTTCTCGGGCCAACTGCAAAAGCTGACGCTCACATAAACCCGGGTAATGCTGCAACTCCAACGCCTGTAGAGGCTCACCATCAAGCGTCTGCGGACGCACCCGCCCGAGAAAAACTGCACTTGCAGCCGCAGCTCCAGCCCAACACTCCAACGCCTCAAAAGCGGAAAAGGGATCAGGCCGAATTTGCACCCGAATGGAATCGTCCTGTCCGATTTCAACCACCGGTGAAGGGTGGAAGAAAGGCCAATTCGTCACCAGCTCGCAGCGGCTGATCGGATCGAACCAACTCCTGATTCACAGCCACACAGACAGACTCCAGAGGACCGAGCTCCAACTGATCCCACACCTGGGCTGCTGTGAGTCCCGCTTCTGAGACCGGGATGCTTCGCTCCTCCCAGCCAGCACGATCTCGCAATGACGCGAACAACAGCACCCGCAGCACAGAGGCCAAAACCGACTGATGCGGTTCTAGCGTCCAAATCACTTGCTGCCAGCGCATGAGTTTGGCCATCGCACTTTTAACCATCTCCGACAGCAGAAACCTCACGGATGATCCCAGTGGCGATCGGCTCCAGCAGCAGTTGGAGAGGGCGGGTCATCTCCTCAATGAACGCTGCCTCTGTCCGGATGACCGCTACATCATCCGAGCTGAACTGAGCCGTTGGATCGCAGATCCTGCTGTGGATGTCGTGATCACTTGTGGTGGGACGGGCTTGACGGGACGGGACGGGACTCCCGAAGCCATCACTCCCCTCTTAGACAAAACGATCGATGGATTCGGGGAGCTCTTCCGGGTGTTGTCGTTCGAGACGATTGGGACCAGCACGTTGCAAAGCCGATGCCTTGCTGGCGTTGCCAATGGCACCTTTGTGTTCGTCCTTCCCGGCTCCCTTGATGCCGTCGAAACCGCCTGGACAAAACTGATTCGCTCTCAGCTCGATGAGACCACAAGGCCTTGCAACCTGGCCCAACTTCGATCTCGCCTGCGGGAATCCGCCACAAAGCGCGTCAAAAAGGAATCGGCATTGTGACCTTTGCAGGCTGGGGCCGACACGCCTCAACCTGCTGATCGATCACGTCTCCCACCACCACAATCGAAGGAGACTTGAACTTCTGCTCTCGCGTTGCAACAGCCACCTCCGACAACGCAGCCTTCAGACACCGCTGGCCCTCCACCGTGCCCTGCTGAATCACTGCAACTGGTGTGTCGTCCGCAAGGCCACCGGCGATTAACTCCTCAGCGATTTTGGGCAAATTGTGAAGCCCCATATAAATCACAAGTCCATCACTGGCCTTGGCCAAAGCACGCCAATCAACAGATGGCCTGCGTTTATCAATTTCCTCGTGGCCGGTGACAAAGGTCA
>JADHRU010000040.1 GCA_016777265.1 Synechococcus sp. BS30m-G31
CGCTATGGAGATCTGTTCAGGTTGGCCATGGCAGCAGGGGTGGAAGTGCTGCCTTGCCGCTTCAGTTTTGACGAAGATCGGATCAACTGGGAGGGCCTCCAGCCGGTTCATCCCCGTCAGTAAAAACCTCAAAACGTTGCGAAACGCCCATTCGGTAGCAACAACGACTTGAAAAGTGTTCGCTAGCGAGCAATTTTGGTGAGTGAAATGGACACTTGCTCCTGCTCTCTTGCAGTCCTGCTTTCTTCTATGACAACTGCCTACGAGTCGCCCAACATGCGGCGCAAATCTCGCCTCCAGGAGGCCAGTCTTCTGGAGGGCCCGATGCTCCTCCTTCAAAGCATCCGCGGATTTAAAACCAATCGCTCGCTCTTGTGGCTTGGCTGCGTGCCACTTGCCCTGTTCGGGCTTGGCCTTTTCAACCTCTCGGCTCATGCCGCAGAGATGCCGGAACTCAACGCAGCGTTTTTAGCCAACAATCTTTGGCTACTGGTCGCGACGATCCTGGTGATTTTCATGAACGCCGGTTTCGCCATGGTGGAAGCCGGAATGTGCCGCCAAAAAAATGCAGTCAATATTCTTGCTAAAAATCTCTTCGTCTTCGCCCTTGCTGTAACCGCTTATTGGTTTGTTGGCTATTCGTTGATGTATGGCGATGCCATAGCCGCAGGCTGGCTCTATTTCAACGGGTTGTTTTTCGATCCGGCTGTTACGCCCGAACTCATCTCGGAAGCTGGACTCGTTCCAAGTGTTGACTTCTTGTTTCAGGCTGCTTTTGCCGGAACTGCAGCAACGATCGTTTCAGGCCTCGTGGCAGAGCGCGTGAAATTTGGTGAGTTTGTGGTGTTCTCACTCGTTCTCACCGCTTTCATCTATCCCGTTGCAGGCAGTTGGGAATGGAATGGCGGATGGCTGAATTCTGTTGGTGACACAGAATTCATCGATTTTGCTGGATCATCCATTGTTCACTCCGTTGGAGCCTGGGCTGGACTCGTTGGGGCCATGCTCCTCGGCCCACGTATTGGCAAATTCATTGATGGCAAGCCTCAGGCGATCCCTGGCCACAACATGGCCATTGCCACTCTTGGTGCACTGATTCTGTGGATTGGCTGGTATGGATTCAACCCTGGATCCCAGCTCGCAATGGATCAGTGGGTTCCTTACGTCGCTGTAACCACAACATTGGCGGCAGCTGGCGGTGCGATCGGAGCCACCGTGATCTCAACCATGACATCGGGGAAACCTGATTTGACCATGATCATCAACGGCATCCTTGCCGGCCTGGTCAGCATCACTGCAGGATGCGGCAACCTCACCTTTGTTGGCTCCTGGGTTGCTGGTCTGATTGGCGGCATCATCGTCGTCTTTGCCGTCTCAGCTCTTGACGCATCAGGCATCGATGATCCGGTCGGAGCCTTCTCAGTCCATGGCGTCTGTGGCGTCTGGGGAACCTTGGTGGTTGGTCTTTGGGGTTTTGACATCCAGGGTGATGGCTCACCACTCGGCTTGCTCGTCGGAGGTGGCATCAGCCAGCTCGGAATCCAAGCACTGGGTTGTGCTGCCTATGCCATTTGGACGATCGTGACCTGCTGGATTGCTTGGTCTGTGATCGGTGGTTTGTTCGGAGGCATCCGAGTCACCGAGAAGGAAGAAGCTGAAGGCCTGGACATTGGTGAGCACGGCATGGAGGCCTATCCAGATTTCGTGTCATCAGGCCGATAACTCGTTTCATTCGCAGCATTTGATCTGCAGTTCACCCTGTCCCATCCTGGGACAGGGTTTTTTATTGGCATCTGCGATCAGTCGCTAGTGCCAGACAGCCCATAGAGTCAAACCACTGCCGTTACAGATATGGATACTCACGCCTTCAAACGCTCGCTGCATCACTCCGATCGATACAACCGGCGAGGCTTCGGTCGAGCCGAAGAGGTGGCTGGCAGTTTGGAACAGGCTTACCAAAGCAGCCTGATTGGTTCGATCCGTGACAACGGCTATGGCCTAACCCATGGCCGACTCCAGGTACGCCTCGCCGAAGCGTTTGGATTCTGCTGGGGAGTGGAAAGGGCTGTCGCCATGGCTTACGAAACTCGACGTCACTACCCGCAAGAACGCATCTGGATTACCAACGAAATTATCCATAACCCCTCAGTGAATGACCACCTACGCGAAATGGATGTGTTGTTCATCTCCGTGGAGGGTGGAGTTAAAGACTTTTCTGGTGTGGCATCGGGCGATGTGGTGATCCTTCCCGCTTTTGGTGCCACCGTTCAAGAGATGAAACTTCTCAATGAGCGTGGCTGTCACATTGTTGACACCACCTGTCCTTGGGTTTCAAAGGTGTGGACGACCGTTGAGAAGCACAAGAAGCAATCGTTCACGTCGATCATTCACGGCAAGGTGAAACACGAAGAAACGCTTGCAACAAGTTCATTTGCAGGAACGTATCTCGTCGTTCTCGATCTTGAAGAAGCCAGGCTTGTCGCTGAATACATTCTCGGCAACGGCAATCGAGAATCGTTTATGGAACGCTTCTCCAAGGCCTGCTCCCCAGGGTTTGACCCCGATCGTGATCTCGAACATTTGGGTGTGGCCAACCAAACCACCATGCTCAAAAGTGAGACCGAAGAAATTGGCCGTTTGTTTGAGCGCACCATGCTCAGCAAATACGGGCCAACCGAACTCAACGAGCATTTTTTAGCGTTCAATACCATCTGCGATGCCACCCAGGAGCGGCAGGATGCCATGTTCTCGCTCGTTGACGAAACGGTTGATCTCATGGTGGTGATTGGGGGATACAACTCCTCCAACACCACCCATCTGCAAGAAATCGCCGTCACCCGCGGGATCCGTTCCTTCCACATCGACACTCCAGAGCGAATCCACTCGGACAACTCGATTGAGCACAAGCCCCTTGGAGAAGAACTCACAGTCGAAGAGTTATTCCTGCCCAGTGGACCCATAACCGTAGGGATCACCTCCGGGGCCTCCACCCCAGATCGGGTTGTGGAGCATGTCATCCAGAGACTGATCGCCCTGAGCGAAAACTGATCCCCAGATCCCTTTACATTGGTTCATCATGGAGACTTCTCCAACCGGGGACCTGCACACGTGCTGCTCTTGACGAGATCCTCAACCGAGACATTGCGCGATAGCGATAGCCGTCAAGTTCGCTGCTACCGCAGTCAATTTCGCGATCGCATGGAAATGCGTGCCGACTTTCAAACCGTTGGGGCCTACCTCGATCGGCACGAAGGCTGGTTTCGACGTTGTGCAGCGCCCATGGAGGTCAAGTCCATTGACGAGCAGGCCTATGCCCTCACTCTCGGACGATTTGGCAACTTCGGGTTTGAGGTAGAACCAACAATCGGATTGCGCTTACTACCTCAGAACGCAGGTAATTATGCGATCTGTACGGTTCCTCTCAGCAATCAAGATCCAGCCTTAGCTGATCTTTACGACGTTGATTTCCAGGCCAATCTCAGTCTTGAGAACAACGGCACAAGTGACTCCCCTGAAGAGCTCACTGCTGTGAGCTGGGATCTTGATCTCTCTGTTTGGATTCACCTTCCCAAAGTGATCACATTGCTTCCTGATGGGCTTGTTCAGTCCAGCGGGGATCACCTCTTGCGCCAGATTGTCCGCCAAATTTCTAGGCGTCTCACCTGGAAAGTGCAGGAAGATTTTCATGCCAGCCAAGGGCTCACCTGCCCGCCCAGAAGGCGGGCAGCCTTTTGATCAAGATCAGCGGTTCACCCAGATCTTGTTCACAATCTCCATTCCGCTCACCGCTTGCCAAAGGAACAAGGTGAGCGTGCCCATGTTGAGCCCAACATGAGCTTTACGAGCGATCACATTGCCCTGCTGCATGAACGGAGCCAATGATGCGGCTAAGGCAATCATTCCTGTCATCGCTAAGCCCACGAGCAGATGCGGGCCCACGAACAACTTGCCATTGTTGATGTAAGTCACGGCCATACCACCGATCATTCCGGTCACCATCACCGCGAGGATCAGGCTTCCCCAGCGGTAATGACGCTGAGCAAACTTGCCTGGCAGCAGGGCCTTGCGCTGCTCTGGGGTGCCTGTGCGCACCTTCTTGGCTTTGATCCCAAGAAACATGGAATAGCCACCTGCCGCCAGGAGCCCCAACATCATTAGGGGGTGCATGAAGCTGGCGGCAAAAGGCAAAGCTGGCAGGGTCATGGGTCAGTTCATTGAGTGGACGAGTACAGCGAGACTAGGTGCCCGTGTTCTTAGTGAAGAAAGTGACGGCGTCCGGTCAGCACCATGGCCAAACCAAGCTCATCGCAGGCCTTGATCGAGTCAGCATCCCGAAGGCTGCCACCTGGATGGATGACGGCCTTAATTCCATGGCTTGCGGCAAGACGCACGGTGTCATCGAATGGGAAGAAACCATCACTCGCGAGCACAGCCCCCACTGCTTGCTCTCCAGCAGCCTCTAAAGCAAGTCGGGCAGACCCAACGCGATTCATCTGACCAGCCCCAACACCCAGGCTCTGCCCATCACGTGCGACCAAAATCGCATTCGAGCGCACGTGTCGCACGAGCTGCCAAGCAAAGCGGAGATCGGCGTCTTCAGCCGCAGTGGGTTGACGCTGGCTCGCCACCGTCCAAGCGGAGGGATCGATCGGTTGATCGTCGAGATCCTGCACCAAAACACCACCAAGAATGCTGCGGACGTGGTCTTTAGCTGCCGCATCAATCGCCTCAGGCGCCAATTCGAGGAGGCGGAGATTGCCTTTGGCTGCCAAAATCTCACGCGCTTCTGGGCTATACCCAGGCGCTACAACACACTCCAAGAACAAGCTTGTGAGCTCCTTGGCAGCTAGGTGATCCACCACAGCATTCAGGGCAACAATGCCACCAAAGGCGCTGATTCGATCACCATCGAGAGCCCGAGTAAGGGCGATGGCCACGCCATCACCCACCGCCACGCCACAGGGATTGGTGTGCTTCACCACCACAGCTGCCGCTTGCTCTGCGCGATGAAGGCCGTCTGAGCCATATCCAAACTCACGAACGGTGGCCAGGGCCGCTTCCAGATCGAGCAGATTATTGGTGCTGAGCTCCTTTCCTTGCAGCTGCTTGGCGCCCCCCCATCCCACAGGGCTGCTGAACCAAGCCGCCTTTTGGTGGGGGTTCTCCCCGTAGCGCAATGTCTGCCGGAGCGGCAGAGCCTCTAGCCATGGCAGGGCTTCGTCTGGAGCTTTGGCTTCGGCGGGAGAGTTGGCATCAACAGCAGGTTGCAACTCTGGACGAGATTGCATCCAACGACTAATCGCGACGTCATACGCAGCCGTATGGGCAAATGCCTCTAAGGCCAATTGCCGGCGCACATTGGCGTCCACGCCTCCAGCCGATCCAGACAGCGCTTGCAAAAAGCTGTCGTACTGCTCAGGACTGGTGAGCACCGCGACATGGGCATGATTTTTGGCAGCAGAGCGAACCATCGTGGGGCCGCCGATGTCGATGTTCTCAATGGCACTGTCCCAGCTCACATCGGGGACTGCGACGGTTTCCCTGAACGGGTAGAGGTTCACCACCACCACGTCGATGGGATCGATCTTCTGTGCGAGGAGATCCGCCTCATGGGCCGGATCTCCCCTTCGCGCCAAGATTCCGCCATGGATTCGAGGATGGAGGGTTTTAACGCGACCGCCAAGGATCTCAGGAGCACCGGTGTGGTCTGCCACTCGTGTGACGGGCAAACCAGCCTCTTCAAGCACTTTGGCTGTTCCACCACTGGACAGCAGTTGGTAGCCATGGAGCCGATTGAGAGCCTCAGCAAGAGGCACCACCCCCCGTTTATCAGACACGCTCAGCAAGGCAGTTGGAGCCATGGCAGCAGGACGAAAGACAGGGCTTGAGCCAACCTACGCAGCAACCGCCCATCTGATGCCATGGCCGCCGATCTGCTCCGCCAACCCACAGCGAAGGCTCGGGCACGCCTGGTTCTTCTTCATGGATGGGGAGCCGATGCCGGCGACCTGATGCCGCTGGGACAAGCGCTCGCCGAGGCGATCGCGACACCACTCGAGTTGGTTGCCCTGCAAGCTCCCCAACTGCAAACCCAAGGATCAGGACGACAGTGGTATGGCCTCTTCCCGGCCGACTGGGCCGCCGTTCCAGCAGCTGTTGAAGAATTAAAAGAACGCATCAACAATCTGGGCTCAGCGGAGATCCCACTGGAAGCAACGGTGCTGTTGGGCTTTTCTCAAGGAGGTGCCATGGCCATCGCCGCCGGTTGTGACTTACCACTTGCCGGATTCATCGCATGCAGTGCCTATCCCCATCCCCATTGGCAAGCCCCTATTACTCGCCCACCTGCGCTTCTTCTGCATGGACGGCATGACGAGGTCGTGCCGCATTCAGCAGCCTTAGCGCTTAAAAACGACCTAGCTCTTAGCCATCAAGCCTGTGAGCTTTTCAGTTTCGACCATGGGCATTCCATCCCCGTTGAGGCTCAAGCTGAAATGAAAAAAGCCCTCGAGCGTTGGCTGGATCAACCAGCTCAGAGGGCTTAAGGGCTTTGCAATCAAGGGTTGGAATGAAAGGGAATCAGACGAAGGCGTATTCGTACTCTTCCATTTCCTCCCAATCGTCAGACGCCAGATCTAGGCCTTCAAAGATGACCTCTTCACCAACGTGATCAACGATGGAACGGAGGGAAGGGAACAGAAAATGATTTTCCTCGGCGTACTGAGCACTAAACAGTCCTTTTTCACCCCAGAAGAATTTGTCTGTGGTGTGTTCGTTACGGCGGACGTTGACCAGGGCCGGTGGCATGAGAACGCCCTCGGCGATGTAGCGCCGAGCCGCTGTCACAGGCTTGTGTTCACCAGTTTCTAGATGATGAGTCGGCACATGCGCCAGCACACGCTGGCCAGCGAGGCGGCGACGACTAATCCTCTTACGTTTTTTGGACATATGGGCAAAAATCCCTGCTTGAGGGAATGAGAGGGGGCTGTCAAGAAAGACCGGCACCGTTTTGAAGCGGCAAACGATCAAGTGAGACGCTCATAAAGAGCATCGTGACGTCAGCGAATCGGAGGATTGATCGCGCAGCCAAAGCGGCACGATCAACCGACAAACACCATCGCTTTCAACGGCATAAAACCGATGACAACAAGAGACACATCAACCTCTGCTGTAACCTTGGTAGCAACGAAAGTGCAACCCGAGCAGAATCGACAGGAAACCGGCACCTCAACGAAGAGCGCCGTTGGTCGATCTTCTGATCTTAAGACTTTTTCCTGAATTGGCAAGACGGTCCGCTCTTGGGTTGCCGCCCCGGCTGTATCCAGGCACACAATTTCACGCATGCAGCTGTCCAACCGGTTCCTAACCCTGGTCAAGCAACAGCTGCAGAGCTTCTCTAGCGACGCGTCTCTGGACAAACTCGTTGTTTACATCGCGCAAAGCAGTGAAGGAGACGCGCCCAGCTTCACGATGTTGGATCAGTGGCCTCAAGATGGCGGCCGACTCCCCGAGATTGCTGACGACCCCCTTCTGCGCATTCCAGCGCCAGAGCGCCACTGGTTTCCCCTGCGCCATGACGACCTCTTATTAGGAGTTCTGAGGGCAGAGCAGCACCGCGAATCGGAATGGTCCGACCAACTCGATCGTCGACTGCAAGCCAGCGCCTCAGCCTTGGCTTACAGCCTTGGCCTTGAGCTCGAACGCAGCCGTCTACTGGACGAGCTCCAGCAGCAACGCCAACAGATGAATCTTGTGGTGCATCAGTTGCGCAACCCACTGGCAGCCTTGCGCACCTATGCCCAGCTTCTGCTCCGTCGTTTGGGGCCCGAACATCTCCAACGCCCACTCGTCACTGGGCTCCTTCAAGAACAGGCCCAGCTCGACCG
Organism: Synechococcus sp. BS30m-G31; assembly: GCA_016777265.1. Taxonomy (GTDB): domain Bacteria; phylum Cyanobacteriota; class Cyanobacteriia; order PCC-6307; family Cyanobiaceae; genus Parasynechococcus. The sequence continues at coordinate 7,887 of JADHRU010000040.1, forward strand.
CTACATCACATCCCTGGATCTCATCGGTCAAGAGAACCTGCCACATGGCCCCGAGGCGCCCGCCCCACTTCTGCTTCCCCAGATGAAAGCAAAGGGCCCAGGGCTCACGATCGAACAATTACTCCAACCTCTGATTGAACGGGCTGCCGCAACCGCAGCACTCCAGAGCCGCGCTTGGCAAACACCAACCAACTGGCCGACCTGGACTCAGGAGATTCGGCCCAATGACGATGCAGTTGTCTCAGAGATCGTGGCCAATCTGCTGGAAAATGCCTTCCGCTATAGCCCTACAGGCTGTCCACTGGGCCTCAGCCTGCTGGACCACAGCATCTTGATCTGGGACGGGGGGCCTCCCATCCCAGATCAAGAACAAGAGCTGATCTTCCGCAAAGGCGAACGGGGAAGCAGCAGCAAGGATCAATCCGGATCAGGGCTAGGGCTCGCACTCGCTCGACTTCTCGCCGAAGAACGAGGCGGCGCACTGGTTTTACACACCAATCCAAACCAGCTCGACCCAAGCCTCCCAAGCCGCGGAAATGGATTTCTCCTCAGCCTGCCCCCGAGCCAAGCGCAGACTCCAACAGGGCTATCAACAACAAACTAGAGGTTTCGCTGAGCATCACAACAGCTCCATAGCCATCTCCCGTCATCCCTCCCAGGCGACGGCCGAGCCACTCTGCCGCGACCAATGCGCTCAGCAAACAAAGAGGCGCCGTCAAGAGCGGCAGCTGCTGGAGCAGTGGGTTCAATGGGCTCAACACCACCAACAAAACGAGGGTGGGAACAGCGTCTCCAAGACCCTTTTGGTGACGGCGGTGAAAACCAGCCGTTCCATTCACCCGCAAATAATCGAACCGCGCCATCGCCCAAAGGGGCGACACCCTTGCCAACGCGCTCGTGACCACCAAAGCGATCGGTGCCAGGGGGCCCAAACGCACCAAAGCAGCGAACTGCAACAACAGCACCACCACTGACAACTGCACAGCACTGGCACCCACACGGCTGTCCTCCATCGCCTCCAGGCAACGCTCAGGCCCTGCAGCGAGACCATCAGCCGTATCCATCAATCCATCGAAATGGAGCCCACCGGTGAGCCACAACCCCAAAGCCAAAACAGCTGGGACGACCGCGACTTGAGGCCAGCCCAAACCGGACAGAAGCCACCACAATCCCGCCTGCAGGCCACCAATGACCAAGCCGATCCAAGGAGCAAAGCGGGCGATGCGTTCGAAGCGAGGCTGAGGCCAGGGCCAGGCAGGCAGCACTGAATAAAAAATCCAGGCACCCACTAAATCGCGCAGCCACGAGGGCGCTGAAGGCATGACCTCGACCAATGTTCCAACACGGCTCACCGTAAATTGATGCGTTGCATGGAGGGCCTGTGTTCCAGTTCGAGATTCAGGCCACTTGCCGCAACACGGGCGCCCGTTGTGGATGTTTCCACACACCACACGGTCCGGTCATGACGCCACGGTTCATGCCCGTGGGCACGCTGGGCACCGTGAAAGGGGTAACCACCTCCCAATTGGCAGAGACCGGCGCCCAAATGGTGCTGTCCAACACCTATCACCTGCATCTCCAACCTGGGGAGGAGATCGTTGCTGAAGCCGGGGGGTTGCATCGGTTCATGGGCTGGGACGGTCCGATGCTCACCGATTCCGGTGGCTTCCAGGTGTTCAGCCTCGGCGACCTCAACCGCATTGACGACGAAGGGGTGGACTTCCGCAACCCACGCAATGGCAGCCGCATCTTGCTGACCCCAGAGCGGTCGATGCAGATCCAAATGCGCCTTGGCGCTGATGTGGCCATGGCCTTCGATCAATGTCCGCCCTATCCAGCCACAGAAAATGATGTCGCGGAGGCCTGCCGGCGCACGCACGCCTGGCTAGGCCGCTGTGCAGACGCCCATCAACGCGACGATCAAGCCCTCTTCGGGATTGTCCAAGGAGGTTGTTTCCCCCACCTCCGTGATCTCAGCGCACGAACGGTGGCGGACTTCAACTTGCCCGGCATCGCCATCGGCGGCGTCAGCGTTGGTGAACCGGTGGAGGAGATGCATCAGATCGTGCGCCAAGTCACACCCCTATTGCCAGATGATCGCCCCCGCTATCTCATGGGCATTGGCACCCTGCGTGAGATGGCCGTCGCCGTCGCCAATGGAATTGACATGTTTGATTGCGTTCTGCCCACGCGTCTCGGCAGGCATGGCACGGCACTGGTTGGGGGCGAGCGCTGGAACCTGCGCAACGCTCGGTTCCGGCACGACCACACTCCGTTAGACGCAAGCTGCCCCTGCATCGCCTGCCGCCAGCACACCCGTGCCTACCTGAATCATCTAATTCGTAGTGAGGAACTGCTCGGCCTCACGCTCTTGAGCATCCATAACCTCACCCATTTGATCCGATTCACCACCGCGATGGGGCTAGCCATTCGTGATGGTTGCTTTTCAGAGGATTTCGCTCCGTGGGAGCCGAGCTCAAGAGCCCATCACACGTGGTAGCGTCCGAGCTCCGACCATGAATTCGCCGGGATGGCTGCTTACACCCTCGATTTGCTGGCCCAGTTACCTGAGGCCTATCAAGCCTTCGGTCCGCTGATCGACATCCTGCCGATCATTCCGTTGTTTTTCCTGTTGCTTGCTTTTGTTTGGCAGGCTTCAGTCGGCTTCCGCTGACCAAAACAGCCCACACAAACTGGGGTAGCGCGAGATAACGCCTCCAGCGGCTTGGTTCCTGGAAAAGCCTAAACAGCCATTCCACCTGGAAACGGCTGGTCCATTGTGGCGCTCGTTTCTTGAGGCCAGACCAGACATCAAAGCTGCCACCAACACCCATCCACACACCGGTTTGAGCCGCTTTTAAACGCTGCGTCCAAAGTTCTTGACGGGGAACTCCGAGAGCCACAAGCACCAAATCAGGGTTGAGCTCGCACAAGCTTGCTTCGAGCTCTGGCCAATCTTCCTGGCTGAGATACCCATGTTGCGCCAGCACTAGGCGCAATTCCGGGCGCTCCACCACCAAGCGATCACATAATCGTTCCATCACCTGCGGCGCAGCACCCACAAGCGCCACCGACCAACCATGGGCCTCTGCGTAACCCAGAAGTTCCCACGCCAGCTCAATGCCAGGGCTGCGGCGAACGCGCACACCTTGTAAACGCAGAGCCCAGACAACGCCAGCACCATCAGGAACCACCAGATCGGCGTCAGCAATCACGGCGCCCAAGCGAGGGTTGGCTCGCGCTGCCATCGTCATTTCTGCATTCAGGGTCACGATCTGACCTCCCCCATCGGCATACACACCGATGGCTGCTGCGGTGACATCGCGACACGCATCCACTGGAACCCCAAGCACTTGGAAGCGACGTTGATCACGCGGACCGGTGCTGGTGATGTCCATCCCTAACTCGACTGCGAGGGAGAATCTAGATCCGGTCGCCTGGAAGGCCACGGTTTTGTCGCATCCGAACCCTCAGGAGCACCACGAGCTACGGCTTGAAAAACTAAAGAGCCTGGATGCGGCCATCGAAGCGGTGGTCCTACAACGTCAGCATCCAGTGAGTGGATTGCTTCCAGCCAGCACGGCCAACACCGTGCACGGAAATTACGGAGACGCCTGGGTTCGCGACTGCGTGTACTCGATTCAGTGCGTTTGGGGCCTGGCCATCGCCCATCGTCGCCATCACGGGGGCTCCACCCAACGCAGTTGGGAACTCGAACAACGGGTGCTGGGACTGATGCGCGGTTTGCTCAACAGCATGATGCGCCAAGCCTCAAAAGTGGAGCGCTTTAAGTACAGCCTCGATCCACTCGATGCCTTGCATGCCAAATACAACAGCACCAATGGCGATCAGGTTGTTGCCGATAACGGCTGGGGGCATCTTCAGCTTGATGCGACATCTCTGTTTTTATTGCAGCTAGCCCAACTCAGCCGCAGCGGTCTCGCCGTGATTCGCAACCGCCACGAAGTGGCGTTCATCCAAAACCTCGTGTACTACGTAGCCCGGGCCTACCGCGTGCCCGACTACGGAATCTGGGAGCGTGGGGACAAGGGGAATGAAGGTTTACCCGAACGCAACGCCAGCTCCATTGGCATGGCCAAAGCGGCACTAGAGGCCCTCGATGGCGTGG
>JADHRU010000002.1 GCA_016777265.1 Synechococcus sp. BS30m-G31
AATGGTGCACTTTTGCTGACAAGAGCGACGGCTTAACAATCACTTCATGGAGATGGCTTGGCTGCTCCATACGCTGTTGGAAGTAAGGGATTTAATCCGTGCAGATCCCGTCCGCCATTCTCACGCTTGTGCTGGGGATGGCCTTAGTCCTTGGGGGACTGTGGGTCGGACAAACGATCAATCTTCTGCCAATCGACGCCAGCGTCAACGCTCCGATTTACGACGAACTTTTCAAGGTTCTTTTCACAATTGGAATCATTCTGTTCGTTGGCATTACAGGTCTTCTGATTTTCAGTTTGATTCGTTTTCGACGGCGAAGCGGTCAAATCGGTGACGGGGTTGCTATTGAAGGCAACCTCCCTCTGGAAATTTTTTGGACGGCCGTCCCTGCCATCGTTGTGCTGTTCGTAGGTCTCTACAGCTACGACATCTATGACCGCATGGGAGGAATGGTGCCTTTAGCCCATGACCATATGGGGGGCATGCACGAAGAAAGGATTTGGGGAGGGATCAGTTCAGGCTCTGTCGGTTCAGAAATGGTCGCCGATGTCTTACCCATCGAGGTCACAGCCATGCAATTTGCCTTCTTATTCCACTATCCAGACGGAGATATCACCGCAGGCGAACTTCATGTTCCCGCCGATCGTCCAATCACACTCCGCATGGAATCTAAGGATGTGATTCATGCCTTCTGGGTTCCTGAATTCCGCTTAAAGCAAGACATCATTCCTGGCCAGCCCACACAATTGAGCTTCACAGCAACGCGACCGGGGCGTTACCCGATCGTCTGCGCAGAACTTTGCGGTCCATACCACGGAGGCATGCGCTCCACCGTTGTGGTGGACGAAGCCGATGAATGGCAAACCTGGTTCAGCAGTAACGCCAAACCGACACCTCTTACCGACACAACAGTCGCCAACACTTGAGATGACTGTCACACTTCCTCCCAACAGCACAGCACCAGCCCCAAAACTTCAGCCCACGGGCTGGTTGAGGTACTTAAGTTTCAGCGTTGATCACAAAGTGATTGGCCTGCAATATCTCGTCTGCGGGTTTGTTTTTTACCTGATCGGTGGCGCTCTCGCTGGAGCCATCCGCACAGAACTCGCAAGCCCCGTCGCCGACTTCATGGCTCGGGACGTCTACAACCAAGTCCTCACCCTGCATGGCACGGTGATGATTTTTCTTTGGATCGTGCCGGTCGTGAACGGCGCCTTTGGGAACTATTTGATCCCGTTTTATGTGGGTGCTCGGGACATGGCCTTTCCACGGTTGAATGCCGTGGCTTTTTGGCTGATTCCGCCTGCTGGCCTGATGTTGGTAGCCAGTTATTTCATTACTGGAGCTGCCCAATCAGGCTGGACTGCTTATCCACCCCTCAGCATTACAACACCTGCCACTGGGCAAATTATATGGATCGTTAGTGTTCTTTTGTTGGGCGGCAGTTCAATTTTCGGTGGCATTAATTTCATCGCCACAATTCTGAAATTGCGTCGTCCCGGGCTCAAGCTGATGCAGATGCCAATGTACTGCTGGGCGATGCTTGGAACCAGCATCTTGGTTGTCGCATCAACCCCTGTTCTTGCCGGAACATTAGTTCTTTTAAGTTTTGATATTGTTGCCCATACAGGTTTTTTCAATCCATCACTTGGGGGAAACGTTGTTGTTTATCAACACTTATTTTGGTTCTATTCTCACCCAGCCGTTTACATCATGGTTTTACCAGCTTTTGGGCTGGTAAGTGAAATCCTTCCGATTCATGCTCGCAAGCCACTCTTCGGCTATGTGACGATGGTCTACTCGATCATGGCCATCGTTGTTCTGGGTTTGATTGTTTGGGCACACCACATGTTCACCAGTGGAACTCCACCCTGGATGCGCTTATTTTTTACCATTGCCACGGCATTCATTGCCGTTCCGACAGGAATCAAATTTTTTAATTGGCTCGCCACCTTATGGGGAGGCAAGATCAGTTTGAACAGCGCTGTTCTCTTCTCCTGCGGATTCATCGTGAATTTCGTGCTCGGAGGGATCACTGGGGTTGCCTTAGCGCAGGTGCCTTTCGATATCCATGTACATGACACTTACTTCGTCGTAGCCCACTTCCATTACATCGTTTTTGGAGGATCTGTTTTTGTCATTTTCGCCTCGATCTATCACTGGTATCCCAAGTTCACTGGACGAATGTTGAATGAAGATTTGGGACGCTTCCACTGCGCACTCACGTTCATCGGCTTCAACTTTTGTTTTGGACCTCAGCACTGGCTTGGTCTCAATGGAATGCCAAGACGGGTTGCGGAATACGACCCTCAGTTCACTTTGATTAATCAGATCAGCTCTGTGGGTGCGTTGCTGATGGCCATCAGCACCCTGCCCTTCCTGTGGAACGTGATTCACAGTGCTTTTTATGGAAAGGTCGCCGGAGATAATCCATGGAATGCACTCACGCCGGAATGGCTCACCAGTTCCCCCCCCCCAGTGGAGAACTGGGTGGGAGAAGCACCTCTGGTGAAAGAGCCCTATGCCTATGGCGTCCCAATCGATGAAATCGACTTGTCCGCCACGAGCGGGCGTGATCTTTGGAGCAGTGGCAAATGACTAGCACCCTTCCCGTCCAGCCAGACAGCACCGACAGCTCCGAAATCGAGAGCACTGAAACCCACGGCCATGCCGTTGAAGAGCATGGGGACTTCCGAATGTTCGGGTTAGCCACATTCCTTGTGGCTGACGCGATGACATTCGCCGGTTTCTTTGCGGCCTATCTCACCTTCAAAGCGGTGAATCCCCTGCCGAGCGGAGCCATTTATGAGCTCGAGCTTCCACTTCCCATCCTCAACACCGTGTTACTGCTTGTGAGCAGCGCCACATTTCATAAGGCCGGACAAGCCATTCGTAACAGCGACCATGCGCGGTGTCGGAGATGGCTTCTGATCACTGCATCCTTGGGGATCGCCTTTTTGATCAGTCAGATGGTGGAATATTTCACGCTTCCATTTGGACTCACCGACAACCTTTACGCCAGCACTTTCTTTGCAGTGACTGGTTTTCATGGACTGCACGTCACCCTTGGGGCCGTCATGACCCTCATCGTGTGGTGGCAAGCCCGCGAAACCGGTGGACGCGTCACCGCTCAAAATCATTTCCCGCTTGAAGCGGCTGAGCTGTATTGGCATTTTGTTGACGGCATTTGGGTTGTTCTTTTTGTGATTCTTTATTTGCTCTGATCCCTTGCAGGCCTTATACATTCAAGCCAAAATTGATACGAATTGAGTACCGCAATGCTGGTCGGCAAAGAGCTGCTTGACAAAGCCAGATCGCTCAGCAATCGGCCGGAAGACGAGATTGCCCGTGGTTGCGGATACGTCGGACCCAGCGGGCGGCTGCTCAAAAAGAGTTTTTATCGGGCTCTCGTCGAAGCCAAAGCCAACGCACAAGGCTGGCAATTGCCAAAGAGCAGCACGTCATCGTCCACAGGCACACGGGGGCGTCAAGCTGAGTTTCGAACCCGGGTCCATGGCAATGGAAATTTGCTCATTGGTCACGCCTACACGCGTCAACTCGGACTGGTTCCTGGTCAAGAATTTCGAATTGAGCTCCAAAAGGACTCTGGGGTCATCCTTTTGCTGCAACTCGATCAAGACCAGCCATTCGATGCCAACCAAGCCGCGGATAATTCAGCAGCAGGTTTGGAATAAGCATCCTTCCGGGAGTCGATCAACAATCGCTCGGAGTAACGCGCAATTTGATCCACTTCAAGATTCACACGATCACCCACGGCTAATCCCCGAAGGGTGGTCTCTTGCCATGTGTGCGGAATCACCGCCAATGAAAAAGTCACCCCTTCTGGGCAGCAGTCCGCCACGGTGAGGCTGATGCCATCCACAGCGATGCTGGCTTTCTCACAGACATAACGACCAAATCGCGGCTCTAACCAACGCACTTCCAGATGCCAAGACTGGGGCAAGGCCTCCAAGTGAATCACCTCACCTGGAGCATCAATATGACCACTCACCAAGTGACCGCCTAGGCGATCACTAAGACGGAGCGCAGGCTCCAAATTGACAAATCCGCCTTGTTCTGACTTCCGGCCAAGGGTGGTACGGCGCAGTGTCTCTTCACTGACATCAGCGCGAAAACCATCCGCCACCAACTCAGCAACCGTGAGGCACACCCCATCGACAGCAACACTGTCTCCGAGAAGAAGGGGCGCAAATGGTCCACAACCCGACACCACTACAGCCCCTGAACGACGCTGAATGGTTCCAACCGACTGCACAAGACCTGTAAACATCGCCTGGGCGATTTTCTTTAGTCATAATCGGTCAACGTCGAAGCGTCGCCATGGTTGAGATGAGCGTCGCTGGTATCGCTCTTGATGCCGCCAGTCGAAGCCCCATCGTCCTGCTCCGTGATCCAAGTGGACGCCGTCAGGTACCGATTTGGATCGATCAAGCGCAAGCCCACAACATCATGGCGGGCCTCCAAGACACGCATCCGCCTCGCCCCCTAAGCCATGACCTCATGGCAGCCCTATTGGTGGCAGGAGGTCTGGAATTGGAGCGCGTCATCGTGCACGCCATTGAAGACAGCACCTTTCATGCTGTGCTCAAGCTTCGACCCGACTTTGAAGAGGACGAGCTCGACGACGAAGACGAGATGGACTTCATTGAAATCGATTCCAGACCCAGCGACGCCATTGCTCTTGCCGTCAGAACCGGAAGCGGAATTTGGATGCTGGAAGAGGTGGTCGCGGAGGCATCCATCCCCGTCGATGCTGAAGCCGATGCCGCAGACCAAAGCGCTTTTAGCCGATTTGTTGATGAGCTCAGCCCAGCTGCCCTGGTGCGTCATTTGAACAAACGAGGTGATACCGACGAGCCCTCCACAGACACCAAGACTCCGCCGGGCCAGTGAAACGACGCTCCTTCGGAACTGGGCGTCCCGTCAGCCTGTTCACCCTTGGAACAATGCGGGCCCTGGGGTCTGTGAACCAGATGGCATCGGTTCTTGAAGCCGCGGCCAAGATCGGGATCAATCACCTAGAAACCGCCCCTGCCTATGGACCAGCAGAGCGGTTTCTCGGAGAAGCTCTCAACCACTGTTCCACCATTCCCGAAGGTGGATGGGTGACAACCAGCAAACTCTTGCCGGGATTGAGCTTTGCCGAAGGCCAGCACCAACTCGACGGCATCCTTCAACGGCTAGGCCTCAACACCCTCGACAATCTCGCGGTCCATGGCATCAACCGACAGGAGCATTTGGATTGGGCCCTGAGCGGGGACGGTGCCCAACTCCTGGAGTGGGCCGTGTCCAGCGGCCGCGTGACGCAGCTCGGCTTCAGCAGCCACGGCACGAGTGCATTGATCGAACAAGCACTCCAGAGCCAGCGGTTCGACTTTTGCAGTCTTCACCTTCACCTGTTCGACCCTCAGCGCATACCGCTGGCGCGCTGGGCGTTAGATCAAGGCATCGGAGTCATGGCCATTTCTCCGGCCGACAAAGGGGGGCGGCTGCAATCACCGAGCCCAACCCTGAAGGACGATTGTCGACCCTTCGACCCGCTGGTTCTGGCCTATCGCTTCCTCCTGGCTCAGGGCGTATCGACGCTCACCCTCGGAGCCGCCGCCGCCGAAGATCTCTCCGCCGCTGCGCAATTAGCCCAAGAGGATGGGCCCCTTCAGCGACAGGAAAAGGATGTTTTGCATCAACTGGAGCAACGCAAACGAAGGCGCTTAGGCAACGATCTCTGCGGACAGTGCCGTGCATGCTTGCCATGCCCAAATCAGGTCCCGATTCCCAATCTTCTTCGCCTCCGCAACCTGACCCTGGGACATGACCTGATCGAGTACAGCCAGGAGCGTTACAACCTGATCGGTCGAGCCGGTCACTGGTGGGACACCATTGATGCCTCCGCCTGTGAAAGTTGTGGCGAGTGCTTACCGCGCTGTCCCCATGGACTGAACATTCCACAACTTTTAGCGGACACCCACAGCCGACTGATCGCGGCACCTCGCAGACGTTTATGGAGCTGATGCCCGCCAACGTTCGCCCAGACTGAGACTCTGCTCAGGGCTCAGGGGCGGTAGCGACCAACAACGGTTCCAAAGGTCATCTGGTGGAAGCACCAACGATTGCCAACGTTCCGGGAGTTTGAAACGATCAGCTTCGAGAACTGCCGTCGGCAGAGGAGCCCGCCAACCATCTTGGAGAAGTCGCCGGCGCATCGGTTCGCGCCATGCCTGCTCCACCCATTGTTGGGGGAGAGGTTCTTGCGTGTCCTCGGGCCTGGCGAGCACGGTCCAATGCAACGGCGCTCCCTCATTGGGCAGGATCACGTCCATTCGTGGATCTCGCCTCAGCAAGGACAAACAGCGTTGCAACGGCAAAACCACCACCTTGGCCGAACTTTTCAGCAACCAATTCACCCCTTGACGATCATCAAAGGTGAGCGCTTGGCGACGCAAACGCTGCAAAGCATCCGGTTGATCAAGGCGATCGGCCAGCTCGATCACCACTCTGGGACTGGCAGGAAACACAATTTGGCCCTGCAGCTGAGGGTCGAGCAACATCTGCCAACCCCCCTGCTTAATCGCATCCACGACAGGGTTTCGCCGCACCAACAACACCCAAGGGCTCACACCAACAGGCAGCACCTGGGAGGCCAAAGGACCCAGAGTTTCCAGAAATCGCAGCGCCAGTGGATCGAGCTGATTCCGCAGTGGAGCTGCCTCAATCGGCTGCAAAGCAACGGCAGAAAGGGTTCCGAGCCAACCATCGGTGCAGGCCAGCAAATCCGCCTGAGCCGAATCCGCCTGGGTCCACTGATCAAGAGCCTTGGCAGAGGTGAGCTGCCAGGGGTCCGGCAACGCCATCGTCCAGGATTTGGGTAGAACGCCTGCTGGAGCGAATAGCTGGGGGTTCACACCGCCAGAGCGACACCCCACCAAACTGATCAAACCAGCTCCTCCAATCATCTGCAGCAGATGACGGCGACGAATTCCGCTGGACGGATCAAGAGGCATCGTCATGAAATCGACGTTACGGGGCGACTCAAGAGTTGGCCCATCGCGTGGTCGCAGTCCTCCACCAACACACGACGACTGACCCCCCTCAACTGAGCCAAGAGCAACGACGCCCCAGCGCCAACACCTTCCTTGACATATCCGAGTTCATAGTCACGCAGAGCCTGATGGGCACTGGCATGAAAGTGAACACCTGAGGCGAATACGGCCAGCGATGCGCCAAACCGTGCGCCGATGGCATCGACAAGACGATCCAGGGGGGAGGTTCCACCGGCGCTAGCCCCTTCATCAGCAAGCCAAGCCGTTGTCCCCACAAGAACCTGACGCAGCAAAGCTGCTCCAGCCTGCTTTGGTAAAGCATGCAAGGCCAACGCCAAAACGGCCAACATTTGACTGCCGCCCCCCAAAAGCACGGGTTGCTGTGATCGAACAGCGCCCACCAGCAATCCCGTCGCCACCACCTGAAACGGATCCCCAACCGCCCCCAACACCTGTTTTGCACTGCAGCCTTTGATCAGGTCGGCCTTCCGTAATCCCTGGGCAACCAAAGCGGATTTCAAGCGTTTGGGCGGTTGGCGGGCACTACCGCTAATTAAATCGCCAACCTCAAACCCCAAAGCGGTGAGAACAGCCTGGGCAGTGGTTGTTCCCCCTGGGACACATTCGGCCAGTACCAGCGGTCGCTGCAACCCGGCACCCAGTTTTTCTCCTTGCCGCCAAAGATGATTCACTCGGTCCTGGGGCATCGCAGCCCCGGAGGACAAGCAGTCAGCCGGGCCCAGGTCCGGGGATTCAAGTTGCAAATGATCGAAATCTGGCTGGCTCATCAAACCCACGGCAGCAACCTGAGGTTGCAAGCCCAAGCGAGCGGCCACAGCGTGACTGAGCAAGGCCGGCGAGACTCCTGCTGGAAGCGTCGGCAAAGGCCAACGGGGTGCCACTAATGGACCCTTCAACAACAACTCGGCATCGGCTAAGGCGGTCATCCGGCGTGCGGCAGGAGTCGCACCTGCCGCAGAAATCCCTTGCTGCTCAGCCGTTCGCGTCGCAGCCAGCAACAGCAACACATCAGGAAGCACGTCCTGATCTAGCCACGGCGCCATCATGGCGATTGGATCAGCGGAATCACCCGGCTGACCCACACGCCGGCACCCTGCAGGCCACTCCGGCACGTCAGAGGGGGTCGAGGGCAACCAGTCCATGCAGCAAGGGAGGTGGCTCAGGAATAGGCGAGCGCAATCGCGGAAAAATCCAAAAGGCCAGTGCATGGAGCGACAGCACGTAAATCACCTCCTGCACAACCACCAGAGCGAAAGCCATGAGTTGAACCTGCGTTAAATCAGGGGTTAAGGGGAGATGCAGCAAGGCGATGAGACGATCCAATAATCCAGCTCCAGCGCGCGTAATCACCACCCAGAGGTTCTCTCCCACGAGAAGGGACAAGACCACAACACGCACCAGAAATCCAAAGGTGCCCAGCACCACTCCCACGCTCCAACTCAACCACCAACTCCATCCTCGACACCAACTCCAACCCAGCCATAACGCCAACAGTCCATAGGGGAACAGCAGGAGTGGTCCACGGACTGGACCCATGAGCGCCGTCAAAAGAAGCACTGCCAAAAGCAGACCCTCCGCCCCAGATCTCCCCCCACGACGCAACTGAAGCAGGGTTAATGGGAGTGGAAGAGCCAATCGAAACAGGGCTCCACCGACAGGTAAGTAATACAAGGCCAGCCAGATCAAGCCTGTCGTTGCCGCGAGATAAGACCCTTCCACGAGCCGCAAAGCTTGCTGACGGCTCAGGGGCTGTGGATCCAAACTCATGGTTGGATCCGCTCGATGCGTTCTACGGCAAAACTCACATCAGCATTCCGTAACACCCGCGTGACCGCCTCCGCCGGAGCAGCTGGGTCAGCGCCGGAGAGACGGATGGTGATCCGATAAGGCTCCTGGGGCTGATTCGAGGATGGTGGTTTCGAGGATGGTGAATCAGACGGTATTGGATCCGACGCTATTGGATTCGACGCTGACGTCTCCGCGTCAGGCAGGTCTGCAGCAGGGCTTACAGAGTCCTTGATTACCGAGCCTGTGGGGTTGGCTTGTACCGATCGAGCCGCTTGGCTCTCAACAACTTTGTCCGGTGCCGTCAGGAGTGCAGCATCCTGAGCCCCAAAACTCGTCTCCAACCGTTCTGCCAACGGAGTCCCGGCACACCCCTGGAGCAAAACCAAAGGGACCAACCACGTCAGGCGCTGCACCATTAGCTGTTTCCCGGCTTAATCACCCGCACGGCGCTTGCCCGAAGCCGACCCGTTTTTGTTGTAGCAGGAGCCTTTTTCGCTGCTGGTTTTTTCGCTGCAGGCTTCTTTGCCGCAGGCTTCTTCGCCGTTGATTTACGGCTTGCCTTTGTGGCTGACGCCTTCGCTGCCAACAGTTCGACGGCTTCTTCAAGGGTGACGTCTTCTGCGCCCTTGCCTTCCGGCAGAGACGCATTCACCTTGCCTTGTTTGACATACAAACCGTAAGGACCGTCGTAGACCTGAACGGTCTCCTCACTTCCCTCTGGCTTACCCAAGTCTTTCAGTGCAGTCCGTCCACCCCGACCACGTTTGGGCATCGCCAAGAGCTCCAAAGCCCTGGGGAGACCAACCATCAGCACATCGTCCTCTCCCTTCAAGGAGCGGTAATCCTTCTCGCTTTTGCCCTTATCCCAAACCACATAGGGGCCGAAACGACCCAGACCAGCTTGGATACGGCCACCATCGGGATGCTCTCCCAAAAGCCGCGGTAACCGCAAGAGGCCCAAGGCATCGTCGAGCTTGAGATCCTCGGGTTTCACCCCTTTTGGCAGCGATGCACGTTTGGGCTTGGGATTCTCATCACTGACCTGACCACGCTGAACGTAAGGGCCGTATTGGCCAAAGAGCAGGTAGACCAAGTCGCCAGTTTCGGGATCTTCCCCGAGGGCCTCAGGTCCATCAGCTTTTTGCTTGAGAATCAATTCAGCTTGATCTTGATCCAGATCTGCTGGGGTGATCTCACGGGGGAGCGTTGCCTTGATCAACTCCTCCTCACCGTCATCACTCACACGCTTCGACTCGAGATAGGCACCAAACCGACCGATGCGAACAACGCAGGTGAGTCCCTCGAGATCAATCGTTCGAGACGCTCCTGGATCGATATCCCCCTCCCGCTGTTGCACTTGGGTTTCAAGCCCCTGTTCGCCCTTGTAGAACCCTTCGAGATATGGAAGCCACGGCACCTTGCCGTGGGAGATCTCATCGAGGGTGTTCTCCATACGAGCCGTGAAACTGGTATCCACCAGGTCGGGGAAATGCTCCTCAAGTAGGGCTGTTACAGCAAAAGCGGTAAAGCTTGGAGTCAGGGCATTGCCTTGAATCGTTGCGTAGCCGCGATCCACGATGGTGCCAATGATCGAGGCATAGGTGGATGGTCGTCCAATGCCTTCTTTTTCCAACATTTTCACCAAGGACGCCTCGCTAAATCGAGCGGGCGGCTGGGTTTGATGCCCAAGAGCATCAACATCTTTCGGCTTGGGCTTATCGCCAACAACCAACGACGGCAGCAGCACCTCTTGCCCCTCTAGAGCAGCATCGGGATCATCACTTCCCTCGACATAGGCGCGGAAAAACCCAGGAAAATCGATGCGCTTGCCATTGGCTCGAAAACTGGCATCCGCCGAGCTCAAGTCGACGGAGAGCATCGTGAGCCTTGCCTCAGCCATCTGACTGGCGACGGTTCGTTTCCAAATCAACTCATACAACGCCAGATCACGACCATCGAGACCGGTATCTCCAGGTGTGCGGAAACTTTCTCCCGCAGGACGAATCGCCTCATGCGCCTCTTGGGCATTGCGTGCCTTCGTGCTGAATTGACGCGGTCCTGGGCTCAGATAATCCTTGCCATAGAGGCTTTGGACGCAGCTTCTGGATGCACTGATGGCCTGATCGGACAGATGGACGGAGTCCGTCCGCATGTAGGTGATGAATCCGCGCTCATACAGGCCCTGAGCGCAACGCATTGTTTCCCGTGCTGAGAGGCGCAACTTGCGGTTGGACTCCTGCTGAAGCGTGCTTGTCGTGAACGGAGGAACGGGCTTACGCACGGTTGGCTTTTCCTCCACCGAATCCACCGTCCAAGGGCTCTGTTGAACCTTGTCGGCCAAAGCCCTCGCCTCGCTTTCCTGAAGCAATTGCACATTGGCTCCAGATTTCAAGCCACCGGTGCTTTCGTCAAAGTCACTACCGCTGGCAATTCGCCGTCCCGCAACGTGGGTGAGTTTCGCTTCAAAGCCACGACCGCCTTGCTCCAACTTGGCTTTTAAATCCCAATAGCTGCCACTACAGAAGGCCCGACGAGCCCGTTCGCGCTGCACCAGAAGGCGCACCGAAACCGATTGCACCCGACCGGCAGAGAGGCCCCAGGCCACTTTTTTCCAAAGCAGCGGCGACAGCGTGTAACCGACGAGACGATCAAGAATCCTGCGGGTCTCCTGGGCATGAACCAGCTCCATGTCGAGGTCCCTGGTCTGATCCAGCGCCTTGCCGATGGCCTCTTTGGTGATCTCGTGAAAGACCATGCGCTTCACGGGCACCTTGGGGGCCAAGAGCTGAAGCAGGTGCCAGCTAATACTTTCTCCCTCCCGATCTTCATCCGTGGCCAGGAGCAGCTGATCGGCGCCCTTCAGAGCATCTTTTAATTCACGAACAATTTTCTTTTTGTCCTTCGGAACCACGTACAGCGGCTCAAATTCAGCCTCGGTGTTCACTCCGAGGTTGGCCCATTTTTGGCCCTTTGCAGCGGCAGGAATTTCGCTGGCGTTGTTAGGCAAATCCCGGACGTGGCCCATGGATGCCTCGACCTTGAATCCCTTTGGAAGAAAGCCGCGAATGGTACGGGCCTTCGTAGGGCTTTCAACGATGACGAGGGTGTGCGCCACAGGCGGCCAATAAACCGATCACCTTCTTTATCGCACCGCGGAACCTTCTGCATATCCAATTGGGTTGGATGGACGCCGCTACAGTCGACCAAGCGCAACGAAATTCAGGCCGTCATGCCCGAGATGGGTGCTCTTCTCCTCGCCACCCAGGCCATGGCCGCCCCCGGTGAGCTGCTGAACCTTTCCTTAAACGCCTCGGCAGTCCTGCCAGAGGGGGCCGTTCTTTTGGCGATGATCGCCACACTGTTGGTGGATCTCGCCGGCGAAAAGGCTGCTACACGCTGGGTTCCACTGATTTGTTACCTCGGGCTAGGCAGCGCTCTCGTTCTGCTGGCATTCCAATGGAATGCACCCCTTGAGCCCTCTTTTCTTGGAGCGTTTTTAGCGGACAACCTCGCTGTTGCTTTCCGGGCCGTCATTGCCACATCAACGCTGTTGTCACTGCTGATTAGCTGGCGATATGCCGAAAAAAGCGGAACTCCTGTCGGCGAATACGCGGCGATTCTCTTAGCGGCGACCCTTGGAGCGATGATCCTTTGCGGGGCAACGGATCTGGTCAGCATCTTCATCTCGCTTGAGACCCTCTCTGTCGCGAGTTATTTGCTGTCTGGGTACATGAAACGAGATGCCCGCAGCTCTGAAGCGGCACTCAAATATCTCTTGGTGGGCTCAGCGGCGGCGGCAGTATTTCTTTACGGAGCATCGCTGCTTTACGGACTCAGCGGCAGCACCAGCCTCGAAGTCATTGGCCTCGCCTTACAAACCAGCACCACGCCAATCGCGGCCCTGTCCTTGGTTTTTGTTCTGGCGACTGTGGCCTTCAAAATCGCGGCCGTTCCCTTTCACCAGTGGACTCCGGACGTCTATGAAGGCTCACCGACCCCAGTGGTGGCCTTCTTATCGGTTGGATCGAAAGCCGCAGGATTCGCACTGGCCCTACGCATTTTGGTGGGATGTTTTGGAGCATTCGACGACCAGTGGAAGCTTCTATTCACGGTCCTTGCCGTGCTGAGCATGACCCTGGGCAATGTCGTCGCGCTTGCACAGACGTCGATGAAGCGAATGCTGGCTTACAGCTCGATTGGACAAGCCGGGTTCGTGATGATCGGAATGGTGTGTGGAACTGAAGACGGCTTCTCCGCCATGGTTTTGTACATGGCCGCTTATTTGTTCATGAACCTTGGTGCATTTGCATGCATCATCCTGTTCTCAATTCGTACAGGTAGCGACCGCATTTCTGATTATGCGGGTCTCTATCAAAAAGATCCCTTGATCACGCTCGGACTGAGCCTTTGCTTGTTATCTCTTGGAGGAATTCCGCCAATGCTGGGATTCTTCGGAAAAATTTATCTCTTCTTTGCCGGCTGGGCTAATCACGAATACCTACTCGTTGTTGTAGGGCTAATTACGTCAGTTATCTCTATTTACTACTACATTTCCGTCATCAAAATGATGGTTGTGAAGGAGCCCCATGAGGCATCCGATGTAGTTAAAAATTATCCAGATATCGATTGGTCACTGATGGGCATGCAGCCTCTCCGCGTCGCCCTAATCGGTTGTGTTGGCGTCACAGCTATTGGTGGAATTCTCTCCAATCCACTCTTTCAATGGGCGAACGAAGCTGTCTCTGAGACACCTCTGCTCCAACAGGCCATCGCCCTAGTCGGTGAGAGGGGTCTTGGTTGAGGCTGATCCCAAAGCGATTGCTGAACTTCGCGGTGTCAGCAAAATTTATGGTTCTGGCGACCTAGCCGTTAAAGCGCTCGACCAGCTCGATCTTGTGATTCGAGAGGGGGACTACCTCGCTGTGATGGGTGCAAGTGGATCCGGCAAGAGCACGGCAATGAATATCCTCGGCTGCCTCGACCGCCCCACCCAGGGCAGCTATCGCCTCAATGACATGGCCATTGATCAATTGGATGACGATGCCTTGGCTGAGGTTCGAAACCGCTCTTTGGGTTTTGTCTTCCAGCAATTCCATCTTCTTCCCAATGCAACGGCCATGGACAACGTGATGTTGCCGATGATCTATGCCGGTATCGAACCGGAAGAGCGCAGAACGCGGGCGCGATCAGCCCTGGAGAGGGTTGGGCTTGGACAACGCTTAGAGAACCGACCGAATCAACTCTCGGGGGGCCAACAGCAACGGGTGGCTATTGCACGGGCCATCATTAATCAGCCCAGTTTGCTCTTGGCCGATGAACCAACGGGCGCTCTTGACTCCCAAACGACAAGGGAAGTCCTCGAATTATTCGATGAACTTCACCAACAGGGAATCACCCTTGTGCTGGTCACCCATGAAGATGATGTTGCTGCCCGAGCTCGACAAATCGCTCGCTTTCAGGATGGTCGCATCGTTGAAATCAACAAATCAAATTGGGGTTTAAACAACTCCGCTTTAGATCATTCCGTGGGTGCAATCTGAACAGCTCACAATGCAAAGAGAAGGATGAAGCCATGCAGGAGTCAACTGGTGCACTATCCGTAGCGATCGTTGAGGACGACCCCCGTATCCAACAACTCTTGCTTGCAGAGATCCAAGATGAAGGTCACAACGGCGTGGTCTACAGCTCAGCCGAAGATTTTTTAGACAACGCCAGCGCACAGAAGTTTGACCTTGTTTTGCTTGATTTGATGCTTCCTGGCATCGATGGACTGACTTGCTTAAAACGGCTTCAACAGAACGACGTTTTCACCCCACCACCTCGGGTGGTGATCGTGACAGCTCTCAATGATGCCGAAAAAAAGCAGGAGGCCCTGAGCAACGGCGCCGAAGATTACGTGCTCAAACCCGATCTGTTTGAGCGTCTACCGGAGCTCCTCCATTCCCCGCAGACTGGCTGATGGGCAACGTCAGCAACGCTGTTGTGAGAGAACCATCCATCAAAGCGCTTTGCTCAAGGGCCAACGTGCCCTTCCAAGCCATCACAAGTTCACGGGCCAACGCCAAGCCAAGACCAGCTCCCTCAACCTGACGACCATCGCGGCGAAGCCCACCCCGAATAAACGGATTCAACCAACTCTTCAACATCGATTCCGAAACTGGAACACCTGTTCCGTGGTTTTTGATTGCAATCTGAACACAGTTCTGTTGGTCCAATCGGCGCAGCTGGATCTGTATTGGATGGCTGCCATCTCCATAACGCAGGGCGTTGTCTAACAAAAGATCCAAAACCAACAGCAGAGCATTGGGATCGAGGCCCACCATGCACGCTGTGCTCTGCAGTTGATCCAGGCCATCGAGCCCTATGGCCTGGTCATCCAACGCCTCAGACCAACGCTTTAACAGTGGGCGGAGATCATGCTCGCCAAAGGCAAGCAGTGCTGGATCTACTTTTAGGCGCGTTAGCAGGGAGAGATGGTCGATCAAACGCCGAATGCGATCCACCTCCTCGCCCACCATGGCCAAGCGAGATCGTGCCGCTGAAGGCAGGTCTTTAAAGCGCGATAGCCGCTGCAAATTGCCATTCACAATTGCGAGCGGCGTTCGGAGTTCATGGGTGAGATCCGTCATAAATCTCTGCTGCTGAATCAACGCCTGCTCATCTGGACTGAGATCGCGAAACGTGAGCAATAAAAATTGGGCCTGAATTAATTCGACCGGTCGCCAGCGCAGCCAAAGCGAAGCAGATCGTCCGCCATCACTTAGCGCAAGTCGGCATCGACCATCCCCAGATGCGTTGGGCAGGGGATAACGACGATCCAGCAAGGCCAACATGGGGTGACCATCAACCTGCTCAGGCTTCAAAGCCATCAGTTCATCCAGTTTGCGATTCGCTAGCTGGATTGGGACTCCACCAAGCAGTAAGTCAGCCGCGGCCTGATTAGCCCAATGAACCTGACGTTCTGCATCGATGATCAACATTGCTTCAGTCGCAGCATCGAAAGCCACTTGGAGCATTCCAAGGGACTGACGAAGCTGCTGAATTAATGCGTTCTCGCTTGAATTTACGGACTGACTCACATCGGCATCCTGGTCAAGTTATGGAAACAAGTGGGCGCAATGTGGCCGCGAATGACCAACTCCCGTCCTCTTTTTTTTCAGCAACGATGAAATGTTCACTATCAATTGCTCGACCGTCACTGCAATAAGTTGCCAATTTTAAAGGGTGATTTAAAACCTTAGAAACCTCAGTCAGCTGGAAGCGGGCAAATCCAGCGTGATGGGAATCTCGAAAACTCGGAGGAAGAATGAGTCCCAATGACTCACCAATCAATTCGTCATCACTCCAGCCATAGACTTCATGAAAGCGATGATTGATTTCTTGCACAATCCCAGCAGAATCAGCCCTAACAAAAGGCAAGTTTTCTTGCTCTCGTAAAACCTGAATCCGCTCCTCCGTCCACACCTCCTGGCTCGGCATCAAGTACTTGCAATAAGGCTAAATCTAGGGGAAATGTCGACCGAGACCCCTTCTCGGGTTTAATGTCTTTCCAATTATGGGTTCGGATGTCGTTGGAAACGAAACCTCGACTCCGCGTCCTCGTCGTTGATGATGAGCAGAAATTGACAGATTTGTTACGCCTCGAGCTAGACGTTGAGGGCTATGACGTCCAAGTGGCAAGCGACGGAGCCAGTGGTCTTATCCAAAGCCAGACCAATCCCACCCCTGACCTCATCATCCTCGACTGGAATCTTCCGGACTTCAGTGGGATCGACATTTGTCAACGTATCCGTGCCCACGGTGTGACCACACCCATTTTGATGCTTACCGGGCATGACGAGGTGACAGATCGCGTAAAGGCCCTCGATGCAGGGGTAGATGATTACCTGATCAAACCATTTTCCATCGATGAATTGATGGCACGATTGCGCGCCATGCATCGACGAATGGCCGCCTTTGCGAGCCAATCCGAGGGTAGTTCTGGACAAACAGACGTTTTACAAATAGCTGACTTGAGCATGAATACGCGCACCCGTGACGTTCGACGTGGGGAAAAATCCATTCACCTATCCGTCAAGGAGTACGACCTTCTGAACTTTCTAATGCGTCGTTCAGGTCGGGTTCTCGAGCGCCAAGAAATTATGCGTGGCGTTTGGGGTGAGAACTTTTTTGGAGACGACAATTTACTTGACGTGTATATCCGCTACCTAAGACAAAAGATCGAAATCGACAGTAATCTCACCTTGATTCACACCATCCGTGGTGTGGGTTTTATGTTGAGATCTCAAGCAGCCACCTAGCAGCTAATTAGTGCGCTTCAGGCTCTCCAGGAGCTGAGACATCAACAGTGCCACCGGGTCCTCACCAGGTGGCATGAGCCCCGCTAAATCGAAGTCTCCAGGATCCACGGAATACCAAGACTTTGCTGAAGAAACCTGTGCTGACGGCAGGCGAAGTTCAAAGTGCAAATGCGGACCCGTACTCAAACCGGTGCTTCCGACGCGTCCAATCACTTCACCCTGTTGCACCGATTGACCTGCCTTCACATACAACTCTGAAAGATGGCCATACAAAGTTCGCCTCCTCGGCTCGCGATGATCCAACTCAATGGCAATGCCATATCCACCGGCCAAGCCACTACTCAACACGGTGCCGGATAGCGCCGCAACCACCGGGGCACCTTCAGGAGCAGCAAAGTCTCGACCAGAGTGCATCAACCAGCTTCCGAGCAAGGGGTGGAGCCGCCAACCAAATCCACTACTGCTGAAGGCCTGTCCAACCACTGGAAACAACAAGGCTCGGTTGCCATTTCCCTGCACGGGCAAAGGCCTGGGCGTCACAGCAAAAACAGACTCCAAACGGAACCCTCCCCTCCCATCGGCCAGCAATGCCGACACCGGAACCCGCACCGGCTGAGTTCGCGTGGGCTGGAACGTCACCCGCGGGGAACCCGTTCGTGTCACCACTCCGGAGGCACACTCCTGTCGCGACAGGGCTCCATCACGACAAGCCTCCGATCGGTGTTTGGATCGAATCGGAACACCCACTCGCCCTGTTTCCAGGCCCATCCGCTCCTGCGGTGTGATCACCCGTTGCCGTTCCAAGGCTTCTAAAGACTGATCAAAATCCGAGGCTGGCGGCGGGAGCGGACCCGGGACATTGAGCAACCAAATCAGCGAGAACCAGTGCAGCACGTGGACTGGCATGGGCAACGGCCCCTGAAGTGTATGGAGCACAAGTGCTCATGAAGACCAACGACGCCACTCTTCAGTTCGGGTCCCATGGCGAAGCTGAAGCGCTCCATCAGAGGCCACACCAGAAATCATCCAGATCCGACCATCTCGGGGATGCTGAATTTGTTCAGCCCAAAGCAGTCTTTTCAAGGCTGGCAGGCACCAACTGCCATCACCTCCAGCCCGTTGGCAACGATCAAGGGCAAGAAGAACCTCCGCAGTCCAATGGGCTGGATCAACGAACCCAACTCGCTCGAGCTGATTCAGAGCGATTCCCTCAATTGGCACTGGATTGCAGAGATTGAGGCCAAACCCAATGCGGAGCAAACGCACCCGCGATCCACGCTGGATGACGCTTGGCAGCAAACCCGCCAACTTTTTGCCAGACAACACAAGATCATTGGGCCACTTAATCCGGACCGGAAGGCCGTGGCGCTCCAATCGTTCCGCGAACGCCACCGCAACGGCTAATCCCAACAGGCCAGCACGGCCTGACCCCTCTCCTTGCCAAGGAAGGGCCGCACTGAGCCAAACACCACCCCGCGGTGATGACCAGCGTCGTCCCCACTGGCCAGTGCCCCATCGTTGGTGAGCCGCCACCACAGCACAGGGCTGCTCGAGCTCCACCGGCCCTTGCAACCAACGACTCAGCAGCACTTCCGTGCTGCTGCAAACCGGAACAGAACGAAGCAACCAGGGCTGAGCATTACCGCCCGCCATTCGGCGGTAATGCCACATCAATCGACCACCACAGCGGACGGGTCGACAGGCCTCATTCATCCAAAGCATCCATCAGTCGCTGGGCCGCCAATTCGAGTTCATCGACAGGGCGCACCAACGCCATTCGCAACCAATCGCGCCCCGAGGCCCCAAAACCAGAGCCTGGAGTTAGGGCAACGCCACTGCGCCGCAGCAATTCCGCAGCAGTTTGTTCATCAGACCAACCGCGGGCTTTGGCCGCTGCAGGCAGGGGCATCCACAGATACATGGCCATCTCTGGACTGGCGATGGTCCAACCCCGATTGGAGAGCAAACGCACAACACGATCACGACGCTCCCGAAAAATCGGACGCAACTGGCCAGGCCAATGCGCAAACTCTTGCAGGGCCATGATTCCCCCCTGCTGCAACGCGAGCGACTGATTGAAATCAATGACGGCCTTCGTTTGCCGTAACGCTGCAATCAGCGGTGCGGCTCCGACCGCAAAACCGAGTCGCAATCCGCCAAGACACCAACCTTTCGACAAGGAGAAAAATTCAATGCCCCAATCTCGCCATCCGGGGGCCTGCAACAAGCTCGGGGCCACTCCGTCTAAGGCAAGATCCACATAGGGATTGTCGTGGGCAATCACGAGCTGATGCCGCGTCCCGAGCCCCATGATTTGATTCAAATCCTCTTGATCACCCACGCGAGCTGTTGGATTGTGGGGATAACCAAGAACAAACAATTTCAACAGATCCCACTGCGAGGCTCGAATGCATTGCAGGTCTGGCCGCCAGTTGTGTTCCTGGGAGAGAGGAAGCTGCTGAACAGAAGCACCCGCCAGGTGAAGCCCTCCTGAGTGCGACGGATAACAAGGATCGAGATGCAGGGCCGGGTCTCCGTGATCCAGAACGGCAAGCGGAAGATGGGCTGTGCCTTCCTGAGAGCCAACCAGTAGTTGAACTTCTCGGTCGGGGTCGACATCAATTCCAAACCGCTGCCGACACCAATCAGCGACAGCTCGATGGAAGGGCTTGACCCCTGCCTGAAGGCAGTAGCTCGTGCTGGAGGGGTCAAGAACGGCCTTAGCTATCGACTGAAGCACCTGCTCGGGTGGCGCCAGATCGGAAGAGCCGATAGAGAGGTCGATCAGTGCTGGCCCGGCCTGCTGTGAAGCGTTCTCTCGGTACGCCTGCTTAGCAGCATCGCTTCGAGCAAAGACACCACTGCCAAGCGCATTCAACCGTTTAGAGGTTGGCATCCAGGAAGGCTTGAAGTTGGGGCTTAGCAATCGCCCCTTCGTGCCGCGCCACAAGCTCCCCGTCACGGAACAGGATCAGGGTAGGAATTCCCTGAACCTGATACGCATCACGCGTTGAGGGATTTCCATCAACTTCCATCTTTCCCACGCTCAGTTGATCGCCATAGGTTTCTGCCGCCCAAGTCATGAGCGGCGCGATGAGCCGACAAGGACCACACCAGGGGGCCCAAAAATCAACCAACACGGTGCCGGAAGCCTGCAACACCTCCGCTTCAAAACCGGCATCCGTGAAATCGACAACTGAAGGCGCCAAGGCAAATCGGTGACTTCGCCAATGTTATGGAGCCCGACGACAAAAACCGCGTCAATCAGAGCTTATCGATGGAACGCTTCAGATCCTCCAGGTCAGCATCGACTTCTTCGACTTGTACCTCTTTGACCTGGTCTGAGACCTCCGCCGCTGGAAGGGCTACCGCTTCCGGACCAGCTTTGAGTTGGTTTCGGAGCGCTTCCAGATCGTCGTCCACATCGTTGCCACCCTCTAAGGCTGCGAACTGACTCTCGAGATCTGTCCCAGCCAGCTCGGCGGCAGCTTGCCCTGTGGCTTCCATCGCTTCAACTTTCTCCTCCATCCGCTCAAATGCGGCCATGGCTGAGTTGGTACCGATGCTTCCAACGGCACTTTGCAGTTGTTGCTGGGCCTGAGCCGCCTGGGCACGGGCCTTCAGCATGTCTTTCTTGGTCTTGGCTTCGGCAATTTTTCCCTCCAAAGCCACAAGACTTTTTTTAAGGGTGTCCACCTGACCGACCTGGGACTTGACTTGGGCGCCCAGGGACGTGGCCGTTTCTTGGAAGGTCTTGCGTCGAGTTAGCGCCTCACGCGCCAAGTCTTCCTCGCCTTTTTTCAAGGCAAGTTCGGCACGCTCATACCAAGTTTTCGCCTGGGCTTCGGCCTGTTCTGATTGATTACTGAGACGCTTCTGGCTGGCGATCGCCAAAGCCACCGCTTGTCGCAATTTGACCAAATCGGACTGCATGTCTGCGACCGACTGGTCAAGGATCTTGACCGGATCCTCCATGCCACTGACAGCGGCGTTGGCATTGGCACGAACCAGTCTGCTCAGCCTGTTGAAGAAACCCATTACATGCAGAAGGATCCGGCTGGAGATTAGCGAGATCTCACGCATTTCTCTGCCTATGGTCTTGGGATGGCAGTAGCCCCCGATTCCCAGCGTCGACGCCTACCAGGCCTTGAGTTGCTCCAGTCACCCCAGCGAAAGACCCCAGAGCAACTCAAAAAATGCCTTGGTTCACTGCAGCGGGACTGGCGCCGGGATGATCATTTAGCGGCCCTCTGGCAAGACTGGCCGTCGATTGCTGGCGAGCGCCTCGCTCCGCACTGCCGTCCCTTGGCTCTACAGCGGGGCATCCTCACCGTCGGAGCCAGCCATCCTCAATGGCGACAGGCTCTGCTGTACAACCGGCCCCAACTATTGAGCGCACTGACCAGAGCTGGCCATGCCATTCGGGATCTGCGCATCCAACAACATCACGCCATGGCGTCTGCTCAGATTGAGGACGAAACCACCATTTGGGCGCGACACCCAAGCCGAATTGATATCCACGGCATGGGCACATGCCCCAGCTGTCAAAGACCAGCTCCGAATGGAGAAATCAAATTATGGGAGCACTGCGGGTTTTGCCACCGTCAAAAGCTCTCCCAACAATCCTCCCAGCCCCTCGATCCCGATCAGAATCGCTCCGGTCTCGGCTGACGCCAATCCAGATCAACTCCATCGGATTTCAACGCATCAGCACGCTGTTCCAAACGCTTCCGATCAACCCGCCAGAGGTTGTAGATCCCAAAACGACCGAGATCAATCGGGCGCAGACCGCGCCAATGGTCTTGGGCGGACGTCCCTCGATCGATGGCAATCAAGACGGTGTCGGAAGCCTCCTTCGTTCCAAGAGGATGCCCAACCCAGCCTTGGCGTTGTTCGTTGGCCAATCGATCCGCCAAGTTCACCAAGGCTCCGTCGGAACGCCCCTCAAACACAATCACTTGGCCGGTGTGGAAATGAAGTGATGGCTTCATCGCACCAACCATTGCGAGAGGTTCTCCCGGAAGGTGTTGCTTCTCCATCTGCTCCGCAACTTGCCTCACCGGAACCTGACGGAGTTGATCCGCCAGTTCCGCGATCGGAATTAAGGCGCTGACGTGAAACAACAACAACGGGATTTGCATGGATAGCAAACCGATCGCCGACGATTTGCGCTGGATCAACACAACGGAGCTCAACACCGCCGCGACACTGAACCAAAGCGCTGCTCTCCAGACCAAACCACTGCCCAATAGATCGGGGGCGAGGCTGGGCATCTCTGGATCACGAATCCATCCAACCCAGACAGGGGACAACCAAAAAATGACGGCCAAGCAAGCCACCAATCCGATCGAGGCGACCCAAGCCCAACGTTGCCAATGGTCTCGACGTGTCGTCGCCAGTGCCATCAGAAGCGCTGCTGCCGGAGTTGCCGGCAGCCAATAACTCGGAAGTTTGGTAGCTGCTGCAGTGAACAACAGCAATACGGCCACCAACCAACAGGCAGCAAATTGCTGAAGAGAGTGTTCAGGCGGCACCCGCCATCGCGGCACCCGAGCCAAACCAAGGATCAGGAAGGGAGTGAAAGGCAAGGCAGCTACCACCATGACTGGCCCGAAAAACCACCACGGCTGGAGGTGGTCATTCACAACCGAAGTAAAGCGCTGAAGGTTGTGATATCCAAAAAAGCTGTCCCAGAAGGCTTGGCCCTCCACCAACAGTTCAAGCCCGTACCAAGGAAGACTGATCAGCGCTGTAATCAACAAACCGGGCAGCGGACGCAAGCGTCTCCACGGGGTTTGCAGATCGCGACGCAATCCACAGAACAACAGCAACGCCAAACCGGACAACACCACGGCCACCGGTCCTTTCACCAGCACCGCGAACCCAAGAACAACCCATGCAGGCCACCAGGACACGTGGCTTGGATCGACAAATCGTCGCCACTGCAAAAGCAAGCTGATCCCCAGCAATCCACACAGCAAAGAATCACTAACGGCGGTCCGACTCCACACCAAAACAAGGGGGGACAAACCGAACGCAAGGGCTGAGATCACCGCTGTCCACCTCGGCCGATCATCGTCTGGCTGCGGCCAGCGCAGCAGTGTGTCCGCAAGGGTGATCATCAACGCGATCGAAGCCAGGGCCGATGGCAACCGCGCCGCCCAACTCCCAAGTGGATCCCAGAGGTCACGGGCTGGCAAGGAATAACCAAGCCCCATCAACCAATACACAAGAGGCGGTTTGTCGTATCGCGGCAAGCCATTCACCCGTGGAGTCAGCCAATCACCCGTCTCAGCCATGGCACGACCAGCCGCGGCAAACAATGGCGGCGTCTCATCCATCACCCCAGTCGCACCGAGGCGCCACAAGGTGATCAACACTCCAAGACCAAGCACCAACGCAAGGACCTGTCGTCGCTGAGGGCAGGACACATTCACCGGCAAGGCCCTTCCATGCATCTAAGTGATGCTGACATCCCCCTCCAATCCATCACGAATCCAAGCCTCCACTCGAGCGCTGAACACATCGCATGTGGCGTTTTTTTCTACCCACTCACGACATTTGAGACGGTCAATTTGATCGACATGACCCAAAGCTGTCACGAGGGCTTGCACATCGTCTGGTGAAACCAGCCAACCGGTTTCACCAGAGGTGATGAGCTCTCCAGGACCGCCGCGGTCATAGGCCACCACTGGGACTCCACAGGCCAAAGCTTCCACCACCACATTCCCGTAGGCCTCGTTCCATTTGGGTGTATTGATCAGGGCACGACAGGAACCCAACTGGCGTTGCAACTCATGGGTGGACTGAAATCCCATCCACTGGATCGTTCCAGTCGGAACCATCGCTTCAACGGCATCGGCGTAGGCAGGGTCTTCGCGCAAGCCCCAGACCAACAGCGACTCGCCGAGAGCAGCGGCAGCGCGAGCTGCATCCTCCAACCCTTTTTCTGGAGCGATTCTCCCTGCCCAGCCCAAAGGGCCATCACACGACATTTGCAGGCAATAATTGCTTAGATCAAAGCCATTGCCCACCACCCTGGCGGTTCCAGGAAGCTGAAAATCTGCAGCCTGACGGCGAGTATGAAAAGCCAAGCGCTGTGGATGACTGGAGGCAACGGACTCAATGGCCTCACGCATCACCTTGGCCACATCTCCCATGCTGATCAAATGGAATAAGCGGGGTTGAACCCAGGGAGTCAGCCAGAGCGGAAGCCAGTCGTAACCGAAGTTGATGACTGCATCGGCATTTTTCCCACAGCGAAGAGCCGCCTCCCATAACGCCGGCAACAGTCCGTTCCTCGGAATCAACACAGCAGAGTCGGCATCGGCGTGCTGCCAGCTGGGTTGATCGACACCCTCTACCTCCACCAGGCTCACGCCTGAGCATCCCGAAGGCAGCGTCGATCCCTTGGCTGAAACGAGGGTTACACGATGGTTGCGACGCACCAATCCCTGGATCAGCGAAGCGAGGGTGAGTTCCACCCCCCCTCCTCGGCCACTTCCCAAGGCACCGATGGGGGTATTCACCAGCACAAGCTCAAGAGAACGCACAGGCATCGACACAGTTCAAAAGGAAAGTTGAAAAGGACAGATCAAACGGACTGTTAAGAGGACAGTTCAGGAGCGCGTTCCCACAGCCGGCGACGCTGGCTAACGCAGATCACCGACAACAACACCAACAAAACCCCGACCCACTGCAAGGGATCCAAGCGCTCGTCCAACAGCCAGCCGCCCGTCGCCAAGGCAAAAACCGGCGTTAGGAATCCCAAGCTGCTGAAGCTTGTAAGGTCTCGGCGATTGGCAAACCAAAAAAATAGCCCGTAGGCCAAAGCACTCCCCAACAGGCTTGCGAACCCCATCCGACCCCAATCAGCGAGGGACCAACCGATGGGCTTCACACCATTTTCAAAGCCGAAAAGAAGTAGCAAAGGGATCCCCCCCAAGACCATGTGCCATGCCGTCACGGCGACGGGATCACTGTGACGAGATGCAAAGCGTATGAGAACAGTCCCGAGGGCCATAGCGAGAGATGCAAGCAACATCCAGATTTCACCTGGCTGCAACAACTGCTGCACGGCTGGGGGATCAGCCAACAACCACCAATGGTTGAGGAGTTCGCCAGGGACCCCGAGACAAAAAATTCCAGCCAAACCAAGACCCAAACCAACCCAACCAACAGGGTTGATCAACTCTGCAAATAACCCTCGCGCTAAAAGAGCCACAAGCAATGGCTGCGAGTCGATTAACACCGACCCCAGGCCGGCACCGGTGCCATCAAGACCAACGGCCAACAGGCCCTGAAACAAACAAGCATCCACCACAGTGAACAGGGCAAACCAGCCCCAATCGCGGCCATCAATCCAGACGGATCGCCCCGTCCAAGCGACCCAAAGCAACAAAACCAAACCCGCAGGGAAAAGCCGCAATCCCGCTACAAGCCATGGCCCACCTGTCGCCAACAGCGGTGCCATCGCTGTCATGGCGGTGCCCCACAGAGCAAAGGGCAACACCATCAGCAGCCAGAGCCAAATGGTCGGCATGAAGAACGCTCGAAGGCCTCTTTTTAAGATCATGGTGTCTAGACCTGCGCGACATGATCTGGCCCCTGCGTCGAAAATCACACCGCCGAATGGCGCGCATCGTTGTGGAGGGACCGATCAACGGAGCCACACGACAGCGCGTTCTCAAGGCTCTACTGGAAGTGAAGCGACGGGAATTCCCCGCACTTCTTCTACGAATTGACAGTCCTGGTGGGACGGTTGGAGACAGCCAAGAAATCCATGCAGCGCTGCTGAGACTGCGGGAGAAAGGCTGCCGAGTGGTGGCCAGCTTCGGCAATATTTCCGCCTCTGGCGGTGTCTACATCGGTGTAGCCGCAGAGCAAATCGTGTCGAACCCAGGCACGATTACCGGGTCGATTGGCGTGATCCTGCGGGGCAATGATCTATCCCGCGTGTTTGAACGCATCGGCATTCGCTTCGACACGGTGAAGAGCGGAAAGTTCAAAGACATCTTGTCCCCCGATCGAGCCCTGAACCCTGAAGAACGCGCCCTCCTTCAAGACTTAATCGACAGCAGCTACAGCCAATTTGTAGGCGTTGTGGCGAAAGGTCGAAACCTCACCGAGGAGCAGGTGAAGACTTTTGCAGATGGTCGAGTCTTTAGTGGTGAGCAAGCGTTATCGCTAGGACTTGTGGATGCGTTGGGTGACGAAGACCATGCACTTCGCCTGGCCGCCCAGCTGGCAGACCTGGATCAGGACGACATTCGACCGATCACCCTTGGTAAGCCGCGACGCAAAGTGAGCAACTTGCTGCCGGGCTCTCAGATCTTCCGCCAACTTCAGCAATGGCTTTCGATGGAGCTCATGGGAAGCGGTCAGGTGCTTTGGCTGTATCGCCCATGAGCGACACCAATCTGAAATTGGTCGGACTTCGGGGAGCAACAACATGCGCTGCCAACACCACAACGGCCATCCAAGCCGCCGTTCGAGACTTGATTGATGCCCTCGTCGAAGAGAACGGCTTGTCCCCACAACAGATCGTTTCAGTGACCTTTTCAGTCACGGCCGATCTTGACGCCTGTTTTCCAGCAGCCATGGCCCGTCAACGCCCTGGATGGGACTGTGTTGCCCTGTTGGATTGCCAGCAGATGGCCGTTCAAGGGGACCTTGAACGCTGCATCCGAGTGCTTGTTCACGCCTGGATGCCTCCCCAACGAAAGCCCCTACACCCCTATCGGGGCGAGGCTCAACGGTTACGACCGGACAGATCTCGTCACAACTGACAGATGAGCCGCCGACCCCTCAAGGCGTCGCCCTGTCGCTGGACTCAGGAGAATCAGTGAATTATCAAGCTTTACCCCATGCCCCGTTCGCTTCTGCAACGCCTCATGCCATGCGCAGCGACCGCGAGTGCACTGCTGGTCGGAGCATGCCTGAGCAGCACAGCACCAACCCCCGCAACAGCTCAAGGCACGTCGGGCCTCATGGAGTTTCGCTGGGATAACAACGATGGTTACAAGAAGCTGTACTACTACCAAACCTCTGCGATTGAGAACGACCGCGCCGACTGGTATCTCACTCTTCGCGAAAAAGATCGCAAGACAGCCATTCTCAAGTTGACCGTGACGGTGCCTGACTTTTTTGACGCCAAACTCAAACCAGAACGCATGTCCCTCTGCCGCACATCTCGGGGCAGCATGATGAGTCGCTCAAAATGCCTCGAAGAGGTGCCCGCCACCTTTGAGGTGAATGATGACCAAACGGCCATCGAGGTCTTTCCAGACCAGCCCGTGCCAATGGAAGGTGACTACTCGCTTCGCATCAAGTTGTTCAACCCCAAGGGAAAGCGGATGTATCAGTTGAACGCTTTGATTCAGGCCCCCGGCGACGTACCAATGTCGGGTTACGTCGGCAGTTGGTTGATCGACATTGACTGACTGATAAAATCTTCTACTCAGATGAGCCAGACGCCAAACAACTGATATGACGAAGCGCACTTTCGGTGGAACAAGCCGCAAAAGAAAAAGGGTTTCTGGATTTCGTGTTCGCATGCGGTCCCATACCGGACGTCGCGTTATTCGCACCCGACGTAAACGCGGACGGACTCGGTTGGCCGTTTAAGCACAGCGATGTGCTCAACGTTGATGAGGTGAATGAGTTGACTTCACCTCATGTGAAACGCTCATATCCTTAGTTGGCTGATGGTGCTCCCAGCTTCCATGCGCCTGCGTGGACATCGTTGCTTCAGCCGTTTACACCGTTCTCGGTGCCGTCACCACGGCAAATGGATGGTGCTTCGCCAAATTGACAGCGATCGGTCGTTACTTCGTTCTGAGCTCCGTAACCAAAGCGATACAACTTGCCGTTGTGCCTTGGTGATCAGCAACAAAGTGAGCAAAAGAGCTGTGCGCCGCAATCGCTTAAGGCGTTTGCTCCACAGCCACCTTCGAAAACGCCTTGAACAGCGATCCGACTTAGCAGGGAAATGGTTGCTACTCAGCCTCCGACCCGAAGCCGCGGAAGCCGAACCCGCGCAATTGCTCGAAGAATGCGACAGTCTCTTGAAAATTGCAGGTCTGGAACGATGACCACCATTCAAGAAGACGTTCACTACGAAGGTGGTCCAGCCAAAGGAGATCTCATCCTCAACGTGCTGCTGGGATTCACTTTGATTGGCTTGCCATTCACGATTGGAGCCATTGTTCGAGCTGTTTGGCTGCGCTTTCGAATTACAAGCCGACGCATCTCCGTGTGTGGTGGCTGGATGGGCAACGACAAAACCCAAGTGGTGTACTCACAAATCAGCGAAGTCAGGACCGTTCCTAGAGGATTCGGTGCCTGGGGAGACATGGTGCTCGTTTTGAACGATGGCGCTCGACTTGAAATGCGCTCATTGCCCCGCTTCAGGGAAGTTGAGGCCTACATCCTTGAACGCATCAACAAGCGTTCATCCACATCAACTGACAAGTCGGTCGAAGGCTTCGCCGTCTAAGCCCCTGTTCGTGCACACTGGCGTCAGAACGTCACTAACCCCGGGTTCCTCAACGTGATCGGGTACATCTCCGACAACCTTCTCATTCCAATCCTGGATTTTTTCTACGGATTGGTACCCAGCTACGGCCTAGCCATTGTGGCTTTGACGCTGGTGATCCGGGTTGCGCTTTATCCCCTGAGTGCTGGATCCATTCGTAGCGCTCGACGGATGCGGATCGCGCAACCCGTCATGCAAAAACGGCAAGCGGATATCAAAGCCCGCTATGCGAGCAATCCCCAGAAGCAGCAGGAGGAACTCGGCAAAGTCATGAAGGAGTTCGGCAGCCCCCTCGCAGGGTGTTTGCCTCTGCTGGTGCAGATGCCGATCCTCTTCGCGCTGTTCGCGACCCTCCGGGGATCGCCCTTTGCAGATGTTCCCTACACGTTGAACATGAAGGTGTTGCCGGCTGACCAAATCGCAGCCGTTGAACCCAAACCCTTCAACAGCGCCAGCCACTCAATTTTTATTAGCGAAACCGATCACGTTCCCGTGATCGCAAGCCTTCCCCGGGGCACAAAAATTGGCGTAGGCGATTCAGCCAGCGTCAATGTGCATACCAAGGATGGGCGAGCCTTTTCCGACGTTCTCACTCAAATTGAGAACCCTGGAAAATTCTCCCCAGCCTGGTCCGTGACAAAGGGTGATGACATTGTCACCGTCACAGAAGACGGCACCATCACTGCCATCGCCCCTGGTGATGCCACTGTCGAGGCCAAGATTCCTGGAATAGCAGCCCGCAGCGGCTTTTTGTTCATCAAAGCCCTCGGACAGGTGGGCTTCTATGCAGACGGCGCCGTCAACTGGGATATTGCAATTCTGGTGGGTGGATTTGGTTTAACGCTGTTCTTATCCCAACTTTTATCCGGTATGGGTATGCCGGCAAATCCCCAACAGGCCACCGCCAACAAAATCACCCCAGTGATGATTACTGGCATGTTCCTATTTTTCCCACTGCCTGCTGGAGTGTTGCTCTACATGGTGATTGCCAATATTTTCCAAGCCCTGCAAACCTTCATCCTTACCAAAGAAGCTTTGCCCGAGAACTTGCAAAAGATTCTTGATCAGCAGGCCTCACAACAAACGGTGACGGCAACGGCTACTGCAGGTGGCTCCAGCGACTCACGATTGCCCTTTGAACCCAAAGGCGGCAAATGATTCCGGCGCTGGAGCCAGTTGCTCTGCAAGAGCTCCGGGCCCTTGGAAATCCAAAAGTTTGGGTCATCGATGGATATCTCGATGCACTGCCATCGCTAACCCCCGTTCGGGGTGAGATCCAAGCTGAGCATCGCGGCAACGTTCTTTCTGTCGAAGCAGAGCTCAACACAATCGTGACGCTCAGCTGCGACCGTTGCCTTGGACAGTTCAATCACCAGCTGACGACCTCTCCTTCTGAGCTGATCTGGTTGGGTGATCAACCACCAACAGAAGATCAACTTCAACTCTCTGAAGACATCTCGGAGCCGGAGGGACTCGTTGAAACCCTCGACCCACGCGGTAATTTCGACCCCCAGCAATGGGCCTTCGAACAATTGAATTTGCAATTACCCGTTGTGAACGACTGCGGAGATAACTGTCCAGGCGCTCCAAAGTTCAACCAGGAGGTTGTCGCCAACATCAAACACCCGATTGACCCACGCTGGGATGCGCTTCGGCGCCTAAATGACCCATGAGCAGCACGACCTGGAGCAATCAACTTGATCTTCTGATTCGTGCGCGAACACCACTGATCTGGATTCGCAGTAGTGAAGAGGTTCGGGTTGAAACCCTGTTGAGCCAGGCCGCCACACGTCTACAGAGTCAGCTGATCAGTTGGAACTTCATCGATGGCCTGAGCGGCACATTGAATGCAGAGGGAATCGGAAGTCGGCAGCCGATGGCCATGTTGCAGTGGTTGCAGAATCTCGACCCCAGTCGTCCCTCCCTGCTCTTAGCGAAAGACTTTCATCGATTCTGTGATGACCCTGGCGTGGCGAGGATGCTGCGCAATCTGGAGACGTCGCTGCGGAGCACACCGCACAGCTTGATTCTCTGCTCCGGACAATGGACCCCCCCAGCGGATCTCGACGAAGCGCTGACCTTGCTGGACCTTCCCCTACCGGATGCTGATGACCTCCGTCAGCTCATCAGCAACATTGGATTAAACAGCGGCAGTGCCCTCGACTCAGCTGTTCTTGATGAGCTCACACAGGCCTGTAGCGGTCTGAGTGAAATGCGTGTACGTCAGGTCGCAGCGCGTGCCCTGGCTCGTCGCGGAAGCATCGGCGCCGAGGATCTCGCTGAGGTTCTTGAGGAAAAACGTCAAGCCATCGCCCGGAGCGAAGTCTTGGAGTTCTGCCGCAGCGATTCAGGTACCGAAGCCATCGGTGGCCACGATTCTCTGAAGAGCTGGCTTCAACAGCGACATCGCGCCTTCTCTGAGGAAGCACGACGCTTTGGGCTTCCTCTGCCCCGAGGCGTCCTACTCGTCGGCCCCCAGGGGACAGGGAAATCCCTCACAGCCAAAGCCATCGCCCGGAGCTGGTCGATGCCTTTATTGCGCCTCGACGTTGGTCGGCTCTTTGCTGGCTTGGTTGGAGCGAGTGAAGCGCGCACCCGGGACATGATCCAACTCGCGGAGGCCATGGCGCCCTGTGTGCTTTGGATCGATGAGATTGAAAAGGGCTTTGGGGGCGATGGCCGAAGCGACGGCGGTACGACTCAACGGGTGCTGGCCAATGTGCTCACTTGGATGGCCGAAAAACGCTCTCCTGTTTTCGTTGTTGCCACAGCCAATGGGGTGGATCAGCTTCCACCAGAACTGCTGCGCAAAGGGCGTTTCGATGAGATCTTTCTCCTGGATCTACCAAGCGGAAGCGAACGCCAGAGCATCCTTGAGCTTCATCTGGCACAACGACGTCCAAGCGTGACTCTCCCTCTGGAAACCGTGGTGAGTCGCAGCGAAGGATTTTCTGGGGCTGAACTAGAGCAAACGGTGATTGAAGCCATGCATTTGGCCTTCGCCGAACACCGTGAACTCAATGAGACGGATTTAATTCGAGCAGCATCCCAATTGATCCCCCTCTCCCGCACCGCCAGCGAATCCCTCGCGCACCTCAAAGAATGGGCGGCTGGAGGTCGAGCACGACAGGCTTCTATTGCTGGACGTAACGAAGCTTGACGGGGCGTAAAGATGCGCTTCATGGAGCGAGCATCGCTGTGCAGTACTCCCTACGTTCCAAGTACCTAACTCTGATTTCATGCAGCGTCAAAACGACATCGTCATGCAGCTTTGTGTGGCTTGCCTTGGCGCCGGTGTGATCACCACTGTGGCCGTTGCTCAAGGCCAAAATCCTCTGACAGCCCTTGGCATCACTGTATTTTCAGCCGTTGCTGCCGTAATGGTCGGCCAGGTGCTCTGAACGGGCTGCCATAGGCTGCCGGCGTTGCTGTTCCAGGAACCGTGATCGACCAGCGCCTTGTGCGTGACAACCCCGAAGTCATCGCTCAACAATTGAAGCGTCGGGGTAAATCCATTGATCTCACTGGCCTTCAGCTGATTGCAAGGCAGCAACGAGGGTTAGAAGAAGAACGCAGCACCCTGCAAGCCGACGGCAATCGCATCGGCAAAGAGGTGGGCTTAAAAATCAAGGCTGGCGCAGATCCCAAGGGAGACGAGGTTGCCGCCCTACGCCTACAGGGGAATGCCATCAAACAAAAGGTGGCCGTGTTTGAGGAGGAGGAGAAGGCACTCTCCAGCCAACTCCGCGACCAGCTCCTCAGTCTCCCCAATCTCCCTTCGCCACTCTGTCCAGATGGGAAGGACGAACACGACAACGTCGAAGTGCGTCGCTGGGGAACACCCAGAATTGAGGACGGCTTAGAGGAGCACTGGCAAATTGCTCATCGGCTGAACCTGTTCGACACCGAACGGTCGGTTCGTATTGCCCAGAGCCGCTTTGTCACCCTGATGGGCCAGGGAGCCCGCTTAGAGCGAGCTCTGATTAATTTCATGCTGGATCTACACACCAGCAAGGGATACCGGGAGGTGATGCCACCGGTTTTGGTGAACACCGCCAGCCTCACTGGCTCAGGCCAGTTGCCGAAATTCGCCGAAGAAAGCTTCCGCTGCGCAGACGACGACCTTTGGCTAACCCCAACGGCTGAAGTCCCCGTGACGTCGCTGCATCGCGACGAAATCATTCCAGCTGATCAACTCCCTCTCCGGTACTCGGCCTATAGCCCTTGCTTCCGTCGAGAAGCGGGGAGTTATGGACGGGATACGCGCGGCCTCATCCGTCTCCACCAATTCAACAAAGTTGAGTTGTATTGGTTTGTGCATCCCGACCAATCCGAGGAGGCACACCAACAGATCACCGCCGATGCCGAAGCGGTGTTGCAGGCCCTCGAGTTGCCTTACAGGGTTTTGGATCTATGCACGGGAGATTTGGGCTTCTCGGCCCAGCGCACCTACGACTTGGAAGTGTGGTTGCCTGGGGCCGGAGCCTTCCGAGAAATCTCGAGCTGCAGCGTATGCGGCGATTTTCAAGCTCGCCGATCAGCGATCAGAACCAAAAACGGAAAACAAACACAGCTCGTGCACACCCTGAATGGGTCGGGTTTGGCCGTCGGGCGCACGATGGCTGCCCTGTTGGAGACGGGGCAGCAATCAGACGGAAGCATTCTTCTTCCCAAACCCTTGGTGCCTTACGTCGGCTTTGAACGGCTCCAGCCAGAATGAACTGACTCAGCAGCAATCGGCTGGATGAACGTATTTGCGGCCCTCTTGGTTCTTGCTCTCTTAATCGTGGTGCATGAAGCAGGACATTTTCTTGCCGCCACCCTTCAAGGCATCCGCGTTAGTGGCTTCTCGATCGGCTTCGGACCTGCGTTGATTAAACGCCAACGGAAAGGTGTCACCTACGCCCTAAGGCTCCTCCCCCTTGGTGGTTTCGTGGCCTTCCCCGATGACGATGAAGACAGCAGCATCCCCATTGATGATCCCGATTTGCTGCGCAATCGTCCCATCCCCCAGCGCGCTCTGGTGATCGCCGCCGGAATTCTCGCCAATCTTGCGCTGGCCTTGGTGGTTCTGGTGGGACAAGCGGCGATTGTGGGGCTTCCAGCCGATCCAGATCCAGGCGTTCTTGTGGTGAATGTGCAGCCTGATGGCGCAGCTGCTCGCGCTGACCTCAGGCCTGGAGATCAGATTCTCTCGATCAACTCCAACAAACTTGGAGCTGGACAAGCCGGAGTTGAGGCCATGGTGAAGCTGGTCAAGGCAGCACCAAGCACAACCCTCTCCGTCGAACGGGTTCGTCAGAGCCAACTTGAGCAGATTGAACTCAAACCATCAAATTCCGATGGACAGGGAAAAATCGGGGCGCAGCTCCAAGCCAACCTCAATGGAGCTAGCCGACCCGTCAAAGGCTTAGGGGAACTGGTCCAACACACCGGCGGTCAGTTCATCCGTCTCGTGGGACAAACCGTGAGTGGCTACGCCGGTCTGATCACCAATTTCAAAGCCACGGCGGGACAAGTGAGCGGTCCGGTCAAAATTGTGGAGATGGGTGCACAGCTCAGTCGGCAAGGCGGAAGTGGTTTGGTGTTGTTCATGGCCTTGATCTCAATCAACTTGGCAGTCCTCAACGCATTGCCCTTGCCGTTACTGGATGGGGGCCAAATGGCTCTTCTTCTGATCGAAGGGGTCCGAGGCAAACCCGTCCCTGAACGCCTTCAACTGGCATTCGCCCAATCCGGATTTCTTCTTCTTGTGGGATTAACTCTGGTCCTTGTCGTTCGCGACACCAGTCAATTGACCTTTGTTCAGCAGTTGCTCGGGCGCTAGTCCTTCAGCGGCCCTTGAATGTAGAATTTGAGATCTGTTGAAACGCTGCCCTCAGCTGCATGGCCAAAAAGTCGATGATTGCCCGCGACGTAAAGCGCAAAAAAATGACAGAGCGCTATGCGGCCAAGCGTGCGGCACTAATGGCAGCGTTCAATGCAGCGGCAGACCCAATGTCTCGCCTCGAAATCCATCGCAAAATCCAGGCTCTACCCCGCAACAGCGCCCCAAATCGGATCCGTAATCGTTGTTGGGCGACAGGCAAACCCCGTGGTGTGTACCGCGACTTTGGACTTTGCCGTAACCAACTGCGTGAACGAGCTCACAAGGGAGAACTGCCGGGCGTTGTGAAGTCCAGCTGGTAAGAAGACAGATCCCTCGACATTGATCGACAAGAAAGGGGAGGCGAAAGCCTCCCCTTTCTTGTCGATGGAAACCATGAAATGTCAAAATAACAATTGACAAAAGGACATAAGCCGTCGTGCAAGGAAAAACACAGTCGATCTCGTTTGACGGACGCGAGATAAGACTGACCACAGGGCGTTTTGCCCCCCAAGCGGGTGGTTCCGTCTTGGTCGAATGCGGCGACACAGCCGTGCTTGTTACAGCAACACGATCAAAGGGACGCGATGGAATCGATTTCCTCCCACTGATCTGCGATTACGAGGAGCGCCTTTATGCCGCCGGACGGATTCCTGGAAGCTACATGCGTCGGGAAGCCCGTCCACCCGAGCGCGCAACGCTGACCTGTCGCTTGATCGACAGGCCCATGCGGCCGTTATTCCCCAGTTGGATGCGCGACGACTTGCAAGTTGTTGCCACATGCCTATCGCTGGACGAACGCGTCCCTTCCGATGTCCTGGCAGTAACAGGCGCATCCATCGCAACGCTTCTGGCCGGCATTCCCTTCAATGGACCCATGGCGGCCGTGCGTGTCGGCCTGCTTGGAGACGACTTCGTTCTAAACCCGAGCTACCGGGAAATTGAGCGAGGAGATTTAGACCTCGTCGTCGCTGGCACAGCGGATGGTGTGGTGATGGTTGAGGCAGGCGCCAACCAACTCCCCGAAGGAGACGTCATTGAGGCGATTGATTTCGGCTATGAAGCCATCCAGGAACTCATCAAAGCCCAGGAAACACTGCTGAAGGACCTCGGCATTAAGCAGGTCAAGCCGGAAGCGCCCAAAGAAGACAACACTGTTCCTGCTTACCTCGAAAAGCAATGCACGAAAGCAATCAGTGCTGTGCTCAGCAAGTTTGAGCAAAGTAAAGAGGAGCGCGATAACGGTCTCGAAGCCGTGAAAGCAGATGCAGCTGAAGCGATCGCAACCCTCAAGGAAGACGACGCCGTGCGTCAGGCCGTATCCAGCAGTTCGAAATTGCTGAACAACAGCTTTAAGGCTTTGACCAAGAAGCTGATGCGTCAGCAGATCTTGAAGGATGGCAAGCGCGTCGATGGGCGTGGATTGGATGAGGTCCGTCAAATCAGCGCGATGGCCGGAGTTCTGCCCCGTCGAGTCCATGGCTCAGGTCTGTTCCAGCGTGGTTTAACGCAGGTTCTATCCACTGCGACCTTGGGAACCCCCAGTGATGCCCAAGAAATGGATGACCTCCATCCCAACACCGAGAAGCTGTATCTCCATCACTACAACTTCCCCCCATACTCCGTTGGCGAAACCCGTCCAATGCGATCCCCCGGCCGTCGCGAAATCGGCCATGGCGCTCTAGCGGAGCGAGCCATCCTTCCCGTCTTGCCTGAGAAAGACACCTTCCCTTATGTCGTGCGGGTCGTGAGCGAAGTGCTGAGCTCCAATGGCTCCACTTCCATGGGCTCAGTTTGCGGCAGCACGTTGGCTCTCATGGATGCCGGTGTGCCCTTAAAAGCCCCTGTAAGTGGTGCCGCGATGGGTCTGATTAAAGAGGGCAAGGACATCAAAATCCTCACCGATATTCAGGGGATTGAGGACTTCCTTGGCGACATGGATTTCAAGGTGGCTGGTAGTGAGAAAGGCATCACAGCGCTTCAAATGGACATGAAAATCACTGGTTTACCAGTGAAGGTTATGGCTGAAGCTGTCAATCAAGCCCGCCCAGCTCGCCTGCATATCCTCGAGAAAATGCTCGAGGCGATTGATAAGCCCCGTGAAACGCTGTCGCCCCATGCACCACGCCTGCTGAGCTTCCGTATCGATCCTGAATTGATTGGAACAGTGATCGGTCCTGGTGGTCGCACCATCAAGGGCATTACAGAACGCACCAACACCAAGATCGATATCGAAGACAGTGGAATTGTCACCATTGCCTCCCACGATGGTGCGGCTGCAGAGGAGGCTCAAAAGATCATTGAAGGCCTCACCCGCAAGGTGAACGAGGGCGAAATGTTCTCAGGCTCGATCACTCGCATCATTCCAATCGGCGCCTTCGTCGAAATTCTTCCTGGCAAGGAAGGGATGATCCACATTTCTCAGCTCTCCGAAGCGCGCGTTGAGAAAGTGGAAGATGTCGTGAAAGTCGGCGATGAAGTCACCGTGCGTGTTCGCGAGATCGACAATCGCGGTCGGATCAACCTCACCCTGCGTGGGGTTCCTCAAAACGGCGAATCGACAGAGG
Organism: Synechococcus sp. BS30m-G31; assembly: GCA_016777265.1. GTDB lineage: Bacteria > Cyanobacteriota > Cyanobacteriia > PCC-6307 > Cyanobiaceae > Parasynechococcus. The sequence goes on from JADHRU010000002.1 coordinate 37,140, forward strand.
TGGAACCACAGCCCACCCCAGTTGCACCCCTCAGCTGATCACACCTGAAAGCCGGGATCGATCTCGGCCATCGCCCGCGTCGCACGCTCTCCGAGCGCGACGTGGGCTTTTCCATGGCTGGCGATCAAACAGCCCGCCTGCCGAACATCGCCCGTGTTGTAGGTGAGGTCGCGGAGATCAGCATGGGTAAATCGTCCACCAGCGGCCAACAAAACAGCCTCCGGTGCAGCCATATCCCAATCCTTTGGAGCACTACGGCCTGAGAGGGAGATATACAGATCGGTTTCTCCACGGAGAATTGTGGCCACCTTGCAGCCAACGCTGCCGACAGCCTTCGAACCGCCGAGTTGAAGTTCACCGATCAATGTCTCGAGTCGGTCATCGCGATGACTTCGGCTCGCCACCAAAAGCAAGTCAGACAACTCTTTGCGCTCGCTGAAGCGCACAGGGGAACGCTTTCCTTCACGGTCTTCACACCAGGCGTCGTCACCCACCAGGCCAATCCATAGCTCATCGGCTTCGGGTAACAGCACCACGCCTAAAACAGGCCGATTCCCCCGAACCAAGGCGAGGTGCACGGCATATTCCCCAGTTCCTTGGAGAAAATCTTTGGTGCCATCAAGCGGATCAAGGATCCACAACCATTCGGCGGGAAGAGGCTCACCTTCGGTGAGCTGCTCTTTGGCGGTTTCCTCACTGAGCAGAGTCCAACCAGCATCTGGAAAGGCCCCCGACAACCCCTCAAGCAGCCATTGGTTCACTGCCAGATCAGCGGCCGAAACAGGCCCCTCTCCACCGTTATCGACACTCAAGGCTTTCTGAAAACCATGGGGAGGCTGTTCGCCACGGGCGTACGCACGAAGAATGTCGGCAGCCCCCCAACTCAATCGTCTCAACTCAGTCAACAAAACTTCTTTGCTGACACCAGCAGGGAGAATGGCGGAGTTGGACATCATGATTAAGGGGGGCGCTGGCCATTGTGATGCAGCGGGATGAACCAGCCGCCGGAAGTCTCTATCTCGTCGGCACTCCGATCGGTCATATGGGAGACCTTTCCCCTCGAGCCAGTCACCTGTTAGCGACGGTCGATGCCATCGCATGTGAAGACACACGCCATAGCGGACAGTTGCTGAGCAATCTCCAAGCCCGCGGTCGCAAATTCTCCTTTCATCAGCACAACATTCGTACGCGGTTGCCCCAACTTCTAGAACTGCTGGAAGAAGGTCAAAGCCTTGCGGTGATCAGTGATGCGGGATTGCCAGGCATCAGTGACCCCGGAGAAGAGCTGGCTAACGCTGCACGACGAGCGGGGCATCCCGTGCTTTGTATTCCTGGTCCTTGCGCTGCCACCACAGCCCTGGTGAGCAGCGGACTTCCCAGTGGACGCTTTTGTTTTGAAGGGTTTTTACCCACGAAAGGCAAAGAACGACGACAGCGTCTGGAACAGATCTCGAGTGAACAGCGGACCACCGTGCTTTATGAAGCACCGCATCGACTCCTCACGTTGCTGGATGAACTCTGGAATCATTGCGGCCCCGATCGTCCGATCCAGGTGGCGCGAGAACTCACCAAACGCCATGAAGAACAGGTGGGGGCCACTGTGCAAGAAGCTCTCACTCATTTTCAACAGACCCGCCCCCAAGGCGAATTCACCTTGGTCCTGGGCGGTGCGCCACCCATCGCACAACCAACCCTCAATGATGTGGAGCTCACAGAGCAGCTGCAACAGCTCATCAATCAGGGAGTTAGTTCCAGCGATGCTGCACGGCAACTAGCAGCGACGACCGGACTCTCCCGGCGACGGCTCTACACATTGCTCCACCACGACGCGTCAGACTAAGCAAAATCCATGGATTCTTTGCTGCCTCGTTTACGACTACTGCTCTGGAGTTTTGGAGGGAGCGCCCTGCTGCTGCTTTTGCTCTGCCTTGGCGCACAAAACTTGCAACAGCGTCATCAACTCAAAATCGGGCAGGCACAGCTTGTGCCACTTCCAACAGGATTTCTCGTTGGCATTTCTCTTGTATTGGGCGTGATCAGTGGAGGCAGCGCCGCCGCGGTACTGATGCAGAGTCCACCAGACGCCAACCTCGACCCTTAATCAGGCGTCCAGGGCAACCACCGTGCCTTCCATCACAAGCCGTGTGATTCCACGCTTCAACAAATAGGAACTGGTTCGTTCAAACACCGTGGTGTCAGGCACCTTGATCACACGCTGGCTTCTCCCACATTGACGTTTCGCCGCCCGAGGATTGGAAAACAGAAAAAGACCCTGACGGTCCTGATCGACTGAGTCCAATGCACCCAATTCAGGAAAATCTCTCAGGGGACGAGCATCCAGCTCAACAACCTTGTCGACCAACATATAAACGCTGCCTGGGAGCACACCAGGACTGAGCGGCTGCGTTTCGATGGGTGCTGATCCACTTAAACCAGCAACCCCGATTAGCGGTACCAACTCCGTGAACACGTCCATAGGGACAGGCTCCTCCACACCTGAGCCTTGATCATCCGACTCCTCGGCAAAATCGGCGGCGTCATCAAGCGCAAGGGTGCTGGATTCCTCCGTAGAGAACTCTCCAACAGAAGACTCTGGTTTGTGGTCTTCCTCTGATGAGGCATCAACTGTTGAAATGGGCTCAGCATCAGTTGAGCTGTTGGGAGCCACCTCCAACGGTAAGACTTCCAGGGGTAAGACTTCCAGGGGTGAGACTTCCAGGGGTGGGATCTCAAGCAAGGGTTGCGCGACTGCAACCACCGTTCCGCCCTTTTGTCGGCTGGCCTTCAACGCGGCGTAAGCCTCGGGAGGCAACAAAGCTTTGACCGTACGGCTCACCGTATTTG
>JADHRU010000041.1 GCA_016777265.1 Synechococcus sp. BS30m-G31
GCGATCGCAGCAACCGTGGAGGCAACCGGGACGCTGGTGGGTTCCGCATTCGTTTAAGTGACAATGAAATGAGTGCTGCCAAGGCCTTGCAAGATGCCTTCAACCTGCGTTCACCGGTTGCCGTGCTTGGTTTTGCTGTGCGCACATTGGGGCAAATGCTCGCCGATGGAAAACTCACAGAGCTGATCGAACAACAAAAAAGCCAAGCCCCCAGCGGCGGTCGACGCGACTCCCGCAACCGTCGTTCCGAAGACGACCGAGGAGGCCGTAGCTCAAAGCCAGACCCTTTCGCCCGGCCCAGCAAGCCCAAAGCGGAGCCAGAAGCAGCGCCTGAAGTTGAGCCTGAATCGGATGCACCCTCTGAACAGGTTGTAACGACAACGAGCAGCGAAGAAGCCGTGGCTACAGAAAGTAGTGATGACACCACGTCAGCGAGTTCATCCTCAGAGGAGACCAGCAAGCAGACAGCTGACCCAGAGGCCTGATTGATGGCGCGGCCAAGGGTCCTCTCCGGTGTTCAGCCAACGGGAGCACTGCATCTCGGTAATTGGCTTGGAGCCATCCGCAACTGGGTTGATCTTCAAGACACCCACGACACCTATGTGTGTGTTGTGGACCTGCACGCGATCACGGTTCCCCATGACCCACGCCAACTCGCTACGGACACCCGCTCCACAGCCGCTCTGTATCTGGCCTGCGGAATGGATCCCAAACGCTGTTCCATTTTTATCCAAAGCCAGATCGCAGCCCACAGTGAACTTTGTTGGCTCCTGAACTGCGTCACGCCGCTGAATTGGCTGGAACGCATGATTCAGTTTAAAGAGAAGTCGGTGAAGCAAGGCGACAACGTGTCTGTTGGCCTGCTGGATTACCCCGTCTTGATGGCCGCAGACATCCTCTTGTATGACGCCGATTTAGTACCGGTGGGAGAAGACCAAAAGCAGCACCTTGAGCTCGCTCGGGATATCGCACAACAACGCATCAACGCACGGTTCGGTTCCAAAGAAAATCCCGTCCTGAATGTGCCTAAACCGCTCATTCTCAAAGAAGGAGCCAGGGTGATGAGCCTGACGGATGGCCGCAACAAAATGAGCAAAAGCGACCCCAATGAGGGCAGTCGAATCACGTTGTTGGACCCCCCCGAGCTGATCACCAAAAAAATCAAGCGGGCCAAGACTGACCCCGAGCGGGGCCTTGAGTTTGGCAATCCGGACCGTCCTGAAACCGATAATTTGCTGGGCCTATACGCAATCCTCAGTGGACAAGAGCGCAGTTCCGTCGCTAACGAATGCGCAGACATGGGCTGGGGACAATTCAAACCCCTGCTTGCCGAGGCCGCAGTTGCTGCATTGGAGCCGATTCAAGCCCGCTACAAGGCACTGATCAACGACCCCGAGGAACTGAATCATGTCCTCGACCAAGGCCGCCAAAACGCTGAAGCCGTTGCCAATGCAACGCTGAATCGCGTCAGGAAATCCCTAGGATTTGCCTGCAGGACTTAATTGATAGCTGTTCGATTGATTAATGGAGCTAATCAATCAGATCCAGCCCGAGCAGCGCCTAGATCCATCAACAGCAACACCAGAGAATCCAAGTGAAGGCAAAGAGTCTCGCGAGACTCTCATCGTTTTTTAATGTGCAAACACACGACGAAGGGCAAAAGTCAACCCCCCTCGGTCAAACACTCCATAGAACGCAACATCCCTGCAGGATGAAGAAACTTTGAACGCGTTGCGTGTTTCAGCTGTTTCCAACCGTTGCATTGCTGTCCACCCGCACGTTCGTGGCATCTACCGCCTTCAGCGGTGTTTTGTTGTGCGCCAGTGGCTCGTCGATCTCAATCACGACGGCAACGACGGAAACATCTAACGCTTCTTCCCAGGGCGTCACACGGGCTTCATTAGTCGAAGGATTAGAGCAGGGCCCCTACGAACTCACTCCTGCGCGCCGCGCTCTGCTCAACACCATCCGTTATGCCGAAGGCACCTGGAAAGACGGTCAGGACCATGGCTACACCGTGATGTACGGCGGAGGAATGTTTGAGGATCTCTCACGCCATCCAGAGCGCACAGTTGTGAAGCGATACTCCAGCGCCGCTGCAGGTGCATACCAATTTTTGCCAGGCACCTGGAAAGGTGTGGCTCGAGAACTGAAACTGGCCAGTTTTGAACCTCAGCATCAAGATCAAGCAGCACTCCACCTCGCCAAACGTCGAGGAGCGCTCAATGAGATTGATCAACGGGGTTTAACCAAGGCTGCCATGGCAAAACTGGCGCCTGAATGGGCTTCATTCCCCACATTCTCAGGGCTCTCGGCCTACGGCCAACCTGTGAAGAGCCACCAAGAACTCGCGAGCTTCTACAGCAAGAACCTGGACAGCTTGAAGCGTCAAGTCAACGTCTAATTGCGTCGATTAACAGCCAGCTTGGCTGCCAATCCCCAGACCTCCGTCACAAGCCGATGCCATGGACTTATTGCACTCATGGACACGGCCATGGGCTGAGTGGAAGCCTTGACTAAAGATCGTGTAGCCGTAATCGACTTCTGGCCCTCCGTTAGACGCGCGGCCAGCCGATCCCTTTCCACTTTCCCCATGACGTCATCTGGACAGCAGCGCAGGAGCTCTTCTCCGCGTTGAAACCAGCGATCAAAATCAGCCAATAATGATTCCAGGAGTTGGTCGAGAAGTGCGCCCGCCTCGGACTGATTTGACGGATCCATTCAAGAAACTTGTAGCCACGCCCATAGGATGGCGGGCCTTGTTCCGGTTCCGGTGAGCAGCGCTGCAGTAACCACATCCGCCCCACTCGCGCCCGTGGTTCTGCCGAAGACCAGCGAGAGCGAGAAGCTCCTCAAAATTCGTCATTCCATGAGCCATGTGATGGCAATGGCAGTGCAGAAACTCTTTCCCAAGGCTCAGGTCACCATTGGGCCTTGGACAGAGACGGGGTTCTACTACGACTTTGATAACCCCGAACCCTTCACGGAAGACGATCTGAAGGCCATCAAGAAGGAGATGGGCAAAATCATCGGTCGCAAGCTGCCCCTAGAGCGCATCGAGGTGAGCAGAGATGAGGCGCAGAAACGTATTCAGGCCCAAAATGAACCCTACAAACTCGAGATTTTGGAGCGGCTTCAAGAGCCGATCACCCTGTACACACTTGGAGACCAATGGTGGGATCTTTGTGCAGGCCCCCATGTTGACAACACCAAAGAGCTCCACCCCAAAGCGTTCGAGTTAGAGAGTGTCGCCGGTGCCTACTGGCGCGGCGATGAAACCAAGGCACAACTTCAGCGGATCTATGGCACGGCATGGGAGACACCAGAGCAACTTGCGGAGCACAAGCGCCGTAAAGCAGAGGCACTGCGCCGTGATCACCGCCGCCTAGGCAAAGATCTCGAGTTGTTCTCCATCGAAGATGAAGCTGGCGCAGGGCTGGTGTTCTGGCATCCAAGGGGTGCACGCATGCGCCTATTAATCGAAGATTTTTGGCGTCAGGCCCATTTTGAAGGCGGCTATGAATTGCTGTACACACCACATGTCGCAGACATCAGCCTCTGGAAAACATCAGGCCACCTCGATTTTTATGCCGAAAGCATGTTCGGCCCCATGCAGGTGGATGAGAGGGAATATCAGTTGAAACCGATGAACTGTCCGTTTCACGTCCTCACCTACGCCAGCAAGTTAAGGAGCTATCGCGAATTGCCGATTCGTTGGGCCGAGTTGGGAACGGTCTATCGCTACGAACGTCCTGGTGTGATGCATGGCCTGATGCGGGTTCGAGGGTTCACGCAAGACGACGCTCACGTGTTCTGCTTGCCAAACCAAATCAGCGATGAGATTCTGCGAATTCTTGATCTCACTGAGCGCATCCTTTCCACATTTGATTTCAATAACTACGAAATCAACCTGTCCACCCGGCCAGAAAAGTCCATTGGTAGCGAAGCCGTTTGGGATCTTGCTACGAAGGGACTCACAGAAGCGCTCGAGCGCAAAGGTTGGAACTACAAAATCGATGACGGTGGCGGTGCTTTTTACGGCCCCAAAATTGATTTAAAAATCGAGGATGCCATCGGACGCATGTGGCAGTGCTCCACCATCCAATTGGACTTCAACCTGCCTGAGCGTTTCGGCTTGGATTACGTGGCAGCAGATGGCTCAAAGCAACAGCCAATCATGATTCACAGGGCGATCTTTGGATCGCTCGAACGGTTTTTCGGAATCATGACCGAAAACTATGCCGGTGATTTCCCCTTCTGGCTTGCCCCCGAGCAGATCCGACTTTTACCGGTCACCGATGACGTTCAGCCCTATGCCGAGCAGGTTCTCAACCAGCTCAAAACAGCTGGAATCCGCGCCACGATCGATCAAAGCGGAGATCGCCTTGGCAAAATCATCCGCACAGGGGAACAGATGAAGATTCCCGTTTTGGCAGTAATTGGTGCCAAAGAAGCTGAACAAAATGCCGTCAGCCTGCGCAGCCGCCGTGATGGAGATCTCGGCGTCACATCCGTGGATGCATTACTCAAAGCCGCACAGCGCGCCAATGCCGAACGTCAACCAGGACTCGGACTCAATTTATGAACTCCCCAAGCATTCAGTGCCTCAATGATTTGAGTCGCCTGCGGGAGGCACCAACCCTTGATCAAGGCACTAAGGATCAACTTCGTGAAGAGCTTCGGTTGGCACTCACCCAATTCAGTTGGTTCACGATTGGCGTGATGGCGCCCTCCGCCGATCAAGCTCTATCAAGTCTTCGATCCCTGGAGGCGAGTCAACAGTGGACATCGCTCGAGGTTGTTGAGACCACAACCGATGTGGGGCCCGTCTTCCTTAAGGCCAACCAACGCGGCGGAACTGTTCGGATCAGGATCGAACACGGCTTGGGTTTAGGGATGTTGATCAGCGGTCATGGGGACGATGACGCTCAGCCAGTCACAACATGGGGGCCATTGCCCCTGGATTTCTTTGGCTAATCGCTTGGCGCAAAGCGATTGGTTGCCTGTCTTGTGAGATGTATTCAGGCTGGAATGAATTCCACCAGACGTCTTGCATGGCCTGCTCCACCCTGTTGGCCGGTGATATGGGAGGAACCAAAACCCTCCTGGCCCTTTACGGAATCAAGGACGGTCGGCTCGCGCAACTGCACCAACAGCGCTTCATCTCCAGCGAATGGACGTCGCTGGAACCGATGCTGGAGTTTTTTTTAAACCAGCGACCAAACGACATCGAAGCGCCTCAACACGGATGTATCGCAGTAGCCGGGCCGGTGAACAACCGCAATGCACGCATTACGAATCTTCCTTGGCAATTACAAGAAGACCAACTGGCCGCTGCAGCATCGATTCGCCAACTCGAACTCGTCAACGATTTCGGCGTCTTGATCTACGGGCTACCTCACTTCGATGAAACCCAACAAGTTGTACTCCAGGCCGCTGGGCCACAGGAGGGTCCGATCGCCATTCTTGGGGCTGGTACGGGTCTAGGCATGGCTCGCGGGATCCGCACTGAAGGAGGGCTCATAGCCCTCGCAAGCGAAGGGGGGCATCGGGAATTCGCCGCGCGAACCGAAGAGGAATGGCAATTGGCCTGCTGGTTGAAAGACGATCTCGGAGTGGATCGTTTGTCGGTGGAACGGATCGTGAGCGGAACCGGGCTGGGACACATCGCAACCTGGTTGCTTCAAAACTCCGACACCAATGCACACCCACTAAGGCCAGTCGCAGAGGAGTGGAGAACCAACAAATCCAATGACTTACCGGCCAAGGTGAGCATGGCGGCCGCAAAAGGAGACCTGTTAATGCAACGGGCCCAAATGATTTGGCTGTCTGCCTATGGATCGGCAGCGGGGGACCTGGCACTCCAGGAACTCTGTACTGGGGGACTTTGGGTTGGGGGAGGAACTGCGGCCAAACAACTTGCAGGATTGCAGTCAGCAACCTTTCTGAAGGCCATGCGTCAAAAGGGTCGTTTTGAAGAGTTTTTGGGAGGTTTAAGGGTCACCGCCGTCATCGACCCTGAAGCAGGTCTCTTCAGCGCAGCCTGTCGGGCAAGAATCTTGGCTGAGTCAAGTGGGACACTGTCCTGAGTGGAGGATCAGCGATGGCGCAGCCGCGCATCGGCCAGAGAGTGATTGTCGACGTACCAGCAACGACCGCAAATTTGGGTCCCGGCTTCGACTGCCTTGGAGCTGCTCTTGATCTGAACAACCGCTTTGCCATGCGGAGAATTGAAGGTGGCGGGGAACGGTTTGAGCTCATCATCGAAGGAAGTGAGGGCAGTCATCTCCGCGGCGGGCCCGAAAACTTGGTGTATCGAGCCGCTCAGAGGGTTTGGAAAGCGGCGGGCCTAGAACCAGTGGCCCTCGAAGCGCGCGTGCGGCTTGCCGTGCCACCGGCTCGAGGCCTAGGCAGTAGTGCGACGGCGATCGTGGCGGGATTGATGGGTGCCAATGCACTTATGGGAGAACCCCTCAGCAAGGAAAAGCTTTTAGAACTCGCAATCGATATCGAAGGGCATCCAGACAATGTGGTGCCGTCCCTCCTCGGAGGCCTTTGCATGACGGCGAAAGCAGCCTCTCAACGCTGGCGTGTCGTGCGATGCGAATGGACCAGAACCGTGAAGGCTGTGGTGGCAATCCCCTCCATCCGCTTGAGCACAAGCGAAGCAAGACGTGCCATGCCAAAGACCATCCCCATTGGTGATGCGGTCGTCAATCTCGGTGCCCTCACCCTCTTGCTGCAAGGACTTCGCACCGGCAATGGAGATCTGATTTCCGATGGAATGCACGATCGCCTTCACGAGCCCTATCGATGGCGCTTAATCAAGGGCGGCGACCAGGTGAAACAAGCCGCCATGGATGCTGGCGCTTGGGGATGTGCCATCAGCGGAGCCGGTCCGAGTGTCTTGGCCCTATGCGCCGAAGACAAGGGCATGGCAGTCAGTCGAGCGATGGTGAGAGCTTGGGAGGCGGCAGGCGTCGCCAGCAGGGCACCGGTGCTGAATGTGCAGACCACCGGCAGCCACTGGCAACCAGCGGATGATGAGTAGAACTACCCAGAAAACGATTCCTGCCCTGTTAGATTTGTTAAAGATTGCGGACACGGCATGGGTGATGAGATAGCTGCAATGGCCGAGACAGGGGCTGCCTTCCCATGGCTGTCTTTGATTGTGCTTTTGCCAGCTGCATCAGCCCTTCTCCTGCCGTTGTTGCCCGCTGAAGACAACAAACCATCCCCATGGCCTCGGAATGTCGCCTTCGGCGTTCTTTTGGTGGACCTACTCCTCATGATGGGAGTTCTGGCCACCCGATTTGACCCAACGCAGTCCGGCCTTCAGCTGGTGGAGCGCGTCAGCTGGGTGCCATCGATCGGACTCGAATGGTCCCTTGGTGTGGATGGTCTTTCAGCGCCCCTGGTTGTCCTAAGTGGCTTAGTCACCCTGCTATCTGTTTGGGCGAGCTGGACCATTGAGCGCAAGTCACGGTTGTATTTCGCGTTACTGCTCGTCCAAGCATCAGCACAAGGTCTTGTTTTTCTCTCTCAAGATTTTCTTCTGTTCTTCTTGGCTTGGGAGCTCGAACTTGTCCCCGTCTATCTGCTTATTGCGATTTGGGGGGGTCAAAACCGTCAATATGCAGCGACAAAATTCATTCTTTATACCGCCGTCGCTTCGCTACTGATTTTGATCAGTGGCCTCGCGCTAGCACTATCGGGAGATGTGTTCACGCTGAATCTGAGTGAGCTCATTTCCCGTTCTGCTGGAGGCAGCTTTGGCTTGCTTTGTTATCTCGGATTCTTGGTGGGATTCGGTGTGAAGTTACCGATGTTTCCCTTACATACCTGGCTACCAGATGCCCATGGCGAAGCCAATGCCCCGGTGTCGATGCTGTTGGCTGGTGTACTCCTGAAAATGGGGGGGTATGCGCTGCTGCGTTTCAACGTTCAGATGTTGCCCGAAGCGCACCAAACCCTGGCTCCGGCCCTGGTGATTTTGGGGATCGTCAACATCGTTTATGGCGCACTCAACGCGTTTGCCCAAGACAACGTGAAGCGACGCATTGCCTGTAGTTCCGTCAGCCATATGGGCTTTGTTTTGGTTGGAATTGGTGCCGTTGATGCGCTAGGGATCAGTGGAGCAATGCTCCAAATGGTGAGTCACGGGCTGATTGCAGCCGCCATGTTCTTCGTCACAGGGGTGTTTTACGAACGCACTAAAACTCTTTCCATTCCAAACATGGGAGGGCTGGCGAAAGCCCTACCCATCACCTTTGCTTTTTTCCTCGCTAGCTCCTTAGCATCCCTAGCCCTACCCGGCATGAGCGGATTCATCAGCGAAATCACAGTGTTTTTAGGCATCACAAGCCAGGAAGCATTTACCTCCACTTTCCGCTCGATCACAGTCCTTCTTGCTGCAATCGGCTTAGTCCTCACTCCGATGTATTTGCTCTCGATGTGCCGACGCATCTTCTTTGGCCCGCGGATTCCAGCTCTCGCGAGTGTTGAAGACATGCGTCCACGCGAATTGGTCATCGGATTGAGCTTGCTTGTGCCCACCCTCGTGATTGGTATTTGGCCCCGAATCGCCATGGACCTCTATGAAGCATCAACGGATGCCATCGCCCTGCCTCTCCTCATCGGCTAATTGATATGCCTCAAACCTCCTCACCTCTTCTCCAAGGACAAGGCCTCCCCGAATTCGGCGCCATCACCCCTGACCAGGTAAAGCAAGACATTCCGGTGATGCTGAAGCAAGTGGATGAAGCCTTCACGGCCTATGAGAGTCGCCTTGAAGCCATCCTCAACAGCCAAACCGCCTTGGATTGGGCCACCGTGATGGGTCCATTGCAGGAGTTCGGAGAGCGACTTCGGTGGAGTTGGGGTGTTGTCTCCCATCTCAATGGCGTGTGCAATTCATCCGAACTCCGCGCAGCCCACGCAGAACAACAACCCGAGGTCGTGCGGCTTGGTAATCGGCTTGGACAAAGCCAAGTTCTTCATTCAGCCCTAACTCGCCTTCAAGAATCGTCAGTCCATCCACTCACTCCCACCCAATCGCGAATTCTTCGATCTGAATTGCTGTCGATGCAACAACGTGGTGTTGGACTCTGCGGCGACGACAAAGCCAAATTCAACGAAGCCAGCGAGCGATTGGCAGCCCTCTCCACAGAATTTGGGAATCATGTGTTGGATGCCACCCAGCAATGGACCCTGAAACTGACGCACCCTGAAGAAGTGGTCGGACTGCCTCAACGGGCCCTAGAAGCCCTTGCATCAGCAGCACGAGATGCAGGCGACAGCGGTGCCACTGCTGATGAGGGTCCCTGGTTGCTTGGCCTCGATATGCCCCGCTACCTCCCCTTTCTGACCCATGCCAACAATCGATCGTTACGCGAAAAGGCCTATCGAGCACACGTAGGGCGTGCCAGCAGCGGCGAGCACGACAACCGCGCACTGATCGAGGAAATCCTCTCCCTAAAAGGGCAACAAGCCGCTCGCTTGGGCTATGCCCATTGGGCGGATGTGAGCCTCGCCAGCAAGATGGCGAAGGATGTTGATGAGGTGGAAGAGTTGCTCGAGGAACTGCGGGTTGCCGCTTTTCCTGCTGCAGAACGTGAGCTCGACGACCTTAAAGCCTTAGCCCGAAGGCACGGTGCAGCCGAAGCTGAAAATCTCGCCCCTTGGGATCTCCCATTCTGGAGCGAAAAATTACGCCAAGAACGTTTCGATTTGGATCAAGAGACACTCCGTCCTTGGTTTCCATTGCCGCAGGTTCTTGACGGCCTATTTGGACTCTGCAATCGCCTATTTGGTGTGGTGATCGAAGCCGCCGATGGGGAAGCTCCGATCTGGCATCAAGACGTTCGTTACTTCCGCGTTCAACGGCAAGACGGCAGCCCACTCGCATCGTTTTATCTCGATCCTTTTAGCCGACCAGCCAGCAAACGTGGTGGGGCCTGGATGGATGAATGCCTTGGCAGAAAAACGAACCCCGATGGCAGTTGTGTGCTGCCTGTGGCCTATTTGATTTGCAATCAAACACCACCTGTGGGAGACACGCCAAGCTTGATGAGCTTCGAGGAAGTGGAAACGCTCTTCCATGAATTTGGCCATGGTTTGCAGCACATGCTCACCACGGTTGATGAACCTGAAGCCGCCGGCATCAGCAATGTGGAATGGGATGCCGTTGAGCTCCCAAGCCAGTTCATGGAGAACTGGTGCCTTGATCGCACCACCTTGATGGGTATGGCACGGCATTGGCAAACCAACGAACCTTTACCCGAGGAAGAGTTCCAAAAACTACGCAAGAGCCGCACATTCAATGCCGGGCTGGCAACCCTTCGCCAAGTGCACTTCGCCCTCAGCGATCTTCGCCTCCACAGCCGCTGGACACCTGAACTTGGCATCACTCCTGATGCGTTGCGCAGGGACGTTGCCACCACCACCACGGTGATGCCGCCCATTCCGGAAGATCAATTTCTTTGCGCCTTTGGCCATATTTTTGCCGGAGGTTACGCAGCTGGGTATTACTCCTACAAGTGGGCTGAGGTCTTAAGCGCCGATGCATTCGCGGCCTTTGAAGATGCCGGTCTCGACGATGAACAAAAGGTTCAATCCACTGGCGCGCTCTTCCGAGACACGGTGCTCAGCCTTGGAGGAAGTCGTTCACCGTCTGAGGTCTTCGAAGCCTTCCGTGGGCGTCCTGCCAGCACTGAAGCGTTAATCCGCCACTCCGGCCTGGTGAGCGCCTAAGACAGTTCATCAGGATTGTCGTAGCGCTTGGCCAAGAATCCTCAAGGCATTCGGATGCGTCATCAGTTGTTGATGCGTCCAAACAGGAATGGCTTGAATCGATCCCTGCGGGAGCACAGCCTTCCATCCGGGACACACCATCAAATCCCAACGGCAAAAAAAACTGTGGCACTGCACCAACGACAACTGATCCGAACGGCGATCTAGCTGATACAGCAGATGGCTTCCAATTTTCATATCAGCGGCGCCTGCTAACAGCACTCGCGGAATGGCTTGGGCGGTAATCGTGCCTTGATGGGGACTTCCCACACTGAAAAAGCGGCGAGTCCGAGCGCCCCCCCCCAACTCCTGAAGCCAAATCCGCCCGATAATTCCACCCATCGAAAAACCCAATAAATCGACGGTGGTGTCAGCACCAAAGCGATTGAGGATCTGCTCGTCCAAGCGATGCGCCAACTCACGCAGGGGCACATCACCAAGACCGTGGGGCAGATGGGGCGCCAGCAAGTCTCGTTGCGGTTGATCCAGGGCCTGAATCAATCGATGAAACACCCTCGGCCGGTCCCAAAGACCATGGACCAAAACGAGGGGAATCATGGCCTTGGTGGTGTGCCACCACCACGCGATCGCTCGACGGCAACAAGGCCACGAAATCCAGGCACTGGCGCCGCACACTTTGTGAGGCGCAAACCAATCGGGACGGGGCCATAGAGCTCCTGCAACCGATCGAGCACCTGCTCACTGAAATGCTCAATCGTGAGACAGCAAATCTCCCGCGCCAGCCTTTGCAAGGCCTGAATTGCCAGGCTGTAATCCAGGCTTGTGCTCA
>JADHRU010000042.1 GCA_016777265.1 Synechococcus sp. BS30m-G31
GACTGGAAGCTGTGGCTCGGATGCCAATCAGCAGCGTGGCCACAGCGTCAGATGCCCCGCCTCGTATGGATGGCGTTGTGCGCTTGGTGCTTGATGGAGTCAATGACCCACTGGAGGGTGTGACCTTGCCGGATGGCCTCACGCCCCTTGATACAAAGGAGCTGGAGCTTGCCCTTGGCCATAGTCTCAATCGTTGTGGATGGTCCGACGATTGGTTGATCGAGTTCAACCATGCGTCCGCCCATCAGCTGTTGGCACTTCGGGTTCGCGGCACGGTTCCACCGCTGGAACTTGTTGTGGCGGCCGCCTCTGGCCTGATCGCCACACGGGTGTTGCTGGTGGTGGAAGAAAAAGCACAGCTCGAGCTTCTACAGGTGTTTTCGGGACGGGGTGAAGCGGCCCATAGTCATCTTTTGGAGGTGCATCTCGGTCAAGAAGCGCAGTTGAACCACGGGGTTTTGGCTTGTGCCGATGGTGTGGCGTCGTTGTTTGCTCAACTGGCCGTTGAGCAAGAGCCCCGCAGCGCTTACCGCCTCACATCTGTTGTGCAGGGTTGGTCGTTGGGACGAATCGAGCCGCGGGTGGTTCAGGTGGATGGACAAGCCTCTACGACGTTGAAGGGTCTGGCCGTTGCCGATGCTGAGCAGCAGCTTGCTGTGCATACGTCGATGTGTTTCGAAGGGCCCGATGGTGAATTGGATCAGCTCCAAAAATGCCTGGCGGCAGGGTGCTCTCACACAATTTTCAATGGTGCGATCAACGTGCCGCGCAGGGCGCAGCGCACCAATGCAGCGCAACTGAGTCGGAATTTGTTGCTTTCGGATCGGGCTCGCGTCGATACCAAGCCTGAGTTGGAAATCGTGGCGGATGATGTTCGGTGTGCCCACGGCGCCACGGTGTCCCAGCTGCAGGAAGACGAGCTCTTCTATTTGCGGAGTCGTGGGATCGGAGCCTCCGATGCCGCGGTGCTGCTGTTACGGGGTGCATGCCAAGAAGTGGTCGACCTGCTCCCGACTCATGCGAGCGCCTGGCGACCGCTGCAACGCGTGCTTGAGGGACTGGCCTCATGACCACGCTCAAATCTTTCCCAGCACGATCTAGTGTCGATTCAGTGAATCTTTCGTCACGTTTTCGTGCTGATTTTCCAATACTCGCTCAATCCACCCCAGATGGTCGGCCACTGATCTATCTCGACCACGCCGCGACCAGTCAAAAGCCGCAGCAGGTGATCGATGCGATGCAGCGTTACTACAGCTGCGATAACGCCAACGTGCATCGCGGTGCCCATCAGCTCAGCGCCCGGGCCACCGAGGCGTTTGAAGCGGCTCGAACCACAGCAGCTGCCTTTGTTGGTGCCAGCAGCCCCCGCGAGATTGTCTTCACGCGAAACGCCAGTGAAGCGATCAATCTTGTGGCGCGCAGCTGGGGTGATTCCACCCTCCGCGAAGGCGATGAGGTGTTGCTCACGGTGATGGAGCATCACAGCAATTTGGTGCCCTGGCAGCTTCTGGCGCAGCGCACCGGTTGTGTCCTCCGCCATGTCGGGCTGACCGAAGATGGACGCTTTGATTTAGAGGATTTCCAAGCCAAGTTGTCGGAGCGCACCCGGCTGGTGAGCTTGGTGCACATCAGCAACACATTGGGGTGCTGCAATCCTCTGGATTCAGTGATCCCTGCGGCCCATGCCGTTGGTGCCTTGGTGCTCGTGGATGCTTGCCAAAGCCTGGCGCATCAGAGCATTGATGTGGTGGCCCTCGAAGCCGACTTCCTGGTCGGCTCGTCCCACAAGCTTTGTGGTCCTACCGGAATGGGTTTCCTTTGGGCCCGTGAGTCGTTGTTAGAGGAGATGCCTCCATTCCTCGGCGGTGGCGAAATGATTCAAGACGTGTTCTTGGATCACAGCACCTGGGCTGTGTTGCCCCACAAATTTGAAGCCGGCACTCCCGCTATCGGCGAAGCCGTGGGAATGGGGGCAGGCCTTCGCTACTTGCAGGAGATTGGCTTGGAGGCGATTCAAGTCTGGGAAGCCCTGCTCACCCAGCATCTTTTTTCCCGCTTGCAAGCTATTGATGGGCTGCGGATCCTGGGGCCAACTCCTGAGCAGCAGCCTGGTCGCGGCGCCCTCGCCACATTTCTTGTGGACGGTGTGCATGCCAACGACATCGCGGCTTTGATGGATGCCTCAGGGATTTGTATTCGCAGTGGACATCACTGTTGTCAGCCGTTGCATCGCCTGTATGGGGTGACGGCTTCAGCTCGGGCCAGCCTCAGTTTCACCAGCACCATGGAAGAAATCGACTGTTTCGCCGAGGAGCTCGCCTCCACGGTGTCTTTCCTGCGGGAGCACAGCTAGCAGCTGTTTGTTTCAAGCCCTAGGTGGAGCTTGAAGAAGGCCTCCGTTTCCTCCAGCACTGTGATTTGGGTCGCTTGGTTGCGAAAGCCATGGCCTTCATCGTCAAAGAGGCGCACGTCCACGGTGATTCCGTTGTTTCGCAAAGCGGCGGCCATCCGCTCGGTTTGCTCCGCTGGCACCACCTTGTCTTTTAACCCCTGGAAAAACAGCACTGGGCAACGAATTCGATTTGCATGTTGCAGAGGAGAACGGTCGTCGTAGATGGAGCGTTCCTCCGGCCAGGCCCCCACGAGTCCGTCGAGGTAACGGGCTTCAAAGCGATGGGTGTCTGTCGCCATGGCGGTGAGATCGCAAACGGCATAGCGGCAGGCACCAGCTCGGAACACATCCGTGAAGCACAGTGCTGCCAGGGTGGTGAATCCCCCGGCGCTGCCCCCTTCGATCGCCACTTGATTGGGATGGGCGTGTCCCGCGGCAATCAATGCTTTTGCAGCGGCTGCGCAGTCGACCACATCAACGACGCCCCAGCCTTGGTTCAGTCGTTCCCTGTAAGCACGTCCGAAACCGGTGGACCCGCCGTAATTCACATCCACGACACCCCAGCCGCGGGAGGTCCAGTACTGAATGGCCAGGCTGAGGCCGCGGCGGGCCATGGCTGTCGGACCGCTGTGGCTTTTCACCAGAAGGGGTGCGGGTCCATCCGTTCCTCCCATGGGCGGGTAATACCAGGCATGGGTGCGTTGCTGCTGGTGTCCTTTGAACCAAAGAGGTTGCGCCACGCTGATCTCGTCAGCAGGCAGCGGCGGTGGTATGGCCGGCGAATGGCTCCAGGTCATCGTCCTGGGCCGAAGGTCGAGCTCGAGAAGCCCAGCCAAGCTGCTGCTGTTGCTCGCGACGGCAATAGCCCTGCCATGACAGGCCTGTAGACCCGCCAGATCATCAAAGGGTTGCTCCAGCTGCACCACCGTTCCGTCGAGTCCCAGGCGTTGCAACGACCAGGTGCCGTCTGCGCAGGTCGCCGCCAGCAGTCGTTCTCCATCCCAGGCGGTGGTACTCATGCCATAAATCCATTGGGGCATGGCGGTTTCCGCTGCCATCGGCCAAGGCCGTTCCCACGATGTATTGGCTGGATCCTCAAGCATGAGGTTCCACCAGCCACTGCTGTCCTCCGCCACCAGGAGCCGGCCATCCGGAAGCCATTGGGGCTGAAAGACAGAAACGCCATCTCCTCCGGCTCGCTGGATTGGGTTGATGAGTTGTCCTGTTGGAGTGAGTTCAGCGCACCACAGGCTGCTGCTGTCCCACGGCATTGATGGCTGCACCCACTCAACCCAGGCCAGGCGGTCTCCTTTCGGATTCAGTGCGGCATATCCGGCAAAATCCGCTGGTTGATGGAGCAGCTCTGGTTCTTGATCGCTGCGCTGAAGGTCGACGCTGACAAGGGCGTCCTTCCCGTTTTGTTCGCGGATTCCGATCCATTGGTTTCGCTGAAGATTCAGCAGGCCATCCGCCAGCTCCCAGGGCCCTGGGCATGTCAACCGTTGCGCTGGGGCTTCAGCTTCTGGGAGACGTTGGCCTGAGCTTGCTTCCCCCCAACACAGCTGTTGTTGCCACAGGCATCCGGCGTCGATCCACACCAGATGCAGATGGTGATCGTCTGTGGCTGTGGCCAGGACCCCTCCGCCGTAGTCGTGCACACGGCTGCGCAGGTTGATCGGTGCTGGCGTCAGCTCGATTTCAGGGCTATCCGGCTCGCCAAAGCGGCGCATGATTGCGGTCGTTCGCCCTTGTTCCGCAGGACGTTGTTCAAGCCAGATCAGCCAAAGACTGTCGTCTGGCCCTTGGACGAGCCTCGGTTCCTTCAGGCCTGGGAGCCGTCCAACGGCGGTTTGTGCGGAGAGTGGCGTGCGTCCCATGGCGTCTGAATGATCCCGATTAACATGCTGAATCAATGCAGGAGTGGTCTTGGCGGGAAGCTTTGCGCAGTTGGCACGAGCGGCTGACAAGGCCAGGGACACGATGTTGGTGCCGAAGACGGCCCTGGAAACCCCTCCGTTGGAGATTCATACCCTTGGCGCTGATGCTCTGCGTCAGCCCGCCCAGCGGATTGGCAAGGTCAATGATCAAGTCCGCGAACTGGCTCGGGACATGCTGCGCAGCATGTACACCGCCAAGGGCATCGGATTGGCCGCTCCTCAAGTTGCTGTGTATCAGCAGCTTTTGGTGATTGATCTCGATTTGGAGAATCCAGCAACACCACCTTTGGTGTTGATAAATCCAGAGATCTCAGCGGCGAGTGCTGGCTTGGACACCTACGAGGAGGGCTGCCTGAGTATTCCTGGGGTCTATCTCGATGTGGTGCGTCCCACTGCCATCGAATTGAGTTATCGCGATGAGATGGGACGGCCACGAAAAATGAAAGCCGACGGATTAATGGCCCGTTGTATTCAGCATGAGATGGACCATCTCAATGGTGTGTTGTTTGTGGATCGCGTGACGGATCAAGCCGGTCTTCAGAAGGAATTGAAGGAGAATGGTTTCCAGAGCAAGTATGTCCAAAGCGTGTCCTGAGCCATGCCGATGAAACCTTTGGCCGGACTTTTTCTAGCCCTGGCATGCGTCTTGGGTATTGCCAGCACTGGATGCGTGTTTGAGCTTGCCTATGGAGAGCCTGATCTTGGTGTGTCCACCACCAGTTGGATCTTGGCGGTGGCCGCCCCCGCCACGATTGGAACACTTGTTGTCGCGATTCGGTTGAACAAACCGGCCTGATCGGGCGGGCTTGAAGTGACCATGACTTTTACCATTCCAGCAACTCAGCTCTCGGCCGTGATCCCTCGCTTTTTGCCTACCGCTGCTGGACTCGCTGTTGCCTTGTCAGGGACTGTCCCGGTGATGGCCCAGGGTTCCCTCTTCACAGCGGTTCCCGTGGAGGAGGCCAACTTCATCTTGGTGTCGGCTCCGATTGGCCAGGGCGAGAGGTCTCAGCTGAATATTTATGAGCAGCGCACCAATAAGCGCCCTTGCTTCGCCGTGAGTGGCGGCCTGCCTGCCGCAGTGGATCCTTTGCTTTCAAGCTTTGATTTCACAGGGATTTGTAACCGCTACATCGACGGCAATGGATATTCCCTGCGTGTTGGTGGCGATGATTTGGGCACCCGTTATCGCCTCACCGTGGTTAAGACCGGTAGCGATATAGAGCTGTTGGCAGCCCCCACCCGTAATCCTTCTGCACCGGTCTATCTGGTGGCCCAGGCCGGTGGAGTCGCGAGCGGTTTTGTTCAACTCAAGCTCCAGCCCGGTTGGTCGCTGATGCGCCGCGCGTATGGAACGAAAACCCTTGGTCACCTCTACATCTATCGGGATACAGCTCCAGCGGAGTGATCTCCCATGAGATCAGTGCAGCGGTAACCACTCGCGTCGGCGATCGCTTCGGTCTGCACCATCTCGTGTCCGTTCAGGTCGGCGATGGTGCGGGCCACCCTGAGTAATTGCAGGCTGCTCCGGGTGGTGAGCCTGCGCTGTTCGATAACCCGCTCCCACAGCGTGAGTCCATCAGCCTTGAATTGGCCGTGGCGGTGTAGATCCGCTGCCGTGAGCGAGCGATTGTTGCAACCACTGGGATTTCGAGCCTGCATTCGTTCACGAGCCGCATTAACCCGCGAGGGCTCCAGCCATGGAGAGTGTGTTTGGGGACGTTGGGTGGCGTCCAGGCAAGTCCGAATTTGCCTTGATGATCGACGCTCTAATCGCAACTGGAGATCAATCCGATCAAGGAGAGGGCCTGAGATCCGTTGCCAGTAGCGCTGTCGTTGGGAGCAGGTACAACGACAGGCCTGTTCGTGGTCACCATGCCAGCCACATGGGCAAGGATTCGTTGCGGCCACTAAGGTCACCGCCGCTGGAAAGACCGTGGTCTCCCGCATTCGGCTGAGGCGCACTTTGCCGTCCTCGAGGGGTTGGCGAAGCAGGTCGAGCACCGGGCGCGGAAACTCTGCCAATTCATCGAGAAACAGAACGCCGCTGTGGGCAAGGCTGATCTCTCCAGGTTTGGGGGTATGGCCTCCGCCAAGGAGCGCTACCCCCGAGCAGCTGTGGTGTGGAGAGCGAAAGGGTCGCTGATGGAGCAACTGCTCACAGATATCGAACTCTCCGGCCACAGAGTGAATCCGGGAGATGGTGAGCGACTCAGCTGTGTTGAGGGGTGGAAGCAACAGCGGTAATTGGCGAGCCAAATGGGTTTTGCCGCATCCCGGTGGTCCAACCATCAACAGGTGATGCCCCCCGGCTGCCGCCAGCGCGAGAGCATGGGCGGCCCTTTCCATGCCCTCCATGCCGAGGCCCACGAGCTCCATGGGGATGGCGGCAGGGGTGGCCTTTGGAGGCGATGGGTGGTGTCCAATGCGGACAAGCGGGCATTCCCCTTTGAGCTGTTGTACCAACTCCTTCAGGTTGTGGGCTGTCCAAATGTTGAGGTTCGGAATGAGCGCAGCCTCAGTCGCATTGGCAGGGGGCACGACGAGGGCCCGTGCCCCCTGTTGCATGGCCAAATCAGCGAGGGCGATCACCCCACGACAGGGCCGCAGGCTGCCGTCCAGTCCCAATTCACCAGCGCACCAGAGGCCGTCGAGCTTGGGGCGATCAAGTTGGCCGCTGGCCACCAGCAGCCCCAGTGCGATGGGGAGATCAAAGGCCGGCCCCTCCTTGCGTCGGTCGGCTGGCGCAAGGTTGATCACCACCCGCACCAATGGACCACGGAAGCCACTGTTCCTTAGGGCTGAGCGCACCCGTTCGCGGGATTCCTGAATGGCTTTGTCGGGTAGACCCACCAGCTGAATTCCTGGGAGGCCTGGCGCTAGATCCACCTCCACGGTGACGGGTTTGGCCTCGAGGCCGTGGAGCGAAGCGCTTAGACACCGTGCCAGCATCAGCAAAGAGTTTGTGAAGTACGGGACTCATGCCCGGCCTGTCACACCACCTCTGCCGATTCATCCCTCGTTACCTCCCTGTTGCTTGCCATGGCGGACGACACGATTTTTGGAAAAATTCTTCGCGGTGAAATCCCCTGCGATGAGGTGTATAGCGATGCGTTATGCCTGGCTTTTCGCGATGTTGCCCCCCAGGCACCAACTCATGTGTTGGTGATTCCGCGCCAGCCGATTGAAAGTTTGCGATCGGCGGGAGACAGTGATCAGGCTCTACTGGGGCACTTGTTATTGGTGGCAGCTCGCGTGGCCAAGCAAGAGGGCTTGGACGATTGGCGCACCGTGATTAACAGTGGAGCTGGGGCTGGACAAACAGTGTTCCACCTCCATGTGCATGTGATTGGTGGTCGTCCCCTGGCTTGGCCCCCTGGTTAAGCCTTGACTGGTCAGAATGGAGGGATGACAACACCTTCAAGGCGTCCGTTACAGGGCTTTGGTCAGCAGCTCGGCCGGCTGCAGCGCCTCGCACAGCCATATTTTCTGCCCGTTGAGGAGAGTCGCTCTTGGCAGTTTCTGCTGCTGGTGGTTGCGCTGCTGGTCGTTGTTGTTGGTGTCACCCTGTTGCTGCTTACTGCAGCGGTACAGATCAGTGGAGCGCTGATCCCCAACTTGCAGGAACGCTTCTTGCCGGGGATCCCCGAGCGTGTCGATGCGATCTGGTCGGGTTGGATCGGTCCGTTGGTGAGTGGCCTCACCCTGATGGGCGGTGGTTGTTTTGTGGCCTTTCGCAGCAAGCTTCGTCAGGGACGCTGGTTGCCTTGGTTGCTGCTGGGTGTGATTGCTCTGTTGATCCTTGTGATTAACGGGATCAATGTGGGCATTAGTTTCATCGCTCGAAATATTGAAAATGCTCTGGTCGGATATGACGAGAGTAGCTTCTGGAAAATTGTTGCAATCTATGCATTCTGCCTTGTTGTGGCATTGCCAATTCGGGCTTTGCAAAGTTACTTAATTCCCAAGGTGGGATTGATGTGGCGCCGATGGCTGAGTTCACGCTTACTGGGCCGCTACTTGTCAAATCGGGCCTATTATGTTCTGAACCCTAATGATGAGAATGCCTCTGATATAGATAATCCGGATCAGCGAATTTCTGATGATACGAGAAGTTTTACGATAACAAGTTTAAGTGTATTGGTCGAGGTGATTTCTGCTCTGCTGACCTTCCTTAGCTTTATCATTATTCTTTGGACAATTAATGGCCGTCTGGCATTGATGTTGTTGGTCTATTCAGTTGTTGGAACTGGATTAATTATCTTTGCAAGTCGTAAGCTTGTTGCTTTGAATTATCAACAACTGAAGCTAGAAGCCGACTTTCGTTATGGACTTGTTCATATCAGAGATAACGCCGAATCGATTGCCTTTTACGGTGGAGAAGAGCAAGAAGGTAAAGAGGCGAATCGCAGGTTGGATGGTGCTATTCAGAACTACAACCGGTTGATTGTTTGGGAGGCCCTGATCAGTGTGATCCAGCGTTCCTATGACTACTTCTCTCGCTTCCTGCCTTGGTTGGTTATTGCACCAATTTATTTCGCGAAAGAAGTCGATTTTGGAGTTTTTGGGCAAGCAAGTATTGCGTTCTCCCAGGTGTTGTTTTCGGTGAGTTATATCGTTAATAACATTGATCGATTAGCGGCATTTTCCGCCAGTATTTCTCGCCTTGAGGGCTTCCAGGGTCGCGTTGATGAGATCAGCGCTCAGCGGGACGACTCATCAAACGTCGCTCCGACAACGCAAACCATCGAAGCAAACCGTTTGCTGTTGAAGGGTGTGGACCTGGTTCCGCCCTTTAGTGATCGGGTTTTGATCCGAGATCTCAACCTCAGCCTCGAGCCCCGCCAGCGATTGCTCGTTGTGGGCCCGTCTGGTTGCGGTAAAACCTCGTTTTTACGCCTCGTCAGTGGTCTTTGGCCGGTGCAAGGCGATGGTGAAATTCAGCGCCCATCGACGGGGGATCTGCTGTTCATTCCCCAAAAGCCTTACATGCTTCTGGGCTCCTTACGCGAGCAGCTCGCCTACCCGCTGGAGTCCGATCGGTTTGCTGATGACCAATTCCGGGCTGTGTTGAGTGAGGCTTGTCTGCCTGATTTGCTCAACCGTTATCCCGATCTGGATGTCAAGCAAGATTGGCCAAGGCTGTTGTCCTTAGGCGAGCAACAACGGCTTGCCTTTTCTCGACTGTTGCTGAATGCTCCGCAGATGGTGGTTCTCGATGAAGCCACCAGCGCGTTGGATGTGGCAACGGAGCGCCATCTTTACGAGTTGCTCTGTCGGCGTGAGATGTCGTTCATCAGTGTTGGACACCGCCCCACCCTCACTGAATTCCACGACACGGTGCTCGAGCTGGATGGAAAGGGAGGATGGCGTCTATTGCCTGCGGCAGGCTATGAATTCGGCCGCGTCTGATCGACCCGATGACTTCTGAGACCACCAGCGCTGCTGACGCCAGCCAAAAGCAGGCCCGATCTGCCACCGCCACGACAACCGACGCTCCAGCCTTTGGCTGGAGCAGTTATGCCGAAAGGGTGAACGGACGTTTCGCCATGATTGGGTTTGTGGCGGTGGTGCTGGTCGAACTGTTGAGTGGCGACACGTTTTTGTCTTGGGCAGGCCTGCTGCCTTAATCACGGCAAACGGATGAGATCAACATCCCAGCGTCCGTTTCGGCTCACCTCTACTGCAAGCAGCCTCCCTGAGCCATCAAGACTGACCGACCGAGGGACGCCAGGCGGATCGAGTGGGATTCGCTGCAGGGCTGCTGCATTGCGGCGGTAGAGAAAGAGTTCGGTGCGGTCATCCCGTTGCTGCACCACAGCAATGCGCGCACCATCGCCGCTCACGCTCAGGCTGATGGGTTGCGCATCCGCTCGATTGAGTCCTGGTAGTGGCACCGGTCGGCGATTTCTGAGGTCGATCAGTTCGATCCGCTCTCGACCGCCCCGCTTGCCAAGGCTCGCGAGCCAGACCTGGGCAAGAGATGGGTCGCGGCGGCTACTCACTGATTGACGCAGGAGTCCATTGAGCTCGGGCCGGGGACGCGGTCGCTCGCCACTGCATCCAGCGATCAAAATGAGTAACCCCAAGCTCAGACTGACCATTTTCATGGGGCTGGCGTCAGCGGTGGAGTGCTCAAGGCTTGGCCCGCTGGGCGGTCGATTTCCAACACATCACTCAGGTCAAAAATCTCCACGCGCCAGAGGCCTTGATCAGTCACTTGCAGAGCAAGGGTTTGGGCGTCAGGTGCCAGGCTCACTTGAATCGGATCCCGTCCGCCAGGGAGCTGGATGGGGTGCAACCGTCCATTGAGGCGGTCGGCGATGACGGCCATCCGCCGCCGTCCATGTTGGGTGATCAAGGCGATGTATCGACCATTCCAGCTCAGCGATGGAGAGCTATGGGGTTGATGACGTTTGAGCTGTGGCAATGCCTGAATGGATCCATTAATCACATTGCGCAATTGCACCGTTTGGCGCCCTCGAAGGTCGCTGATCACAGCGAGCCATTTCCCGTTGCCACTCAGGGCAGGATCCTGTTGGCTTGTGGCCAGTAATCCTCCGCTAGCGCGTTCCACTCGTCCGCCACAGCCAGCAAGACCCAGGCCGATCAGGACTGTCAGCAGCGGTGAGAGGAGACGGTTCAGTCGTCAAAGCGGGAACTGTTGTCCCGGGCCCGAGGGCTGTTACTACGTGGGCTGTTGTCACGAGGGCTGTTGTCACGAGGGCTGTTGTCACGAGGACGAGAGCTGCGTGGTGCTGGCCGCCCGGTCTCAGGATTTGATTGGACCTGGCTTGTCGGTGCCGTTACGGAAGGGGTATTGGATCGGGGCCGGCTACTGATGGGGCGGCTTGTGGCCTCCCCCCCTCTCTCTCGGGCTGAATTAAGGAAAGGGCTTTTGCTTTGCGGTGCCGTTGCTGATGCGGTATTTCTCCCACTCCGACTGGAGCTGAAGGCGGCTTCCTCGGCCTCGGGACGTACAGGAGATCCCGTGGGGCGTTCTTGGCGACCCGTGGGTCTGCTGCCACGGCGTTGATCCTCACGATCAGAGCGCCGTTCACCGAAATCGGGCCTCCGCTCATCCTTGGATTCACCGGCACGGAATCGTGCCATGCGACGGGAGCGTTCGTCGGTTTGATCCCAGTCCTTGCTGTCCTGGTCGCGCCCCCGCCCTCGACGACTTGCTGCCTCTTCTGG
>JADHRU010000043.1 GCA_016777265.1 Synechococcus sp. BS30m-G31
GGTTCAGTGCCAGCGATCAGGCGTTCGATGTTGCTGCGGTCCCGCCACAGCACCATCACGCTGGCCACAACCGACACGCTGATGCTTGCTCCACTGGCGCCAGCCAGCACCATCAGCACAGGCAGGCCGATGGCGGCCACCACGCTGGAGAGCGACACGATCCGGCTGATGCTGATCACAGCCATAAACAACCCAAAGCACGCCAAACCCACAGGCCAGGCCAGACCCAGGAACATTCCTAGGCCAGTGGCAACGGCTTTGCCGCCTTTCCAGCCCAGCCACACCGGCCAGATGTGACCGGCCAGAGCGGCTAGCCCCGCTAGCACCTGAACCCAGTCGTTTAGTCCAAAGCTTTTAGCCAGCAGCACCGCGAACGCCCCCTTGCCCACATCGAGCAGGAACACCACCAGAGCAGGGGCTTTGCCCACGTTGCGCAGCACATTGGTGGCACCGGTGCTGCCAGAGCCGCACTGGCGCAGGTCAATCCCCTTGAGCCAGCGCCCGGCGAGGTAGCCGTTGGGCATCGAGCCCAGCAGGTAGCCGATGGCCAGAAGCAGCAGTGAGGTGAGCAGCATCAGAGCAGGTCGTCGTCGTCGAGCCGTTCGTTCGGGCCAGCGGCAAACGCCAGCCAGAGTGGAAACTGAAGCACAGGAATTGCCACCTCGCGCTCGGCGGTGTCGATCAAGATCAGTGGCACTTCGCCGCGCTCCTCCAATCGATCGGCCCGTTCCACCAGGGCTTCCGACCGTTCAAACAACACGATTCCGCTGCTGGGTCCGAAGTCTTCCCGGCCCAAGCCGAGGGCATCCTGCAGGCCGCGTCTCCATTCCCCTAGCCGTTCGGGTGCCCCCGCGAGCACCAGGCATTGGAATTGGGCGCCGTACAGCTCGCCAATAATTGCTATCAAGGCAGCGCTCACGAGGATGTTGCGGGGACGGCTGCCCCGACTGGGCTGAGCGCCCCGGCCGCCTTGGTTGAAGAACCAGTCTTCGAGCAGGGCTGTGTCCCGTGCGTCGATGCTGCGGCGCAGACTCCAGGGGTCGGCATACACATCGGGTTGTTGGAGGAACCGCTGCAGGGCAGTGCGAATCAGGGCTTCGTCGGGGCGAAAGGTGTCCGACACGGCGATGGCTGGGGCGGTATCGCTTGCGTTCTGACCCTCGGCCCCCTGTTGGTCTGATGCTTGTTGGTCGAGCGGTGAGGGCTGCACCACCATGGGCTGCACTACCAAATCCAGGCTCTCCACCGACTGCACCAGGTCTTGCAGTGCTCCACCCAGATACTCCTGGAAGCCCTTCACTCGTCGTGCAATCGCATCGGATTGCCCGGCAAACGAGGTTTTGAGTTCGGCGTCGAGCTGTTGTTTGCGGTTGGTGAGCAGCGTGATCTCTGCCGACAATTCATCGCGCCGGGATTGAAGATCTTTTAAGGCCAGCTCCAGCACGGGGTTGTCGGGGGCTGGAGGGGGATCACTTTCGGGAGCTTGATCCTCAGCAAGAACCATCTCACTCGCAGCCTCGGCTGCAGACGCGTTGGCATCCTGATCGGTGTCGTTGTTCATCGCCTCGAGCTCTTGGTTGTCCATCGATCGACACGAGCTATTCCAACTATTGCAACCGACCCTGCAGCCCCTGCAAGGGCAAGGAGGCACTCAATTGGATGGAGCACAATATTGTAACGAAATAGTCACGAATCAGTATCAATATCGTGCAAGCTTAGGATTCGTTTGGTGCTTTCTGTTGAGTCGTTTCGAGTGCGCCAACCCGTTGTTCCAGCTGTGCCCGTAATTCGCTTGGGCTGAACAGGATGGGCAGAAAGTGAATGCTTTTGGTTTCCCGAAAGAAGAACAGGCCCGGCAGCCAGGGGGCAAACAGGCGCCAGGCCAGCCAGTGCTCGTAGGGAAAGCGACGCAGCTCACGGCCGTTTTGCCACACGATCAGGGCGCGCTCTTCAAATTCCAGTCGCAAGCTGGCGGTTTGGATGAGCAGGAACAGTCCAAACACCACCACCACCAGCGTCGGCCAGGGATGCCCAGGCAAAGGGAGCAATGCTGCTCCAAGGCCCACCACCAGCAAGGGCAGGCGGGGATCCGGACGCAAAATCACGTTCGGCAATGGATTTGTCATACGCCGAATAGCACTTGGGTTAACACCACATCCATGATGCAAACCAAAATTAGGATCATCACCACTGCGCCCGTGGTGCTGGTGCCCACTTCCTTCGGCCCCCCTTTGGTGGTCAGCCCCCAGCCACAGGAAATCGTGGCAATGATCAATCCGAACACCAGCGCTTTCACCAGCATGAACAGCAGGTCTTCTGGATGCATCCAGGTGCGCACTGAGGTCCAGAACACTGTTGGTGGGATGTTGTAGAGCGCGGTGCTGGTGATCTGCCCCGACCAGATCGCGACGAAAAAAAAGAAAAAGCACTGCAGTGGTGCCATCACCACCAAGGCGATCAGCCGTGGCACCACCAGGTATTCCACTGGATCGGTGCGCAGCATCGTGATGGCATCAATTTGTTCAGTCACCTTCATCGTGCCCAGCTGCGCGGCATAGGCGGTGGCGACTTTCCCTGCAAGCAAGCAGGCCGTTAATAGGGGTGCGATTTCCCGGGCGAGTCCGATCGCGAGGATGCCGCCCACCGTCGCCCCAGCCCCTTGTCGGGTGAGCTCTGCGGCCACTTGAATATTGAAGACTGATCCTGCAGCGATCGAAATGATCAAGACGATCAGCAAGCTGCCAGGGCCGGCTTCCATCAACTGATCGGAGAGATCCACCGTGTTGATCCGGCCGCGCATCGTTGCCGTAATGGCTTGGCCGCCGATCAATAGGCTCGAGCCCAAACGTCTTAGCGAACGCGGAGTGTTCATCCAGCGGAGCTCTTGAGATGGGCATGGCGATCAGGCCAGCCTCGCATTACTCCAAGGCCCATCAGCACAAGAATGGCGGGAATCAAGCCCATGCAAAGTCTGATGGCCAGAAGGGCTGTGTCGGGCTGCTCAATGAAATTCAGAGCCCCATCACAGCTGGTGGTGGAGATGTATCCCGTGAGCGATAACAGCACGCCGAACACGCTCATACTCAGGCCGATCACTAATTTTTGGCCAAACACCATCCAGGCTGTGTAGAGCCCGGCGGGGTGGGTTGGATCAGCGTCGATTGCGTCCGGTAGGAGCGACCAGGGGATGAGGTAGGCCGTTGCTGCTCCCAAGCCCACCAGCATGAATAACGCCACGATTGGTAGGTAAGCGGTGAAGCTGCTGCCTGCTTCCACCGGTTTCAGCAGCATCGATAACAGGCACGCCACAATCCAGATGCTGGCGCCCCAGCCAAGGGCTTTGATCCGCCCATAGCGATTGGAGAGCAGGCTCCACAGTTGAAGCCCAACCAGTGCGGGGATGTTGAACGCCAACAGCATCAGTGTTGAGATGCCGGCGGGGACGTGCAGCACTTGTACCAACCAGATCAGGGCCACCACCTGCATCAGCTGAAGCCCAAACCACAACAGGAGATACAGGCCCAACACCTTGATAAATCGAGGGTTGGTTCGGATTCGTCGAAATTGCTGAAGCGGAGCCTCATTGTTGCCGCTGGGGCGCTGGGCCTGTTTCGCGAAAGGCGCTAAGCCCCAGCAGCACAACAGCGTTGTTGTGGCGGCAATCGTTCCCGCAATTTGGCCCATCAAGATGTAGCCGCCGCCTCCCTCCCTCAACACAAGAAAAGCCACCACAAGTCCCATGGTTCCGGCCAAGATCGACCCTGTGAACCGGGCTGCGTTTAGGCGCGTGCGAATGGCTGTATCGGTTGTGAGCTCAGTGGACAGTGCTGCGTAGGGCAGATTCACGCCGGTGTAGGCGGTCATCAGCAGGATGGCCATCACCACGTAATAGATCGTGCGTTGCAGGACGGTTCCTTCCGGCACCCACCACATCGCCGCCAGGCTGATCCCCAAAGGCAGGGATGCGCCAAGCATCCAAGGTAGTCGTGGTCCCCATCGGCTTTGGGTGTGATCACTCATCCAGCCAATCAGGGGATCGTTCAACGCATCCCAAAGCTTGATCACGGTGAGCAGTGAACCCGCGATGAAGGCGGGCAAACCCGCTGCGCAGGTGAAGAAAGGAAATAAGTAGAACCCCAAGAGTGTGGCGGCCAAGCCAGTGCCTGCATCTCCGAAGCCATAAGCCACCATCAGGCGGCTGCGGGATCCACCCAGCTGGGCTTCTGACGTTGTCAAGCGAAGAAAGTGGTCGGACGGACAGTCATAATGAAGCGGTACTGACCCAAACACCACCTTTTACTGAAGGTAGTTCGTCTGTATCAGTGCGGGCGTAGTTTAGTGGTAAAACCTCAGCCTTCCAAGCTGATGATGCGGGTTCGATTCCCGCCGCCCGCTTGATCAAAGCCGCAGGTTCGAAACCTCGTCTTCAGCCACGAGTAAGACAAAGCTTCGGCTTTGCATCGGGATTGTCACGCCACGGAATGGCACCGGCTGGTCTGGAAAATCCTGTGGTGCAGGCAGGGATGTATCGATCACACGCGTCCACGGCGATGCCGGAATGGGCAGTTCGAAATCCAAGGTCTCTTTGTGGGCGTTGAAGCCCATCCAGATCACGGCACCGTGGCTTCCCATGTGCAAGCTGGTGGCTACGGAGCGAGACCAGGCCGCCCAGTCCGGTTTTGAGAGGTCCACGCCATGCCATTGGCGCCACAGATCAGTGTGGTCCTGAGGATGTTTCTTTGTGGTTTCCCGGGCCGGAACCAACGGGTTGAACAGCTGCGGTAAGGCCTGACGCAACTTCAACAGACGTTTGAGGAAGAGCTTGAGCTCCAAATCACAGTGGTCTTCGTTCCAAACCATCCAGCCCAAAGGACTGTCTTGGCACCAGGTGTTGTTGTTCCCCCCCTGGCTTCGGCCCACTTCATCACCCATCAGCAGCATCGGTACGCCACGGGCCAGCAGCAGGGTGCTGAGCAAATTGCGTTGTTGCCGTCGTCGCAGTGCCAACACCGCTGGCTCGGTGGTGGGTCCTTCGATGCCGTGGTTCCAGCTGTTGTTGTGGTTGTCGCCGTCGCGGTTGTCTTCGCCGTTGGCCAGGTTGTGCTTGCGGTTGTAACTCACCAGGTCGGCAAGGGTGAAGCCATCGTGGGCCGTGATGAAGTTCACGGAGTGGCCAATGGCTACGGCCTTGCCGTCGTAGAGGTCTGGACTGCCCTTAAAGCGTTGGGATAGAGCCCATGTGCTGTGCTCATCACCCTTCCAAAACCGGCGTAATCCATCGCGGAAGTGACCGTTCCAGGTGGCAATTCGTTTGGCTGGAAAGTCATTCAGTCGATACAAGCCACCACAATCCCAAGGCTCGCTCACCAATTTCAGGTCGCTGAGCTCGGGGTCGGCTTCCATCGCCGTGAACAGGGGGGGGTGGTCCAAGGGCTTGAGTTGTGCTCCCCGGCTGAGCTCAATGCCAAGGTCGAAACGGAAGCCGTCAATGCCCAGTTCAACAGCCCAGCAGCGCATCGATTCCAAGATCAGCTGTGTGCTGATCGGATCGTTTGCAGCGATTGAGTTGCCGCAGCCGCTCACATCGAGGTATTCGCCTTCGCTGTTTTGGTGGTAATAGGTGCTGTCAGCAACCCCACGCCAACTCAGCGTTGGACCATGGCGATTGCCTTCGGTTGTGTGGTTGTACACAACATCCAACAGCACTTCGATGCCGGCGTCGTGGCAGGCGGCGACCAGCTGACGCATCTCATTGCGCGCTTGAAGTGGATCGTCTACCGAGCAGTAGCCGTGGTGGGGTGTGAACCAATTCAGCGGGCTGTAGCCCCAAACATTGTCCCGACCTGGAGGGGCATCAGCGGGATCAAAACTGAACACGGGTAAGAGCTCAATCGCCGTTACTCCGAGCTCCTGAAGGTAGGGAAGCTTCTCAATAACCCCTTGATACGTGCCTCGGTTTGATGGATCAACACCGGAATCACTCGCCCGGGTGAAGGCACCCACGTGCAATTCATAAATCACCGAACGTTGCCAGCTGTGGCGGGGCCGAGGGTGGGCTTCGAAGTCGAACCGCTGCCGCTCACTCACCACGCCCTTGAGGCAAGCATGGGCATTGGGCGAGGGACCCGTCGCCAGGACTCGGTCGTAAACATCCCAACCGGTGATCGCTCGGGCTGCTGGATCCAGCAGCACCTTCGAGGGACAAAAACCATGGGCTCCCGGAGCAAGGGGGCCAAACACTCGATAGCCGTAGCAGCAGCCCTCGTTGAGACCCTCCACTTCGACATGCCAGTAATCCCCCGATCGATGCCGTCGGCCATCGAGCTCGATCACCTGTTCCGGCACCCGATCACTGCCGTTGCGAAACAACAAAAGCTCGATGCGATCTGCGGCTGGGGCGGCCAGGGAGAAATTCACTCCACGCGATGTTGTGCTGCTGCCCAAGGGCCAGGGCTTGCCGGGATGAATGCCGCTCAAGGCCTGGTGGTGATGTGGCCTTCAAACTAGTTGTTCGCTCCGCCCTTGAGTGTCATGACCATGACCACTGCCTTGGAGGCCGGTCGACCGCCGCAGCAGGTGCGCAATGATCTATGGCTTTTCCCGCCAAATCGGGATTGCCAGGGCGGCAGTTCCTGGTGGTTAAACATCGACCCTGAGCCGGTCTTGATTGACTGCCCGCCCTTGACGCAGGCCACGATCACGGCCCTCAAAGAATTGGCCGCGAACCGTGAGGCGCGCATTGTGTTGACCAGTCGTGAAGGCCATGGCCGGTTGCGACGGTTGCAGGAGCAGCTCGATTGGCCGGTGCTGGTGCAGGAGCAGGAGGCCTACTTGTTGCCCAATGTGGAGCGCCTCGATTGTTTTAAGGATGAGCACACCACAGCCAGTGGATTGCGTCTGCTTTGGACCCCTGGACCAACCCCAGGCAGTGCCGTTGTGTTGGCGCCTGCCCCTGTTGAGCTGTTGTTCTGCGGGCGTTTGCTGACTCCACTGGCTCCGGGATGTCTCGGACCGTTGCGACATGGCCGCACATTTCACTGGCCTCGCCAGCTCTCCAGCCTGGCAAAGCTGCGGTCTTGGATTCCCCCAGAATCCAGTCCTCAACTGGCTTCTGGGGCTGCTCTAGGGGCGCTGCGTGGGGAGCGTTTGGTGCCCTTCTCCGGGTGGAGTAATCAACCCATCAATCCGTAATGCATTGCGCCACAGGACATTTCGCTTGCAGCTACCGGTTGAACTCCATACGATTAGCCCGCTTGTGGAAGGCATCGGCGCGACCACAACGACGTCTCAGAGCTGTTTCCGCACCCCCCTCGTTTTCCTTTAAATGAACAAAGCTGATTTGGTCAATCTGGTTGCGGCTCGCACTGAGCTCACCAAAACCGACGTGTCCATGGTTGTGGATGCTGCCATCGACACCATCATCGATTCCGTCGTTGAAGGCAAAAAAGTTTCCATCCTTGGGTTCGGCTCCTTCGAGCCCCGTGAGCGTTCGGCTCGCCAGGGCTTGAACCCTAAAACTGGCGAAAAAATTGCCATCCCAGCCAAGCGCGTTCCAGCATTCACTGCCGGCAAGATGTTCAAAGATCGCGTTCAGGGCTGATCCCTTCGAACAATCCGTTCGCCTAGGCGGCTGAAGAGGCCGCCTTTTTTAATGCGTTGTCCGGACCATCTCTTTCTGCAGCTCGACCAGGGCCGCCGGCTGAAAGAGCGAAGCGGTTATCGAGGCCGATTCGCTCCATCTCCAACCGGTGTGTTGCATTTCGGCAACCTGCAAACGGCGCTGCTCTCTTGGCTCCAGGCCCGCCGCTTTGGTGGGGAGTGGCTCCTGAGGATCGACGATCTCGATACGCCACGGAATCGGCCGCAATCGGTGCTGCGGATTCAATCCGATTTGCGCTGGCTTGGTTTGCATTGGGATGGCCAGCCCATCTTGCAAAGTTCTCGCCGCGGGATCTACAGCTCTTGGTTGTCGTTCCTGCGTCGCAGTGGTCTTCTGTTTGCGTGCCGTTGTTCGCGCCGTGATCTGGCCGGAGAGCCGATGTATCCCGGTACGTGTCGAGCGATTGATGCGGGGTGGGGATGGCAGGCGCAGCGTCTACCGAGTTGGCGTTTACGGGTGCCTGATCACAATCCCTACGGCAGCGGAGATGTGGTGGTACGACGCGCTGACGGCTTTATCGCTTACCAGCTCGCCACGGTGATCGATGAGTTGTCTTTTGGAATCAGCGATGTGGTTCGTGGCAACGATCTCCGCGATGCGTTACCGGCCCAACACAGCATTTATGCGGCATTAGGCCAGAGCTCTCCTCGGTTTTGGCATGGTCCTTTGCTCTGTGACGACGATGGCCTGAAGCTTTCGAAGCGTGAAGCAAGGGCTGGTTTGGATGTTGCACGTTCCAATGGTGATGACGCTGCCCATGTGATCGGTCAACTGGCGGCCGGCCTCGGTTTGGTTCCGCTGGGAACACGCCTTTCGACAAAAGAGCTGTTGTGCGAAGTCCGTGATGGCAGCAATCTCCCTCTGGATTCTTAAGGAAGGATTCGGGATCACCAGCACAGATTCGCCCCATATTGATTGGCATCTCATCCCGAGCCGTCCATGTCGACTTGCACGATCTGCGGTGGCAGCGGCGTTCAACGCGTGTCTAGCCAGCGTTTACGCACTTGCCTCGTTTGCCTTGGTCAAGGCAGTCTTTCAGCGGCAGTTAAGCCCGCCCCTCTTAGTCACCAGCCTGGTGCTGTACCAGGTTTGAAGGATTTGAGTTGTCTCACCAAGCCAAGAACCTGAGCTTTAACCCAACGGTGCTTTTTCCTTGTTGCGCAGCACGAACAGCGTTGCCGTTCCCACCACCACCAACAGTGGTACGGCCGTGAAGAGCAACAGGGCGATTGCGGAATAATCGGTATACACGGTGAAGCTGTTGCTCGAACTTCGGCCACTATCTCAGGAAATGGACCTTGCCACCCCTGATTGTTTGCACCGAAATAGTTCACATATAAACAGTTCACACCGAAAAGCTCGCGTTATGTCGCTTGCCCGCCATAGCGCCATTGGCTTGATCTCAGCCCGTGTTGTCGTCGTCCTTGCGGCCATCGCCTCCGGCGCCTCCGAGGTGAATGCCCAGGGGTTCGATCGCTTCAACAGCGATGCTCTCCGTTGTTTGCAAAGTGGGCATCGAGGGGTGTGTCAGCGCGCTTTGGACGACGCTGAAGTGCTGCAACGGCTTGCTTCAAGTCGGCAGGCTTATCCCTGCCAAACCCTGCTTCTCGGGGTTCAGGCCGATCTCATCCTTCAACAGTTGGGAGATGGCCGCGGTGATCGAGCGATTTCAGATCTTGAGGCGGCCCGCCGCGGCTGTTCTGGCCTTTAAGGCTTTTGCAGTTCTGTGTTGAATTTATTCTGATTGATCGTGCCCATTGTTGATGAAATCTGCAAAGCAGTGAGATGCGATCGTTTCGAAATACTCGTCAACAATTTCAACGGCATTCATGCCTGCCTCGGCATTGAGAATGCAGTTCACATAACAGGCGATTGCATCGCCCAAGATCTCGAATCGTCCGGCAGGAATGGATTGCTTGCCATCGTCGAATAAAACCTCAAACGTCATCGTTTAACCAGGCACGATGGTTATGCCAGTTTAGTAAATTATTGCTGTCAATGTATTGCTGAACACGGGTTGTTGAAGTGTCTTCGCTTGTTTCTAGAAAGGTATGAGCCCATTTCTGTGATCACAGCCTCACTCAACCCCTCGCTTGATCTTATCTAAGTTGTTGTCGGATTAGATCGATTCGGCTGGTGTTTTTGGGGTTGGTTTGGATGTTGGGGGAAGGGGTGCGCGGATCCCTGATGTGTCGTGGATTGGGCGGGATGCCGAGCGCTTTGCCCAGGCTGGCGTGATTGAGCCTCTGCTCACATCCACAATTTGGTCTCCTGGGCGTTATCGTTTGGAAAATAGTGTTGAGTCATGGGAATTATTAATGGCGTTTTGGATGTCGTGTTGCGAAATCCTTTCGACGACAAAAGTAAATTTTTTAAGAAATCTCAATATGCTTTTGGCCCAAGAGTCGTTTTGGGTTCTGTTTTCGCAGCCGTCGGTGTTTTTGGATTTGCATTTTCAGGTCTTGTTTGGGAATTTAAGGGGATTGAATTAGGTCTTACCGCCCTGATTACGTCTTTTATTGCCCTTGTTTTTAGTATTATTTTTCTCTTCCCATTCTCAAAGTCACAGCCAAAGCCGAAACAAGTTGCTCCTCTAAAGCAAAATAATATTGTTCAAACTAAGACGCCGAAAATTGAGGCCATGCCTGCAGACAAGCCTGAAGAAATCCTTGAAGCGGAGGGTATTGAAACCACGATGACAACCGCAGAGGAGATTCGTAATCAACTTGCAATGACCGAAAAGGAAAAGCCAGCTGTCGTTCTTGTCAATTTCTCAACCGAATATTTGGTTCCAGGCAATTCCCTTGGATCTTCGAAGCGAAAGCCTGGTAAGTCACTCGACACATTTCGTGAATCGGCGAAGGAACTGTATAAAAGTCAGTCTTAAGTCGTCTTAAATTTCAACAAATTTGTTTCTTCATATGTATCAATTAGAAAATTTTTAATTTTTCTTTGTGCATCCAGCTGATCCAATCTGCTGATATCTCCTGGGGACAGACCGCTTCGCATTCCAAATTGCTGCTGCAACTCCCAAAGCCTTCCTGTTCCATCCGTTCCTGCATCACCTTTGCGCGTTTGGCTCGCTCTGGCTGACCTTGGGGCAATTGGCCAAGATGCGCCAATTTGGCCGCCACAAATAAGCTGGCGGAAGCATTCCTGCAGCTGGCAACGCAAGCACCACAACCGATGCACGTCGCCGTGTCGAATGCTTTCAGGGCTTGTTGTTGACCGATGGGTTGAGCATTGGCATCAGGCGCTTGGCCTGTCCCCGTTGAGCAATAGCCCCCAGCTGCAATTAATCGATCCAGTGCAGATCGATCCACCATCAAGTCTTGGACCAATGGAAATGTTTTGGTTCGCCAAGGTTCCAGTGTTAACAATGCGCCATCTTTGAACTCTCGTAGATACAGTTGGCAAACCGAGGTGGCTGCTTTAGGGCCGTGGGCCTGTCCGTTCACCAAGAAACCGCAGCTTCCGCAGATTCCTTCACGACAATCGTGATCGAAGTTAATCGGCCGCTCTCCAGAGGTGATTAATTGCTCATTCAGTTGATCAA
>JADHRU010000044.1 GCA_016777265.1 Synechococcus sp. BS30m-G31
GCGTCTTGCCGCTGGTGCCGCCAACCGCTGACTAAGTCGTAGCCCTCGCGCAATTTGCTGAGCAGCATTGGGATGTCGGCGGGGTCATTTTGGAGGTCGCCATCCAGGCTCACGATCACCTCGCCCTGAGCCACATCAAAGCCAGCGGCCATGGCTGCTGTCTGGCCATAGTTTTTACGGAGCAGCACTCCGACGAGTTCTGGGATCTCTCGGCTCAGCCGCTCGAGCACCTCGGCAGTGTGGTCACTGGAGCCGTCATTGACCAGTACAAGCTCGAAGCGTTCGCCGCTGGGTCGAAGGGCTGACAGCAGCTGGTCCACCAAATGCGGCAAGCTTTCCTCTTCGTTGTAGAGGGGCACCACCACCGATAGGTCTAGGGGTGCACTCATGCCGGTTGCCTTGTTGGAGAATTCAACTTAATCGCCGACTCCTGTGGTTTCTGTGGCGATCCGTGGTGGTTTAAGCCCAAGCTTGGCCGTCATGGCAGCGCACGACGCGTCCAGCGCCGCGAAGTTCGGCTCTGTAATGGCATGCCACCGGGTGGGTGTCCTGGGGGTGAAGGCTGTCGATGCCAATCCCATTTCGGCCATGCTCTTCCCCAGAGCTATGGCGGTAGCGGCCATTGCCCAGATGGAGCCCCACATGGGTGCATCGCTTGTTGGTGCCGAAAAAAATGAGATCCCCCGGTCGAAGCAAATGGCATGCTCCAGGCGTTACGGCAATCGGTTGGCAGAACTGTTCCTGTTGATAGGCGTCGCGGGGGATCCAGATCTTTTGACTCGCAAACGCCATTTGCATCAGTCCCGAACAGTCCATGTCTGGCTCTGTGGTCCCACCCCACAAATAGGTATTGGGCTGTTGTTGAACGCGTTCGCTCCAGGCCAGGACATCTGGAATGCGTTGCTCAATCTCGGTTGTTGTGAGCATCGTGGGTTGCCACGGGCCTCGATGCTCTGCGTTGCCGATGACGGCATCCTGATCAATCCAGCACTGGTATCCATCGTCGAGAAGCATCACCTCAATGCGTGCACCAACGATCTTGAGGATGCGAAAGCTTCGTCCTTTGCCGGCTTGGGTTGTTAATCCATGGCCGGTGGAACGGGAATAACCATTCACGTTCGCTCGAAGCCGCCAACAGCTCTGTGTCGCCAGCAAGTCCGGAGCCAAAAGAGTGCCTAACGTCGCCATGGCCAATTGCTCTTGCTATGGCGTTCTACCGTTTCGATCCCGCCATGGCTTTATGCCTGGAATCCGTGCTGGACGGACTGGATGCGGAAGGCCGCCCAGGACTCCGCAACAGCTTGGGGGTGACCTGGATTCGTTACTCGGATGCGAATCCAGAGGCCGGTGATGGATTGGGGGTTTCTTGGAATCATCAGAAGCCCATCTATCCCGCCAGCGTGGTGAAGTTGTTTTATGCCGTGGCGGCAGAGCAATGGTTGAAGCGCGATCTCATCCCCGATAGCGATGAATTGGAACGGGCCCTGCGGGAGATGATCGCCGATTCCAGCAACGATGCCACCGGTCTCGTGATGGATTTACTGACAGGAACCACCAGTGGTCCGATGCTCCATGGGGAGCGATGGTTGATGTGGCAGCGACAGCGAAATTTGGTGAATGAATGGCTGGAAACTCTGTTGTGGCCAGAGCTGGAGCTGGTGAACTGTTGTCAGAAAACTTGGGGTGATGGGCCCTTTGGACGCGAAAAAGTGTTCTACGGAAACGACAACGCCAATCGCAATGCGCTGACGACCGCGGCAACTGCTCGCATGTTGGAGGCGGTCATGACGGGGGCGGTGGTGTCACCACCGGCTTGTCGCCGATTACGCGCTCTTTTGCAGCGCTCCCTGGATCCCGCCCAGCGCCGTGCCGATCCGGAGAACCAGGTGGATGGCTTTCTGGGTGAAGGTCTCCCTGAGGGGGCGAAGCTTTGGAGTAAGGCGGGTTGGATGAGTCAAGCTCGTCATGATGCGGCCTGGTGGCAGTTGCCTGATCAATCCCCGTCGTTGCTGGTGGTGTTCAGCTCAGGGCCAGACCGTGCCAAAGATGAACAGCTTCTTCCCGCTCTTGCTAAGGCTTTATCGGGTTTTTCGGGTTGAGGGGCAGGAGTGAAGACACTCCTCTTTGCCACTGATTGGGCATCGTCTTGTTAGTTATCTCGACCTCAAAAAAGCCATGAGGATTGAGAGGTCGTCAGACCTCTTTGATCACTCTTGGAACGGAGAGGGAGGGATTCGAACCCTCGACAAGCGTTGCCACCTGTAACTCCTTAGCAGGGAGCCGCTTTCAACCACTCAGCCACCTCTCCAGGTGCCAGATGATCCTATCAAGTGTTGGGCAATTGGTCAGACCTCAACGCGGGGCAGCCGATGCTTGAACCCGCAGAGAATTTCCCAAGGGATCGACTGGCAGCGGTCACTCCAGTTCTGCGGGGTGATTTCAACGTTTTGATCCCGTCCCAGAAGGGTCACGATGCTGCCGGGATGAAGGTCGGGTGCGTCTGTTGCATCGATCAAAAGCTGATCCATGGTGATCGCTCCCACTTGCGGGAGACGCGTGTCGCGATGGAGCGCGTCAATCTGCCCACTCAGGGCTCGCACAACACCGTCGGCATAGCCGATGGCAACCACAGCAAGGCGTCTGGCATGGGGGCTGATGTACTGATGGCCATAGCTCACGCCAGTGCCGGCTTGGATTTCGCGGATCAGCGTGACCTTGGCGCGTACCGCTAGGGCGGATCGCAAGGGCACCACATCGCTCAAGTGGCTGGCCGGTGAATGTCCGTACAGGGCAAGTCCGACCCTCACCATGTCGTAATGCAAGTTTGGTTCCAACAAGGTTCCGGCGGAATTGGCGAGATGACGGCACAGCCCGTGGCCCTTTTGAGGGAGAGCTTCGAGCACGGACTGGAACCGTTGCTGCTGCTGTTTCGTCACGGTCATATTGCGATCATCGGCACAGGCCAGATGGCTGTAAATGCCTTCCAGCACTAAGTTTTTGAGGCATTGGATGGCTTGAGTGGTTTCAGCACCATCGTCCAGGGCGCACCCCAGCCTGCTCATGCCCGTATCGATTTTGAGTTGAACCTTGAAACGTCGACCGCTGTCTTCTGCGAGGGCATGGCACAGCTTGGCGTCGCCAAGACTGCTGAGTGTTGGCATGAGCTGCCACTCCAGGCAGGTCCGTAATTCTTCAGGATCGCAGAGATTGCTTAAGAGGAGGATTGGGGCCTTGAGGCCGGAATGCCTGAGCTCTAAGCCTTCCTGAAGCGTCGCCACGCCAAGACTCGTGGCGCCACCATCTAGGGCTGCGTTGGCCACGGTGACAGCACCATGGCCGTAGCCATCGGCCTTCACCACGGCCATGAGCTCAGCGCCAGGGGTCAAGTGCTGGCACAACGCGCCCGCATTGGCCTTAATCGCTGCCGCTGATACCTCCACCCAGGCGCGCTGGCGTGGATTTTGATCCGGCATGACAACAGTGCTTGGGGCTACCAAGACAAATGTGGTGTGGCTAATAGCATGACGTTTATTCAGGGAGCTGGCATGGGCCAGGTTCTCGTTCTCAATGCGTCCTACGAACCG
Organism: Synechococcus sp. BS30m-G31; assembly: GCA_016777265.1. GTDB lineage: Bacteria > Cyanobacteriota > Cyanobacteriia > PCC-6307 > Cyanobiaceae > Parasynechococcus. The sequence continues at coordinate 3,585 of JADHRU010000044.1, forward strand.
CTAAACATCACCACCTGGCGAAGAGCCATGGTGATGATGCTGAAGGGAAAAGCGGAGAGTCTCGAACAGGATGTGAGCAGGGAGATCCGAAGGGGTACGCATCTCCCCACGGTGATTCGCTTGCGTCAATTCGTGCGTGTTCCTTTTCGACAGGTTCCGCTGACCCGTCGCAATGTGTTTTATCGGGATAATCACAGTTGTCAGTACTGCGGTTGTTCCGGTGAGCAGCTGTCGATCGATCATGTGATTCCACGGAGCCGTGGGGGGGTGGATGAGTGGGACAACGTCACGACTGCCTGCCTCAGTTGCAACGTCCGTAAGGGAAATCGGACGCCTGGGGAAGCCGAGATGCCCTTGAAGCGGGTCCCCCGACGACCATTGAGCAGCCTGAGTTTTGAAGCGACACGCCAAATTCATGCCGGACATCACGGCGAGTGGGCGAAATATGTGATCGGTGCCTAGTTCGCTCAGTCTTCCGATTCTTCGCTGAGTGCTTCCAGCTTTTGACGTTGCTCCTCGGCGATGCATGCACCGATGAGGTCCTCAAGTTGCCCTTGAAGGACTGGTTCAAGCGAGAAATTACGCCCCAGTCGGTGATCGGTTGTTCGGTTGTCTTTGTAGTTGTAGGTGCGAATTTTTTCAGACCGATCGCCACTTCCCACCTGCGATCGACGATGACTGCTTTCAAGTTCAGCCGCCGCCGCCAATTCGCGTTCGAGCAACTTGGCGCGAAGAATTTCCAAAGCACGTTCTCTGTTCTGTAGTTGAGACCGCTGCTGCGTACAGAACACGCGAATGCCTGTGGGCTTATGCAGCAGATCCACTGCTGTTTCCACTTTGTTGACGTTCTGACCCCCAGCTCCGCCGGAACGGGCGGTACTGATCTCGAGATCCTTTGGGTCTAATTGCACTTCAACGGCATCGGCTTCTGGCATCACAGCCACCGTTGCTGTTGAGGTGTGAACCCGTCCTTGGGATTCCGTTGCCGGAACGCGTTGCACACGATGAACCCCGGCTTCGAACTTCAGTTGACTGAAGACGCTGGTTCCTTTCACAGAAACGATCAGTTCCCGATATCCGCCGAGATCAGCCTCAGTGCAGCTCAGCTGTTGCACTGACCATCCGAGCTTCTGGCCATACCGTTCGTACATTCGGGCGAGATCTCCTGCCCAAATACAGGCTTCATCGCCCCCCGCCCCCGCACGAATTTCCAACATCACGCTGCGATCGTCTCGCGGATCTCGGGGCAGTAATGCCAGGGTGAGTCGCTGCAGCAATTCGGCGTGTTGGGCTTCTAAGTCGCTGAGCTCGTCTTGGGCAAGTTCCTGCATCGCGGCGTCGCTCCGACTCTCCCGTAGGAGCTCACGGGCATCAGCCTGCTCCTGCTCCAATTTTTGGAGCTCCTCGAAATCGAGGACGAGCGGTTCAAGCCTGGATCGCTCTCGAGCAATCGTTTCAAGTCGCTTTGGGTCATTGGCGACATCAGGGTCAGCAAGCTGCCGCTCGAGGCTGCGGAAGCTTGCTGTAGCCGTCTGTAATCGGCTGGTCAGGGTTGAGGCATCCATAGCCATAGACCAGCCTCAATTTCAGGATGTGGCTTCGTCGTCTTTTTCCTTGGTGGTGCCCATGCCGTATTTCTTCATGAAGCGATCCACACGACCTTCTGTATCAAGGATTTTTTGGTTCCCTGTGTAGAAGGGGTGGTTGCCACTCCAGACGTCAACGTGAATTTCTGGCTGCGTAGCACCAGTGGTCATGACCACTTCGCCATTGCAGATCACCTTGGCATCGGGATACCAGGTGGGATGGATGTCGGACTTAGGCATGAGTTAAATAAAAAAATCAGCGCTTGGAGAACTGAGGTGCCTTACGGGCTTTCTTCAGACCGTACTTACGGCGTTCCTTGGCGCGGGGGTCGCGACTCAAGTGGCCTTCGGTTTTGAGCGGTTTGCGGTTGTCTGCTGACAATTCACACAGAGCACGAGCGGCTCCTTGCTTGATGGCACCGGACTGACCAGTTAACCCGCCACCGTGAACGTTCACAAGAATGTCGTACTCGGTGCTAAGCCCCAATGTTTCGAGGGGACCTTTGACAGCAGCGAGGTAGGCCGGGTTGTAGTTGAGATAGTTATCTCCTGGACGACCGTTAATGGTGATCGTGCCGTTGCCTGGAACGAGACGGACCCGGGCCACGGAGGTCTTACGACGACCTGTACCCCAATAGACGACAGAATTGCTGCTCATTTGGCGGTAGCTGAGGGGTTGAGCTGAAGGGGCTGGGGCTTTTGGGCTGAATGGGGATGCTCGGTGCCTTTGTAGACCTTGAGCTTCCGGTACATCTGCCGACCCAAGGCGTTGTGGGGAAGCATGCCCTTGATGGCTTTTTCCACGATCCGTTCTGGGATGCGCTCCTGAAGGGATTCAAAGGTTTCAACCTTCATTCCGCCAGGACGACCTGAATGTCGCCGGTAGAGCTTTTGCTGGGGCTTTCTTCCGCTGACTTGAATTTTTTCAGCGTTTACCACCACCACGAAATCACCTGTATCGAGGTGAGGCGTGAAGCTGGGGTTGTTTTTGCCGCGCAGAATCGAGGCAACCTCGGTTGCTAGGCGGCCAAGGGTCTGATTCTCAGCGTCCACCACATACCACTGGCGGTCGATCGAATCGATGGGAGGAAGGGAGGTCTTGTTCATCTCGCCGGCAGGCCGGTTCGGTGGTGCTCCGTCGAAGACGGCGAAGCTGTACAGGATGGTTTGGACCATGACTGGACCAAACCGTGGATCAATGATCGAGCTTACTCCTTAACAATCCCTCTCCTAGGAGCTGGAATGGTCATCAGAGGTCTTGTTGCTCGTGTCTGGCAAACAAGGAGGATCCGGGGGTGGATCATCCGTTGCTAAAGAAAACCACGGCTGGCAATCGTACCAGCCAGCTTTGCTGAAAATCTCGTCCGCATATCCGGCTCTCAATAGACAAAGCCCTCTTGCAGGCGCGGCTTCCCTGACTTGGTCTCGGCGGCGGTCTCTCCAGCGTTGTTCAAAGGCCTCCACGCTGAGCCGATGCTCTCCGACGGCAACGAGCTGGGCCATCAAGAGCCGAACCATGCCATAAAGGAATCCACTGGCTTGGATTTCCACGCGTATGAGGTCACCCTCGCGTTCCACGAGCACGTCTTGGATGGTTGTGCGTGAGTGAGGCCGTCGGCTACCAGCGCGCATGAAGGCGGCAAAATCATGGAGGCCGATCATCCCTTCAAGGGCAACTCGCATGTTGTCTTCGTCGAGGCGATGGTGGTACCGGTGCCAAGTCCATGGAGTCAGGAACAAGTTGGGTCGCCGACTGTTGTGAATGATGTATCTGTAACGACGATAAATAGCGGAATAACAGGCATGCCAATCCTTTGGCCTCTCAACCGATTCACGCACCCTGATCGATGCGGGTAATCGACCGTTAAGAGCAGGTGCCCACTTTGCGGCAGGGATTGGCCCTGAACAGTCGAAATGCACGACTTGGGCTGCAGCATGAACGCCAGCATCCGTCCGACCTGCAGCAAAGCTCTGAGTTGGTCGCAGAGGATCGAGTTGACCGATCGCTGCCTCTAAAACGGCTTGCACACTTCGGGCATTCCTTTGCCGCTGCCACCCACAAAAATCTGAACCCTCGTACTGCAGGCTGAGGGCAATCCGTCGAAGGATTGGCATCTCAGGGGGTGCAGACGAGGGTTCAGCGATCAAAAGTCAGACCCTGACAGGGGTCAGGGTTACACCAATTCGATAATGGCCATCTCGGCATTGTCACCACGACGGGGCACCGTCCGCGTAATGCGGGTGTAGCCACCTTTGCGCTCGCCGTAGCGGGTCGGCGCCTTGTCAAATAGGGCGTGAACCAGTTGCTTGTCGTAGATATAGCCAATGGCTCTCCTTCGAGATGCCAGGCTGCCGTCCTTGGCCAAGGTGATCATGCGTTCAGCTTCATCGCGGAGAGCTTTCGCACGCGCCTTGGTGGTGGTGACACGACCTTCACGGATGAGTTGGGTGGTGAGGGCGCGCAGCATTGCCTTGCGTTGATCAGCGGGACGACCCAGCTTGGGAACTCGGCATTGATGTCTCATGGTTCTGTCCTAATCGAAGTATTGGGGGAGAGCAGGTGACCCAAATTAGGCCGAGGTGCGGCTCTGGGGAATTGAGATGCCGATGCGTTCGAGGGCTTCGATCACTTCGTCGGCTGATTTAGAACCGAAGTTCTTGATTTCGAGCAGGTCTTCATAGCTGAAGCCCATCAGGTCAGACACAGAGTTGACTTGGGCGCGCTTGAGACAGTTGTATGCCCGAACGGAGAGGTTCAATTCTTCGAGGGGGATTTGTGCTTCTGCAGAAGGTTCCGGCTCGGCAGCGACTTCTTCGACGAGGGTCACTGTGGCTAGAGGTTGGAAGAGCTCTAGGAGTTGATTGGCCGTTTGAGCCAGGGCGTCATCGGGTGTGATTGAGCCGTCGGTACAAATTTCAATCCGAAGGCGCTCGCGGGCTGAACCACCTTCTGCAACAGCTGTTTCGTCAATGTTGAAATTGCAGCGTTTCACTGGCATGAACACTGCATCGATCTGAAGAAGATCGATAGCACTGGTGTCTTCGTTGTGACGATCGACTGGTCGATAGCCGATTCCACGTTCTACGTGAACTTCCAGTTCAAGGCTGTGTCCGTCTGCGACGGTCGCAATGGTCCGATTGCCATCGATGACCTGGACTTGGGAGGAAAACTGAAGATCGCTGGCTTTCACATCAGCTGGGCCAGCCACGACCAGGCGTCCAATCTCGAGCTCTGCTGAGCGGCTATTGACTGAAAGCTCCTTGCAATTCAGCAAAATGTCGAGAACGTCTTCACGAACACCTGGAACGGTGGCGTACTCGTGATTGACACCGGCGATGCGGATCGCAGTAACGGCGCTTCCCTCAAGCCCGCCCATCAGGACACGGCGCAAGGCATTGCCCAAGGTGGTGGCTTGGCCACGCTCGAGGGGACCGATCAGGAAGACGCCTGTTTGGGCGCGATCCTCGGCGATTTGATGCTCGATGCGATCGATCTGGTATTGCAGCACGGTCTGAAGCGAAGTAAGGGAAGAGAACCGGAAAGGCGAAATTGGTTCAGACGCGGCGGCGCTTAGGCCGGCGACAACCGTTATGGGGTAGAGGCGTGACGTCTCTGATCAGAGTGATCTCCAGGCCGGCGACCTGAAGGGCACGGATGGCTGTTTCACGGCCAGAGCCTGGACCACGCACCTTGACTTCAATTTGACGCATGCCCTGCTCAAGGGCTCGGCGGGCAGCAGCTTCAGCAGCTGTTTGTGCAGCAAAGGGAGTCCCTTTGCGAGCCCCCTTGAAGCCGCTGGCACCGGCTGACGACCAGGCGATGACCTCACCTGCTGTGTCGGTGATCGACACAATCGTGTTGTTGAAGGTGCTTTGGATATGAGCCACGCCATTGGGGACGTTGCGTTTGGCCTTCTTGGGACCAGATTTTTTAGCGGTTTTGGCCATGGGCCGTTAGGAGACGAGGTAAGGGACGGAGGTGAACTGGATTACTTCTTCTTGCCAGCCACAGTCTTACGAGCACCGCGGCGTGTGCGGGCGTTCGTACGGGTGCGCTGACCGCGAACCGGAAGGCTCATCCGATGCCGACGGCCTCGCACACAGCCGATGTCTTGCAGTCGCTTTAGGGCCATGCCCTCTTGACGACGCAAATCACCTTCGATGGTGAAATCCTCGGTTGCAGCACGGAGCTTCTGGATGTCTCCATCCTCGAGATCCTTGACCCTGATGTCGGGGTTCACCCCCGCTTTGGCCAGGATGGTTTTGGCCCGTGTGAGGCCAACTCCATAGATATATGTGAGGGACACTTCAACCCGCTTATCACGGGGGATGTCAACGCCGGCGATCCGTGCCACGGAGGTTCAATCAAAAGGGACATAAGGCCTCCTGTATGTCGGAGGCAATGGACGGCGGCTGATGAAACGCTATGGCTCGATCAGCTGCTGAAAACAACGTTGGGGGTCAGCCCTGACGTTGCTTGTGCTTGGGGTTGGTGCAAATCACCATGACCCGACCGTGGCGACGGATCACCCGGCACTTGTCGCACATTTTTTTAACAGAAGCGCGCACCTTCATTAGGCGTGGCTCTCCCAATTTCCAAACGACAAACTTACCATGCGGGTCAACTGAGAACCTTGGTGATCCGTTCAGTGATTTCTTCGACTGAACCCTGGGCTGGAACGCTGATGAGCAGTCCCTTGTTTTGGTAATAACTGATCAACGGAGCGGTCTTGTCTCGGTACACCTCTAGGCGGTTTCGGATCACGTCTTCGTTGTCATCGGCCCGGCCGCGGCTCAGCATGCGCGTGATGAGGACTGCGTCGTCCAACTCGAGCAGGACGACCGCTTCAATCGGTTGCTTTAGCTCATTCAGTAAGGGTTCCAGAGCTTCAGCTTGTGGAACGGTGCGTGGGAAACCATCAAGGAGCCACCCTTCCCCAGAGAGGGCTTTCATCTGGCTTTCAACGATCGCCAGAACAAGCTTGTCGCTGACGAGCTCTCCACGGTTCATCACGGCTTCGGCTTCTTGTCCCAGATCTGATTTCGCAGCGACTTCAGTCCTCAGCAGATCCCCTGTGGATAGATGTTTCATCCCATTGGAGTCGCAGATGCGAGCGGCCTGGGTGCCTTTACCAGCACCAGGTGGACCGAGAAAAAGAAGGCGGGTTTTCATCGAGGTTGTGGAGAGGAATGACAACAGTGGGTGCTGTGGTGAGAGCTCACTGACGTACGAGACCTTCGTAGCGCTGCGAAATCACGTAAGTCTGAACCTGTTTTGCCGTGTCAATGGCCACACCCACAAGAATGAGCAATGACGTGGCACCGAGTCCTTGGAATGTCTGCACGTTGGTGGCCCGCTCCACTGCAGCAGGGATGATCGCGACGGAGCCCAGGAAAAGGCCACCGAGCAAGGTCAGTCTGTTCTGCACTCCAGAGAGGTAGTTGGTGGTGGCACTTCCAGGGCGCACTCCAGGGATGGCCACACCACCCCGCTTGAGGTTCGTGGCGATGTCTGCAGGGTTCACCGTTAGAGATGCATAGAAGTAGGAGAACCCGAGAATCAAGGTGAAAAAAGCCAGGGCGTAAGGCCAGGGATTCGATGCGCTGGGATTGAGCATGCTTGCGGCTCGAATCAGCCATTCGCTTTTGGTGAGATTCGCCACCGTGACGGGTAAGAAAATCAACGCCGAAGCAAAAATGATTGGCATCACCCCACCGGCATTCAGCTTGAGGGGCAAGTAGCTCTGCCGCGTTGGTAAAGCACCAGCTCCGCCGACTTGGCGTTTGGCACTCACAATCGGAATGCGACGGGCCCCTTCTTGAACAAAGATGATTCCGACAATGGTGGCCAGAAACACCAGTACAAGCACAACAATTCCCAAAACGGTGTCGCGGTCTCCCGTCTGAGCCGCCTCGATTGTTGCCCCAAGGGTGCGAGGAAGGGTCGCAA
>JADHRU010000045.1 GCA_016777265.1 Synechococcus sp. BS30m-G31
AAAATCCGCTGCACGCACCACCCCGTGCAGGACATCAACATCACCCCTGAAAAGCATTTGCAAACCCTGGGTGGTTGCCGTCATTGCCTGAGAGAACGGCGTGTCGCGTCGTTGGAACGGGAGTTGAATCGCAAATCTGCTGAACGCCCCACCGCTAAGCAGGTGTCCAAGACATCATCAAAAACCGTTGCCAAGAAGGCTTTGGTTGATCCGTCTCCATCCAGGTCGAGTTCCTCGAAGCACTAGCCGCGTCTAAGGCGCCATCGACACGCGCTGATAGCAGAACCACAGCCACTGTTGAAAGAGGAGATTGCGATGCGAACGCCAGAGTGTTTGTCTGTGGTCTGGATCGAAATTTTCAGGGGGTGGCACATCGCCGCGCGCTTTGTCTCGTTCCATCTCGCCGATGATTCGGCCAACGTTGTATTCGGGGTGGCCGAGGTGCATCAGTTGCCGTTGGTCCGGCGTTTCGAAAATTGTGTACCCCACCTTTTCTCCATGGGCCAACAGGCGAAGACGTCCTTGGCGTTGCGCTGATTCCATCGCTGAATCCAGCAGGCCCGCATACCGACTCTGTGGGCAAAGAAATTTGTCATCTTGCGTGCCCATTAATGGATGTCCGGGCACCAAGCTGCGCATTGGATAGATCCCGAACAGCTTTCTTTCGAAGGAGATTTTGTCGACACCTGCCATGTAGGCCAGGGCAAATCCAGCCCAGCACAATCCAAGGGTGCTCGCACAACTTTGGCGGGCTTCTTCAATGAGTTTGGTGAGTTCTTTCCAGTAGCGCACGTGTTCAAAAGGCAGGTGCTCGACGGGAGCACCGGTGATGATCAAGCCATCCAAAGGCCCTTGGGATCTGGCTTCATCCCAGGAGACGTACAGCTGATTGAGGTGATCCTGGTCCCAGCTTTTATAAGCATGGGAGTTCAAGCGAATCCAGATCGGTTCGATCTGGAGTACAGATAACCCCAAGGGATGCAGCAAATTAAATTCATACTGCTTTCCCAGCGGCATGATGTTGAGGATGCCAATGCGCAGCGGTCGGATGTCCTGAAGTTCCGCCTGTTTGGCTTCAATCCAGGAAATCCGGTTGCGTTCAACCGCCGAGATTTTGTGATAACTCCGAGGAAGAATGAGCGCCATAGATGTTTAATCGACGCTCAACTCAGGCTCGCCAAGGCCTGTTCGAAATCGGCCTTGATGTCATCAATGTGCTCAATGCCAACGGAGACTCGAACCATGGTGGGGGTGACGCCTGCGGAAGCTTGCTCGTCTTCGCTCAGTTGCTGGTGGGTCGTCGAGGCTGGATGGATGACGAGGGTTTTGGCATCCCCAACGTTGGCCAGATGGCTCGCCAGCTTGAGGCTATTAATGAATTGCACCGCATCATCGAACCCCCCCTTCAGCGAGAACATCAACATGCAGCCCATGCCCCGACCGGTGAGGTATTTCTTCGCTGCTGCGTGATATGGGTCGCCGGGGAGTCCCGGATAACTGACATGGGCCACCTTTGGATGCCCATCGAGCCAAGTGGCCATTTCCATGGCGTTTTCGGTGTGGCGCTCAACGCGCAAACTCAAGGTTTCGATCCCCTGCAGCAGCATGAAACTGTTGAAAGGGCTGATCGCCGGACCCCAATCACGCAGACACTCCACACGGGCCCGTAAGGCAAAAGCAATGTTGCGTTCGTCTGGTAAGCCCAGCATCTTGCAAATATCACTGCCAAAACCAAAGGCATCCCAGTGAACTAAGCCGTGATAAGCCGCGCTCGGCTCACTCATGAGCGGGAATTTTCCGTTGCCCCAGTTGAAGGTGCCGGCGTCGACGATCACTCCACCCAGGGTGGTGCCATGGCCACCAATCCACTTCGTCGCGCTTTCCACCACCACGTCGGCCCCATGTTCAATCGGCCGCAGCAAGGCACCTGCGGCGCCGAGGGTGTTGTCCACGATTAAAGGAATCCCCCGCTCTTTGGCGAGTGCCGATAATCCCTCGAAATCAGGGATGTTGAAGCGGGGGTTACCCATCGCTTCGACATACAGCGCCTTGGTGTTGTCATCGATCTGCGCTGCGAAACTGGCGACGTCATCACCGTCGGCAAAACGAACGTTGATGCCTAAACGGGGAAATTGAACTTTGAACTGGTTGTAGGTGCCGCCATACAGATAGGAGGTGGAAACAAAGTTGTCTCCCGCTTGCATGCAGTTGGTGATGGCCAGGAATTGAGCCGATTGGCCTGAAGCTGTTGCTACAGCTGCCACACCGCCTTCGAGGGCAGCCACTCGTTTCTCGAAGACATCCGTCGTTGGATTCATCAAACGGGTGTAGATATTCCCGAATTCCTTGAGCCCAAACAGGTTGGCACCATGTTCTGCGTCGTTGAAAACGTAAGAACTGGTTTGATAGATGGGCACTGCCCTGGAGTTGGTCGCACTATCAGGCGACTGGCCGGCGTGGAGCTGAAGGGTCTCAAACCGCTGGGACATCAGACCAGATCAACGAAGCACTGATCTAGTTCTAGTCGTCTCTACGCATCTGGCAGCTCTGGTTTGTCGGTTTCTGCCAAGGAGGGGAATGTGGTGCGAATCAGGGTGTGGATTTCACGGTGCGCTTCACGCCGGAACCCCTCGATCCCATCGGCGCTCAAGATTGGGTAGGTGCGATCGCTGGCATCAACATCGCGCAGATGTTTCCAGCGATTGCTTTCTTTTTCCTTCAGTGCCGTCAGCGCAGCTTGGAAGTCGTAAGCCTTCGTGGTTCCAAGGGCAGCTGCTTGGGAGGCCAGGGTTTCACGAACAGGACCAAGGGCTTTGGCCTTGATGGTGTCCGGTAAACCGAGCACGGGTTCGTAGTGATCGAGGATTCGCAGTTCGGCCTCCAACAGCACAGGCCACGCACCTTTCTCTCCATCGCTGAGTCCCATCTCCGCTTCAGCAGCAGTCATGGCATCGCATTGGAAGCGGAGCCAGCTGTAATAGCTCTTGTCCTTCAAGGACTTTTTGGCAGCCGCTCGCCCAGAAATAATTTTGGGGAGTGCGTTTTCTGCTTTCCGCAGAAACAAGCGATCTTCCCGCTCAAGATTCATGGCCCCCCAGCGCTGGCGGTATTCCCAGAGCTCGACATATCGGACAACCTCGGCTTCGGACCAGCCGAGACCCTTCAGTTCATCGCCACGGTGAGAAGTTTCCTTGGGCACCCGTTGCACGCATTACGCCTGTGCTCAGGGTAGGTGTTGATGCTCAATTTGCCGGAGGCCGACTGGTTGGATGGTTTTTGAGGTAGTTCTCAACAGTGATGGGCTTGGTTTGGTGGTAGCCCACTGGCAGCCAGAGGTCGCCATCGGCGGCGTTGAAGTGGATTTCCCAGTGATAAAGCCCGATGTAGGCCAGTGGATCCTCCCGCATCAATGAGGCATACAGCAGAACGGCACGTCCGTAGTAGTCGCTGTTGTTGTAACCCCATAACCCCTTGCTGATATCTGCTAACCCACCGCGTCTCACCAAATAACGGGCTGCAGCTTGGATTGCATCGTGCGGATCGCGAATATTGCCTTGTCCGATTCCTGCTTCCGCCCAAGTGGTGGGCAAGAACTGCATGGGGCCTTGGGCGTTAGCCACTGAAATGCCATCGATGCGCCCCATGCCGGTCTCAACCAAATTCACCGCTGCCAGCACTTCCCACTCAATGCCTGTGGACGACTCGGCTTTTTGGTAGTAGTTCAGCAGGTTTTGCGCTGGTTCTGGAGCAATAATTCGCCAGGCGGGTAAAACAGTCGGGCGGCGCCTCCGGCCCATCCGTAAAAATTCGCGTCGAGCGGCCAAATGCCGCTCAGCCACACTGCGCCATTGAGCGGGGAGTGCCGCAAGCACTTGTGAAGACAGGGCTGGGTTGGCGGAAAGCACCCGATAGATCACCTGTTGTTGATGCCCCAGGTCTGGGAGTAATCCTGCGGCGGTCGCAGGATTCCTTAAAGCGGTCTCAACGGTGCTGAGCAGCGCCGCAATGTCGTTGGGATGGGAGGGAACCCTTGGATAGCTCCTGGCTTTGGCGATCTTGCGTTGCTCGGCTTTGGCGGCTGGAATCGTTGGCGAGCCGTCCAGCGAGGGAAGCGCAACCGTTTTGGGTTGTTTCAGCACCACCAATGCCAGGGTTGAGGCGGTAGCCACAGCAGCAATCAGAACAGACCGGCTCCGCATTTCGTCGTAACGGGCAGTGGCGTGACATTACGGCCCATTCAGCCCTTAAGGAATGTTGTTCGGTCGTGAAAATCAGCTTTTGCTTGATGGCGATGGGCCCAGTGACTCAACCCTGCCTCGCCATGCTCGATCACGGCTGAGAGGTTGACCTCTGGGCACACCCCAGCAGACCACCAGGGCGCCAGGGGAAGGCGGACATCCACACGAAGATGATGGTGCAAGCGTTGGATGCCAATTTCAGGGTCTTGTTTCAGCGGCTGCGGCTGCTGGCCACTTCGATACCCCTGGAAGCTGTAAACCGCCCAATCGCCATTGGGGGAAAGATTGATTTCCCAATAACGGCTCTGATCCGGCAAGGCCAGAAAGGCCTCGAAGCAGGTGGCTGTCCAGAGCCCATCTTTGCGGTGTCCGTGCTGGGGGCCGTCCTCTAAAGGGGAGGGGAGCACCAGCGTCGATAGTCCGGGGGGCGCTAAAGCAAGCAGTCCGTAGCTGAGCTCTAGCCAGCCATTGCTGTTCCAAACGAGCGCTGCACTGACTTGAAGATCACTGGGAATGGAACGCTCGAAGGGTGTTAAGCGCGCCACCTGACGCAGCATGACGGCGGGGCGAGGCATATCTAGTTAGACCACGGGGCGATCACTGAGGCGTTTGATCAGGCGTTGAAGGGCTGGCATCTGATTCTCAATGTCTTGGACAAGCTTGAACTGAACGGCGGCGCGCTGGAGATTGTGGCCTGGTCGATCTGTTTTGAAATAAACGTTCCCCTCAAGATGATCCGTGAGGAAGCGCAGTCCTAGTTCCAGGGGGATTAAGCGAATGCAGTCTGGTAGGTAATGAAGATCCCACGACGTCAGAAATCCTTGAGCCACCTCGAGATACCCCTTCAGGATGGCTTCGCAGAGAGCTAAGTCAAAGCGAACGCTGGCTAGATCTGTGGTTTCTTCGCCAGCTGCGTTGCAGCAGGAACGAATGCAATCGCCGATGTCGTAGTGAATTAACCCAGGTTTCACCGTATCGAGGTCAATCAGAGCGACAGCCTTGCCGCTGGCCTCGTCGATCATCATGTTGTTGATTTTGGGGTCCCCATGGATTGGCCGATGCTGCAACTCTCCACGGGCGAGAGCAGCTTCGAGAACATCCACACCCTGTCGACGCTTGTCAATGAAGTCACAGGCCGACTGTTCGGCAGTGCCCAGCTTTGTGTGGGATTTCAACACTAAATCGTAACGATTTAGATACTCAGGCGTTACATGAAAATTCTCAAGGGTGTCGGCCAGCTGATGAATGGCAAGGTCATGAATCAAGTTGTGGAACATGCCGAGCCCGTAACCCAGCTCATGGGCATGGCCACAATCCTGAATTTCATCACTGGTGGATGCGGCGCCGATGTAAGTGATCGAGCGCCAAAACTCACCGTTGTGCTCAACCCATGCCGACTCTTCGCAGCGGCAGCGCACAATCCGTGGGACTTCCCAGCGACGGCCCTGGAGCTCCGGTGGTGGAGTGGCCAGCCGCCGGTCGATGTGCTCGCCCAGCGCTTGCAAGTTGCGCATCACCAAATCGGGACGTTCAAACACGGCCGTGTTGAGCCGTTGCATCACGAAATGACCTGTTTCACTCGACCCTTCGTGGGTCACAAGAAAGGTTTCATTCACGTTTCCCGAGCCGAGGGACCGAATCGCCGTGATCTGTTCACGGGGATGGAAGCGATCGGCGATGGCTTCCAGGGCCTCGGTCATTAGTAATCGGTAATCGCAATGGTCTTATTTCAAAACCATGCCGTTAACCGTTGGGATCCCCGCTGCTCGGTGTGCGGAACAGCAGGCGACTACGACTTAATTGTCCATCTGTGACTCAATCAAGTCCATGAGCTGAAGGTGGGCGGCTACACCAGCTTCATTGGCTTCATCAAGGGTCACTTCGCCACGCATGGCCTGCCGCGCGTTGTCGGCGATCACAGCATTCACCAGTAAGTCGAGGGCTTCTGGGACCTCGAGGTTTTGCAGAGCTTCGCCGTAGCGACGGCTGTGGCTAGGTCGCACCGATTCCTGGCAATAGCTCGACAATTCCCGACTTTCCGTCATCACTTTGTAAGCGGTTTCCTTCACGCCAGGTCGCCCATAGATCGCCATATAGAGCAAATTCACCATGGACGCGTCATGGACTGGGATGGCGTATTTACGGGCGATTTGTGGCCAGTAGCGCAAGGATTTCAATCCTTCCAGGCCCCCCTTTCGCATCCCGGCGGATTCACACCATTTTTCGAGTTCTTCCATGGAGTGAGGACAACGCTCGTGCTCCTGCATGCGCATCGCAAGCACCTGGCCGGCTTGGAAATTACGCGTAGGGCTGCCGGAAACAGGCAACATCATGCTGCCGCGGACATCCGCCACCATCGCTGTGAGCTGGCTGAAGGTGTGGTCGCGCACCTTCTCGAAATCACCGTCTCGAACAAGCGTTGCTTCAATTCTTGGCACCGCATAACCCAGCTCCGTGAGTGGGATCGGTTGCCGGTGGTAGAGCTTTTGGCGATCAGGACGCGCCATCGAAACGGTGGCAGCCTGGTCCATGCACTGATCGAGGAGCAGTGTCAGCAGCGTGGGGAGCACACCCGGATTGTCTTGGTGAAAGGTGTAACCAAACCCTGCAAAAACGGAGGCCATGTTTTTGGCCGCTTTGATGTATTGCCCTTCAACGTTGTGAACCCCCGCTGCTACTTGAATGTTGGGGGATAGTTGATCGAGTATCTGGGCCCCCAACATCGCCGTTAGGGCATTGGGATGGCAGAAATTGGCAGTGAAGCTATCAAACGGATTTCGAAGGGCCCCATGCCGATGGAACCCTGAGAAAAAGGCCAAGTTGGGCTCCTTTTCGCAAAGCACATAAGCGCTGTTACTAATTGGATCGTGGTTAAAGGAACCAGCTAAACAAGCCAGAACCACTTGATCACGTCCCAGTTCTTCCCGTAGACGCGTTGCTTCCAGCAAATCCTCTTCAATGTGGTTGCTGTTGGCGCTGAGCACCACAAGCTCACAACGTTGAATGAGATCTCCCAACGTATTGGGAGTCCGTTCACTGCCCGTTCGGTGGCTGCCCATATCGAGCACCGTTTCCACGTGTCCGGGGTCCATGTTTTTGATGGATTCCGCCGGGAAGGCCCCGAGCAGCTCCCGCCCTGAACGAGGGGCGAGCAACAGCCGTCCTGCCTCGTTCTGCATGGCGCAGTTGTAGGCCAAGGACGCTGGGTAAAGGCCAACGCTGTAGAAGCCAACTTTTCCGGCCGCAACCTCATGGATCCTGCGTCGGATCGACACGGCATCCAAGCTTTGGTCGAAAAAAGAATTGCGCATGGCCCCTAGCCTAAGCAGTCACGCTGGTGTCTCTGCGTTAGAGGGGCGGATGTCTCGTTGTTGGCAATCGGCTTAATGATGGAAGTGCTGAACCGACGATGCACATCAATCGAAGGCTGTTTAGGAGTTATTCATTTTAATTATTTTTGCCGTCGTTATTGATTTAGATGTATGACGTTGCCGAACTTTGTTTGAAACATCACTTGAATTGCTGTCCACATTTTGATGGGATCTTCAGTTGGCTTCTCCCTTTCGCTCGACTCATGCGACTGCCCACTCTTTGAGCTTAATTATTGTAAATTTTGCTCACTTGAGACCTGCGTATTTTAGACTAGAGTAAATTATCGATTTGTAATTCTGTGAGCCAGTATCCTTGGTCGCATCGAAGGGCGAAGCTGAAAGCATCCTCCAAGCAATTAAATATTTCGGGCTCAGGCCGGCATGACAAAATTCTGGGAAATCGTAAAAGCAATGTTCTGAGTGGAGGTAAGGGCGACGATATTCTCGACGGGCGTGGCGGAAAAGATGTTCTTACAGGTGGCCCAGGTGCTGACTTCTTTGTCATCAGCTCGGGGCAAGATCAAATCACTGACTTCAACCCTTCGGAGGGTGACCAGATCGTTCATCGTGGATCTGATCAGATTCTTCGTTTTCCTGTGAATGGTGGTACTTTAATCACTACTTTAGATCGGACAATTAGCACGAGTGTTGCTAATGCCAAGCCGGATCAGATTTCCCTGCAATCGCAGCAGCGTCTCAATCCTTCAGTTAAGGCAGTCTTTGAGAGTGGAGATTCTGTACGTCTTGAATCAGCTGAATCTGATTTTCAGCAATCCCTTGGAATGATGCGGCGTGAGGCTCTCCCGAGAAGGAGGGGCATGATGTTCCCTCAGTCGAAACCGCAGAAAAAGTCGGTTTATATGTTTAATTGCCTGGCCCCTTTGGATCTTCTGTTTCTCAACGATGGCGAGATTGTTGATCTATCTGCCGAGACGCCGATCTGTGCGAGTTCTGATCCTAAGGAATGCCCGCTTTACGAATCCAGGCGGCCCTTTGACAATTGGATTGAATTGCGAAGCGGTTCCATTGATCGATTTGATTTGTCCATTGGAAGTCAGGTTGATTTGATTGCGCTTTAATTAGGATTTATCGGTTTTCATAATTGCTTATTGATTCTATTGCTGCACTCTTTGAATGAATGTTTTTATTGAGCGGCTTGATGCCTCCATAGATGAAGAGTGGTTTCGCTTTCTTTCGCCTCTGCAGCGTTCTTGTTTAGACCAGATACCTGTTACTGATCCAAATCAAGAAGCCAGTATCTTGATTTGGGGGGTCAAAATTCATAAAGAAACAGCTAAATTTGGTGAGGTCAAATGTGGTGTGCTTGTTGGTAAGGTGATTAACTCGTCGGTTGATAATGAATCATCGCTCGTTCTATGCGTCGTCAGTATTGTATTTGTTACCCCAAAAGTGGCTTCTGTTTTGGGTCCACTTCTGTTGCAGCATGTTGTTGAATTTGCATTAGACGAAGGCTTGGCTGGAGTTCAGATTGGTTGCCCTCAAAAGGGTCAATATGGAGATTTTGTACGCCAACTCATCGCTTCTGATGGATCTTGGTCTAAAAAGCCTGGAAAAGTCGTTGTTCGCCTTTCAAATATCCAGCGGGTGGGCCCTCTGCTAACGCGTCTTGAGAAGGCCGTTGAGCGAAAGAAAGGATCTGCTCAGTGGGTCATTGAGCCCTATGACCCCCGTGATATGGAGCGATGGAAGGATCGAATTAGCTTTTCAAAGGCTCATCAGCTTGGTGTGCCTTGGGATCCGGATGATGACTCGTATGACTGGGAACCTTCTCTTTTGTACAGTCGCGTTCTGAAAAGTCAGGGTGAGATTATTGGTTGGTTGATGTGTCATTTTCTTTCTGAAGATACGCTGCGTTATGGAAAACTCTGGGTGGATCCTGGTTGGGAACAATCCGGTGCCCCATTGGCGATGCTCTGTGATGTGATGCGTTCGGCACATTTCCAGGCAACGTCTTCGACGAAGGAAGGACAAGCTGTTGGATACCCCATCCCCTATGGATGTTTTATTTCCCATCCAACGAATTACAATCTTCATCGTTTGATGACGAGTAAATTCAAGCTTGTCTGCGATTCGTGGACTGAACTAGAAAATTACTTTCGGTACTTTACTAAATAATTAAATGCACGTATTGTTCCTTACTCTGGCAGTGAAGATATAATATAATTTATTCCTGTATGCAACTATGTTTGGATTAATATCGATGAATTTCTCAAATCCCCCTGGCATGTATGTGAACTAATGTTCACCCTGAGTCTTACTTACACTCTTGTGTCTATCATTAATATAGAGCATGAAAAAAATGAACAAAAAGCAAGCCCGCATCGATCTGAAATCGATTTCTTCCGGGATGTTTCTTCAGGAAAAAGGCTGGTTGTCGCCAAGAAAGTATCATGAATATGAATTCATGCTTCAAGGATCAAAAAAATCTCGCTTACCAATTTCTTTCAAGCTAAAAAATGTATTGGATGATCTTGACTTATCATTATGGAAGATTGATGGCAAGAAGAAAAAAACTTTGTTGACAGATCCTTCGAATGATAGTCTTTCTAATGAATATATCTTTGGACATCTTAGTCCTGGCAAGTACTCCTTAGTTGTTGATTATGATAAAAGTTATGTCCGACAAGAGTTTGACTCTTTTTACCGAATTTCTCTCGATACCAAATACATACCCCAGTCTATGCGTCTCCCAGATGATGCATTATTTGGGTCTCAATGGCATCTTCTGAACACCGGTCAGAGTTTTGGTGCATTAGATCTTGATATTCGCGCTCCTGAAGCTTGGAAGATTAATGCTGAGAGCCCGAAAATTAAAGTTGCAGTGATTGATGGTGCATTTGACACTGCCCATCCTGATTTGATTGATAATCTATGGATTAATTCAAATGAAGTGCCATTGAATGGTATTGATGATGATGGTAATGGCTATATCGATGACATAAATGGTTGGAACTTTGGCGAACAATCAGATCAACTTTTTCCTAGCGAGCATGGTACGCATGTTGCGGGAATTATCGGCGCAAAGGGTAATAATAAAATAGGTGTATCTGGAATTACTTGGGATGTCGAATTAATGTCGTTGGACGTGTTCGGCGATGCTCAAAGATATGAGAAAGAAGATCTTTTTGATGCAATATATTATGCTATTGATAATGGTGCAAATATAATTAATATGTCGCTTGGTTACACCGTACCATACGCCACTCTTGATAAATTTAAGCAAATTT